>DATLLF010000250.1:0-2320 GCA_035537955.1 Vicinamibacterales bacterium | reverse complement strand
GTGGCGCTTTCCGCGCCGCGCGCGGCGCCTCCTGCTCCATCGGGACAGGCCGGGTCTGCAGCACCGCCCTCCGCTGGCGTCGGCTCCGTCCGGGCGAATGGTGACGGTACGGACCTTCTTCGGCTCTGATCCAGCGGAGGGCTGTGCTGCAGACCCGGCCTGTCCCGATGGAGCAGGAGGCGCCGCGCGCGGCGCGGAAAGCGCCACCGGCTCTTCCTGCTTGGAGACGAGCTGTTCTTTCTCTGCGGTCGCGAGCCGATCCTGGACCGCCTTGCTCGATTGCGGATCGCCGGCCGTCGCAGGAACGATCTTGGTCGGGGTCGAGTTGTCAGCGGCGATGACGGGCGGCGGCTGCGTTGAGCTCGGCACGCCGGAATAGCTCCGATACGCGTATGCCCCGGCCGTACCGAGCACGGCGCAACCGATCAGCGCGAGAGCGGTGACAAGACCACTGTGGCGGCGCGCGTGAGGCGCATCGTCGTACATCTCGTCTTCGTGCGGCTCGAGCGGGGCATCGTCCTGGTAATAGGGCGCTGCGTCGTCGCCCCCATGCGGTCGATCATCATAGTGCTGGGCGTCGTGGATGCGATCGTCGTGGTGCCCGTCTTGATAGTTTGCCGCGAGCGGCACTTCGTCGTGGCCCGTCGCGGGGGCCAACGGATGCGCGTCGTCCTCGCGGACCTCGTACTCCTGCTCCCGGTACCCGGAACCAGGCGCCAGGTCCGGCTCGTGCATTGCCAAGTCCGATTCGTGCATTGATGTCTGCTGCCAGTCGTCGGGCGCAGTGGTCGGTACATCTGGCGCTGGCCGCTGCCCCTGACGCGCGTTGCTGCGCCCGAACTCGGCAAACGGATCGCGCTGCCCGATCAGTCGGGCAAGCTCGGCAAGCGGATCTCCGCCCCCTGCCTGCTCGTTCGGCCGCGAAGGCTCTGCCGGCTGATAGCGATCATTGGATCGATAGGATCGTAATGTGTGATCGTCCGCCATACTCATTCCGTTTCCGGTGCTGGCGTCGCTCTCGGTCGGTTGCGTGGCGGACCCAGGCGAGCGGGATCCATTGCCCCAGGGCACCGAGCGTGACTAACGCATTTCCTCAGGCGCCTCGACGCCGAGCACCCCAAGCCCTGACGCGAGTACGGTGACAACGCCCTGCACGAGCGCGAGGCGAGCCATGGTCATTTGTGGATCATTCTGGATAATGAAGCGTAAATGTGGCGAATCTTTCCCGCGATTCCACTGGGCGTGGAAATCGCTTGCAAGTTCATAGAGATAAAACGCGATCCGGTGCGGCTCGTGGGCCAGGGCAGCAGCCTCGACGAGGCGCGGATAGAGCGCCAGCCGCCGCATCAGCGCAAGTTCGCCGGCGTCGTCGAGCCGGTCGAGCGGTGCAGTTGCGAGGGCTGTCGCCCGCGCCGTTCCCTCGTTGGGGAGGTCCGGGACAACCTCCCTCGCGTTGCGGAAGACGGATCGGCCACGCGCGTGACCGTACTGGACATAGAAGACCGGGTTGTCGCGCGACTGCTCGATCACCTTGGCAAGGTCAAAATCCAGCACCGCGTCGTTCTTGCGATACAGCATCATGAAGCGGACCGCGTCCTTGCCGACCTCATCAACGACTTCACGCAACGTTACGAACTCCCCTGCCCGCTTTGACATTTTGACCGGCTCGCCGCCGCGCAGAAGTTTCACCAGCTGCACGATCTTGACGTCGAGCTGGGCGACAGCAGCGTTGGTGATGGCCTGCACCGCTTTCACCGCCGCCTGTACGCGCTTGATGTAGCCGCCGTGGTCGGCTCCCCATACGTCGATCAAGGTCGTGAAACCGCGATCCACCTTGGTCTTGTGGTAGGCGATGTCGGAGGCAAAATAGGTATAGCTGCCGTCGGACTTCATCAGCGGTCGATCGACATCGTCGCCGAAATCGGTCGCGCGAAACAGCGTCTGTTCTCGGTCCTCCCAATCCTCTATCGGCGCGCCCTTGGGCGGCGGCAGGCGACCCTCGTAGACATAGCCGGCACGCCGCAGGGCGGCGATGGTCTCGCCCACGTCATCGCGCGCACCTTCGATCAGCGAGCGTTCGGAGAAAAAGACGTCCTGCACGACATTGAGCGACTTCAGGTCGTCGCGAATTCCCGCCATCATCATCTCGATGGCGCAATCGCGAACGATCGGAAGCCATTCCACCTCCGGCTTGTCCGTCAGCGCCCGCCCGTACCGGGCCGCAAGTGCCGCCCCCACCGGCTTGAGATAGTCGCCGGGATAAAGGCCTTCCGGGATCGCACCGACGTCTTCGCCCAGCGCCTCCCGGTAGCGCAAGAAC
>DATLLF010000249.1:0-4973 GCA_035537955.1 Vicinamibacterales bacterium | reverse complement strand
TGGGCGCGGCGAACTGGACGTGTCGCTCGATCTGCCCGGCGAGGAGTTCCGCGATCTCGGCAGCTCCTTCGAAGCGGTGAGCGCACAGCTCTCCGCGGTGCGCGAGAAGCCGCTGCCGACCGCGTCTACGGATCTCGAGTCGGTGATGGAAAACCTCGAGGATGCCGTCGCCCTGTTTTCACCGTCGGGCGAGGTGATCTTCACCAACGCCGCGATGAAGGCGCTGCTCGAGGACCACGGCAGCAACCCGGCGATGCGGAGTCTCATCGATCAGACACTGGCGGGGCGCAAGAGCGTCGGGCCGGTGCCGATCCGGACCGAGTCGGCGGCCGCAGGCGACGATGCCTCGCCTGAACACCTGCTCGTCACGCACGCGATCGAAGACGGCTCCGGCCGTTTCATTGGCGCGATGCTGGTGGCGCGCAATCTCGGCTACCTGAGTCACGTGCAGTCGACGCTGAACTACTCGCGCAAGCTGGCGGCGCTCGGACGTCTGATGGCCGGCGTTGCACACGAAGTGAAGAACCCGCTGAATGCGATGACGATCCACCTCGAGTTGCTGAAGCAGAAGCTCGAGGCGCATGAGGCGGCAGGCGCGGGACGCGCGGCCAACCCGGTGCCCGCGCAGGGCGTCGACATGCAGAAGCATGTCAACGTGATCGCGCACGAGATCCGTCGACTCGACGAAGTCATGATGGGGTTCTTGAAGTTCGCGCGGCCCGACGAACTGAAGCTGCAGCCGGTGAGTCTCGCGGACATGATCTCGGATGTCGTCACCACCGTCGGGCCGGAGGCCGAAAGGTTCAACGTCACGATCAAGGTCGAATGCCCACCCGCATTGCCCGAGATCAACGCCGACTCGGCGATGCTGCGTCAGGCGATCCTCAATCTCGCGCTGAACGCGTGCCAGGCGATGCCCACTGGAGGCACGCTGCGCTTCGCCTGCCGCTCCACCCCGCGCCGGCGGGTCGAGATCGATGTGGAAGACACCGGCACCGGCATCCCGCCGGAACACCTGAGCCGTATTTTCGACCTCTATTTCACGACCAAGGAAAAAGGCACCGGCATCGGATTATCGATGGTGTACCGCATCGTCCAGTTGCATGATGGAGAGGTCGAGGTGCAGTCGACGCCGGGGAGTGGGACGCGCTTCCGGCTGATCTTCCCGCAGGCGTGACACTGATAGGAACAGTGAAATGAGCCGTTTCCTTGGACGCACAGCCTTGATCGGGCTGGCAACCGTACTGCTGAGCGCGTGCGCAACAGCGCGCGCCGAAACCCCGCGCGAGCGGCCTGCGCTGGAGGTGCCGATACCTCCTCCGCGCGTCATCACGCCGCTCGCGCCGCTCCAGGCGCCCATGCCGCCACCGGTCCCAGAGCTCCCGGAAAACAACGCGCCGGCGCCAACGCGTCCACGTCCGCCGCGTCCGGCCGAGTCGACAGCGAAGCCGGAGAAACCCGAGGAAAAACCGGCCGATCCGAATCCGGCGCCGGCCAATACGACTGCGCCGGTTCCGCAACTGCGAACACCCGAGGTCGGCAACGCCGGTCAGGCCGCCGCGCAGATCCGCGACACCATCGAGCGCACGAAGAAGACGCTCGAGAACATCGACTACCGCACGCTCGGCCCCGATCGCCAGAAGGTGTACGACGACTCGAAGCTGTTCTACATGCAGGCGGAAGAGAACTTGAAGAACAGCAACCTGCTTGTTGCAAAGGAACTCGCCGACAAGGCCGAGAAGCTGGCGAAAGGCCTGCAGGGACGGTAAGTCAACGTGCTACGTGCACGTGCTACCGTCGCACGCAGCACGTAGCACCCCGCACGTTCCACCCGCACACAGCACGTAGCACGCAGCACGCAGCACCCAGCACGTGCCTGCCCAGCCTCATCCATTAAATAGGTCGCTTGGAAGAACCTCCCGCCAATCCGCGCAAAGTGTCCATATCTAGCGCGGTGACTCAAAATCAGACACAATATATGGTGGAATCGCGCTTGACATCGCCGTTCCACGGGTCCATATTGATGCCCGCCCGTGGCATCAAGTGACCGGGGCATCCCAGCCCCCGTAGATGTGAAGGGCATTCAAGACACAACAAGCTTTTGAATCTCGCGACCCAGGGGAGGTCGGGGATTCTACGTTCGGAGGGATGATGCAGAAGGCTGCTGTTGGCTCAACGAGCCAGACGGAAACGACCAGCCCGCAGACTTCGACGCGTCCGGCGCCACCCGTGTTGGCGCCGGGGCTCGAATACGACCGCTTCTTCGCCAAGGAGGGGATCGATCCGTTCGATGAAATCGAATGGGACATCCGGTCCGCGGTCATCGGCAATGAAAAGGGCTCCGTTGTTTTCGAGCAGCGCGACGTGGAGATCCCGCGCTTCTGGTCGCAGCAGGCCACGAACATCGTCGTCTCCAAGTATTTCCGCGGCACCCTTGCCACGCCCGAGCGCGAGCGCTCGGTCAAGCAGCTGATCGGCCGCGTCGTCGACACCATTACTGGATGGGCCGCGAAGCAGAAGTACTTCGCCAGCGACGACGACCTGCAGGCGTTCAGCGATGACCTGAAGCACCTGCTCGTCTATCAGAAGGCGGCGTTCAACAGCCCCGTGTGGTTCAACGTCGGCTTCGAAAAGCATCCGCAGTGCTCGGCCTGCTTCATCAACGCCGTGCAGGACACGATGGACTCGATCCTCGGCCTCGCCAAGACCGAGGGGATGCTCTTCAAGTACGGATCCGGCACCGGATCGAATCTCTCGAACATCCGTTCCTCTTTTGAACTGCTGGCGGGCGGCGGCACGGCGTCGGGTCCGGTGTCGTTCATGAAGGGCTTCGACGCGTTCGCGGGCGTGATCAAGTCGGGCGGCAAGACGCGTCGCGCGGCGAAGATGGTCATCCTCAACGCCGACCACCCTGACGTTGTCGAGTTCATCAACTGCAAGGTTGAAGAGGAGAAGAAGGCCTGGGCGCTGATCGATGCCGGCTACGACGGTTCGTTCACCGGTCCGGCGTATGCGTCGGTGTTCTTCCAGAACTCGAACAACAGCGTACGGGTGACCGACGAGTTCATGCGCGCGGTGCTCGACGATGGCGAGTGGCAGACGCGGTCGGTGACGAGCGGTGAAGTCGTGGCGACGTACAAGGCGCGCGACCTGATGCGGCAGATCGCCGAGGCGACCTGGATCTGCGGCGATCCCGGGATGCAGTTCGACACGACCGTCAACGACTGGCACACCTGCCCGCACACGGCGCGTATCAACGCGAGCAACCCGTGCTCGGAATACATGTTCCTCGATGATTCGGCGTGCAACCTCGCGTCGATCAACCTGATGAAGTTCCTGCGCGAGGACGCCGATGGGCGTCCTTCAAGCGAAGTGAACGAGTTCGACACCGTCGCGTTCGAGGCGGCCTGCCGGACGATGATCACGGCGCAGGAAATCCTGGTCGACAACTCGAGCTATCCGACGCCGGCGATCGCGAAGAACAGCCACGAATATCGTCCACTCGGCCTTGGCTACGCGAACCTCGGGGCGCTGCTGATGTCGCGCGGCCTGCCCTACGACAGCGATAGCGGCCGCGATTACGCCGGTGCGATCACCGCGCTGATGCACGGCGCGGCGAACGCGCAGTCGGCTCGGATCGCACGCGATCATGGCGGTCCGTTCGCGGGGTACGAGAAGAACCGCGAGCCAATGCTGCGCGTGATGAAGAAGCACCGCTCGGCGCTGAAGGACATCGACAAGACCAACGTGCCGAAGGACCTCTACGAGGCGGCAAAGAACGTGTGGGACGAAGTGCTCGAGCTCGGCGAGCAGCACGGCTTCCGCAACGCGCAGGCGACCGTGCTCGCGCCGACCGGCACCATCGGCTTCATGATGGACTGCGATACGACCGGCGTCGAGCCCGACATCGCGCTCGTGAAATACAAGAAGCTCGTCGGCGGCGGTCTCATGAAGATCGTCAACCAGACCGTGCCGATGGCGCTGCAGAAGCTTGGCTACAACGCGCAGCAGGTGAAGGAGATCATCGAGTACATCGACGAGCACGAGACCATCGAAGGGGCGCCGCACATCCGCGAGCCGCACCTGGCGGTGTTCGACTGCGCGTTCAAGCCGGCGCGCGGCGTGCGCAGCATCCATTACATGGGCCACATCAAGATGATGGGGGCCACGCAGCCGTTCCTCTCCGGCGCGATCAGCAAGACCGTGAACGTGCCGAAGGAAGCGACCGTCGAAGACATCGAGCAGGCCTACGTCGACAGCTGGCGCATCGGCGCCAAGGCGGTGTCGATCTACCGCGACGGCAGCAAGCGCACGCAGCCGCTGAACACGTCGAGGGACAAAGAAAAGGCCGCCGCCGTGAACGCGCCGGTTTCAACCGGTCCCGTTCGCCGCAAGCTGCCCGACGAGCGCCACGCGATCACGCACAAGTTCGACATTGCCGGCCACGAGGGCTACATCACCGTCGGCCTCTTCGACGACGGTCAGCCGGGCGAGTTGTTCCTCGTGATGGCGAAGGAAGGATCCACCATCAGTGGCTTCGCCGACGCGTTTGCGCAGGCGATCAGCTACGCGCTCCAGTACGGCGTGCCGCTGCAGGACCTGGTGGACAAGTTCAGCCACGTCCGCTTCGAGCCGAGCGGGATGACGAAGAACCCCGACGTCCGCTTCGCGAAGTCGATCGTCGACTACATCTTCCGCTGGATGGCAACGAAGTTCCTGTCGACCGATGCGCAGTTCCGCGCCGGCGTCAACGTCCGCGAGGATCTCGTGACGACGCCCGAGCAGCTGCCGCTGGATGTGGCCGCCGCCGCCGGCGCGTCGGCGACTGCTGCGATCACGTCGCCGAAGATCACGTCGTTCGCCGCGATGCAGAACCAGGAAGACGCGCCGCCGTGCTCCACGTGCGGGTCCATCATGGTGCGTTCGGGGTCCTGCTACAAGTGCGCGAACTGCGGGAACACGAGCGGCTGCGC
>DATLLF010000248.1:0-6215 GCA_035537955.1 Vicinamibacterales bacterium | reverse complement strand
GGCGCCGACGCGTACGTACCGTCGGAATTCGTGGTGAAGTCAACGGCGATATTGGTCGACTCGCTGGCGATCCGCACCGACACGCCGGGAAGCACGCCGCCAGATGAATCTTTGACCGTGCCAGAAATGACGCTGCCGGCCTCCTGCGCTGAGGCGCCCGGGTCCAAGGCGAGAAACGACAACGCGATGAGGAAGGGAATTACCCGCAATGAGAACATGACTCCTCCAAGAGATGACGGTTCAGCCAAGCCGATCTCGCTGTCGTCGACCGTCGAGGAGCCGAATGAAGTCGGGTCTCCCGTCAGGACGCCGCCGGCACCTTTGCCCGCGCACCGACAACGACAGCGGGAGATGAGGTAGAGAGCCGGGCAGATCGTCGCGCGCTCCCCCACTCAATCGGGTGGGGCGTGTCGCAGACGTCGCCGGTCTGACGCATCCGGGCGGCATCGGGAGGGTGGTGCCATCAGGAGGCGTGCGGTTTCGTCGAGGACCTGGAACACGCGGTGGACCTGGGCCGCGAGCATGCTCGGGCGCGAGCGTCAGCATCGCCTTGAGTCCGTACTTGCCCTTTCGAGTCAGCATAAGAACTCTATAAAATCTATTCAATCGATAGGATAAATGGCAAGCGGAATCTGATGAGGTAGATCCGGCGCGGAATCGTCAGGACCTGGAATACGCCGAGAACCGCAGGTGCGATTCGGCGTTGCAACTACAGCACCGGCGCCGAGGCCTGCTCAAGTGTGCGATTCCGAACCGCCAGTTGAGCTGACGGCTTCCGGGTGGCTTAGGAAACGGCCATATCAAGCTGTCTCACGGATGAGCTAGTTGCGCAGATCGTCCAGTGCAGTGAGCCACATTTTCAAAGGCGGCTCGTCCGGGGACCGGGTGACACACTCGTGCCGCGCGCTCCGGGATCGCCACGATGACGATCTCGCCCCTGCGCCGCCTCGCGGGGGCGAGCGGCTCACTTCACCGCCACTCCGTGCGGCCGCGCCGGTCCGGTTGCGAACGCGTTGTTGAAGTCGACGTCGAAGCGGCGGTCGAGCTCCAGGCGATGCTTGAACACCTTGACCACGCGCACGTGGTGATCGCCTTCGAAATGGATCTTGCCGAAGTCGTCCTCGTTGAGGAAGTAATCGCTGACGACCAGGCGCTTGTCGTCGTCGGTCAGCTTAATCATGTGCGGTCCTGCATCGAGGCCGAGGTTGACGATGCCTGCCTGGACGGGATGCTCCGGATCGCTGACATCGAGCATGCCGACCTGACCGGCCTGAAAACGATGCGAAAATCAGCCGGTCGCCGGAGCGCGGCGGAACGTTGAAAGGTACGTGCGATGACTTCCGCCTGCTCCGGACCGGCCACAGTCTGGCGCAGTGCCACCGCCTCCTCGAAGAGGCCCTTGTGCCGAAGGGAACCCTCCAGCCAGAACAGCGCCACGGCGAAGCCCTGGTCGAATTCGAGGGTCCTTCGAGCCTGCTCGATCGCCTCATCGTAGCGGCGGGCCCAGTACAGCGCTCGCGTCAGGTTCGCGTTCACGATCAGCGAAAGGGGATCGAGTTGACGCGCCCGCCCAGTCCCAGTCGTACCAGGTGTACGCCGTTGCCAGCACGTAATGAGCGCTGGCCAGCGCATCGTCCAGCTCCAGGGCTTTCGCCGCGGCGGCCTTGCCCCGCGTCAGCGCTTCCTCCGTCGGGATCGCGCCGTACGCGCCGGCGACCACGTAGCTCTCGGCGAGGCCCGAGTAGGCCAGCGCGAACGCCGGGTCGATCTCGATCGCCCGGTTGAACTGCTCGATCGCCTGTTGCCAGCCGCGGCGCGTGTACTCGTAGAACGCGTAACGTCCCTTCAGGTACAAACCGTACGCCTCCGGGTCCACGATCGGCGCGCGATCGAGCGGCTTGACGAATACGTTGATACGCCGGGCAATGTCGGTGGCCAGCGCGCGTTGCAGGTCGAGAATCCCGCTGACGTCGCGTTCGTACGCGTCAGCCCAGAGATGCATGTCGGTGGAGACCTGGATCAGCTGCGCCGTGATCCGCACGCGGCGGCCGGCGTATGTCACGGTGCCTTCCACCACCGCGTCCACGTTCAGCTCCCGCCCGATCTCTCTGATGCTCTTTCTCGTCCCCCGGTAGCGCGTCAGCGAGGTGCGTGAGGTGACCCGCACGGTGCCGATCCGGGCCAGGTCGGTGATCAGCGCGTCGGTCAGCCCGTCGGCGAAGTACTGTTGTTCGGGATCCTGAGAGAGGTTTTCGAGCGGGATGACGGCGAGCGCCAAAATCCGCGGAGCCGCGCTCCTCCGGCTGGCCACCCACTGTCGGACGTCGCCGATCCCGACGCCAATCGCGATGCCGATGCCCGCAGCCAGGACGGCCGACCAGGGAGGCCAGCGGCGAAGGCCCGATGCTCGCCGTGTGTCCGCTGGCACCGGCCGCTCGGCAGCCTCACCGCCGTGGGTCACCGGAGCGATGAATCGGTAGCCTTTGCGTGGCAGCGTCTCGATGAAGCGCGGCTGTTCCGCCGAATCCCCCAGCGTCTCCCTGAGATGGTTGACGACCTTGTTCAGGCCACGCTCGAAGTCGACGAAGGTGTCAGCCCCCCAACAGCCGTCCAGCCAGCTCCTCGCGCGTGATCAGCTCGCCAGGGTGCTCCAGCAGCGCCAACAGCAACTGAAGGGATTGATCGCGGAGCGGCGTTCGACGATCGTCGTGGGACAGTTCGCCGGTACGAGCATCGACGGTGAACGCCCCGAAGTGGTAGACACGCGCGGTCTGGACGCCATTCGCCATCGGTTCCACCCGGGCGAGCCGGCCTGAGTCTAACACCCGGCGGTAACGAACAGGCTCGCGAACCCCCTTTCACGGGCACGGATGAGCCAGATGCCACGGGTGCCTCGAGCGCGTCAAGCACGAACGCGAGCCCCCCTCAAGGATCTCGCCAGCGCCGGGTCGACCACATTGACGTATCTAAACAATTCAATATATATATCGAATCGTGAACTGGTCCAACACTTGTCACGTCCAAGGAGTTGAGCCAGGCGCATCATGACTGACAAGTTGAGAAGCGTCGAACGGCTGTTGCCGCTCAAGCCGAAGGTTCTCCACATTCTGTTGGCAGTGGCAGATGGACCTCGGCATGGCTACAGCATCATGCAGGAGGTGGCCGAGCGGACGAACGGCCAGGTGCGCCTCTGGCCCGCAGGGTTGTACGGATTGCTTCGGGAGCTCGAGAAGACCGATTTTATTGTGGAGTCTGATCACCGACCGGCCGCCGACGAAGACGACGAGCGGCGTCGGTACTTCGCGCTGACGCCGCACGGCAAGCGTGTGCTGGATGCCGAGGTGCGGCGTCTCGAAGCCATTGTCAATCACGCCCGCTCGAGCCGTGCGTTGCGAAAGGCCTATCGCGCATGACGATCCATCGGCGTGAAATCCGCGAAGACGGCGAACGGCTGCTCAAAGAGGCTCGCGCGCGTGGGCGCGTCGCCTTCATGACGACGTGGTTCGCGCTTCTCCGGGATTTTGTCTTCGTCGGAGCCACGCACGATCTCGCTCAGGCCCTGCGGGCGCTCGTTCGATCTCCAGGAGTCACAGTCGGGATTTCACTCCTCCTCGGGCTTGGTGTCGCGGCGACGACCACACTCTTCGCGTTCGTTGACGCGGTGTTGCTTCGACCGCTTCCCTACGATCAACCCGATCGGCTGGTGACGATGTTCGAGTCGAACGTCAGCCAGGATCGCCTGCGCGAGGGCCCGTCCCCTGGCAATGTCCTCGACTGGGTCGCCCGGAATGATGCGTTCGATGCGATCACCGCCATGATGACGGTCTCGGCCACCCTCCGGGGAGGCGACGGCGGCACGCCGATCACCGGGGTGCATGTCACGCGCGGTTTCTTCGACGTGTATCGTCGTGAACCACGCCTTGGGCGCACGTTCCATGCCGACGAATTCGAAGGCGCGGCGTCAATCACGTCGCGCCAGCCGTCCAGCGGCGAACCGGTCATCGTCCTGAGTTATCGCCTCTGGCAGACCCTGGGCGCCGATCCTCAGGTCGTGAATCGGACCGTCTTCGTAGAAGGCCTTGACTGGCGCGTGATCGGTGTCATGCCCGAAGACTTCGTGGTGCCCGACGCGGCGACCGCCTTTTGGGCGCCGTGGGATATGCGTACGTCGTACCGCGGTCCTCGTTTTCCCAACGGCCCCCCTCGCGAGGCTCGGTTCTTGCGCGTGGTTGGACGGATGAGCGCCGGGATGTCCATCGAAGGCGCGGAGGCGCGGATGCAGACACTGGCCAGGGGACTGGCGTCTGAGCATCCGGACACGAACGCCGGTTGGAGTATTCGGCTCAGTCCGCTCGCGGATGACATCGCCCGCACGAGCCATCTGGAGCTCCTCCTCGTCTTTGCGGCGATGTTCTGCCTGCTGTTGCTGGTCTGCGCCAACGTCGCCAGTCTGGCCCTGGCGCGTGGTGTCGCCCGCACCCGGGAGATGGCGATTCGCCTGGCGCTCGGCGCCCGCGGGAGCCGCATCACGCGACAGTTGATCGCCGAAAGCGTGTTGAGCGCGATCGTCACGATGGTCATCGCCATCCTGCTCACGGCGTGGTGGGTGGACGCGGCCCTGTCGATCGCGCCCGCCGATATTCCGCGCCTGCACGAAGTGGCGATGAACGCACGAGTCGCGTCGTTTGCGACCGTCCTCGCGCTCCTGGTCACCGCTGTCGGAAACGCTGTTCCGACCTTTCGCGCCAGCCGCACACCGATTGCCGGCGCGCTCAAAGACGGGGCCGCTGTATCAGCACGCGCATCTGGCCGGCTTCGCGCGGGGCTGGTGGTGGCCGAGATTGCGGCGGCCGTGATGTTGCTCGTCGGAGCCGGGTTATTGGCTCGGACATTTGCGGAGTTGCGACGAGTGGATGTGGGCTTCAGCACGAGCAACCTGCTCGTCTTGCGCATCACGCCCGATGCCGCTCGGTATCGCACCGGCGCGCAGACCACCGACTACTACCGCCGCGTGCTCGGCTCACTTCGTGAGGTTCCCGCGATTCGGTCCGTGGCAGCGGTCACGTCCCTTCCGATGGGCACGATCGGCTCCGACTTCACCCGGCCGTTCTGGCCTGAGCACGCCCGCCCTGAAGGCAACGCGGTGCCGGAAGCCAGCATTCGGATGGCGACACCTGGATACTTCGGAACGTTGGGCCGTCCCGTGATTGCTGGACGCGAGTTCACGGACCGTGATGAGGCTGACGCTCCCCGTGTGGTGATCATCAATCAGAAGCTCGCGAGAAACGCGTGGGGCGCCGAGAACCCGGTTGGACGCAACCTGGTTCTGGACTACCAGCGTGGGCCATATCCCTATGAGGTCGTTGGCGTGGTCGGTGACGATCGTCACGATGGGCCGCGAAGCGAGCCGGTGCCCGAGATCTTCATCCCGCACTCGCAGAACCCGTACCTCGTCATGAACGTGATTGCCCGGACGACCCTAGATCCCGTGGCCGTGGCCCAGACGGCTCGCGCCTCCGCGCTTCGTGTCGACCCCGATCAGCCCGTGCATTCGGTGACGACGATGGACCAATTGCTCGGCGATGCCGTGCAGCTGGATCGATTCGCCATGCTGCTCATCACGCTGTTCGCGGTTGGAGGGCTGATCACAGCGGCCGGTGGTGTCTACGCCCTGCTCGCCTACACCGTGGCGCAGCGGCGTCGCGAAATTGCGCTGCGGATGGCGCTCGGGGCGTCACCGCGGCGTGTTGCACGGTCGATCGTGATGGAATCGCTGGTGCTCGCCGTCGCTGGCGGCGCAATCGGCATCGTGGGTGCGGCGGCCAGCAGCCGATTTGCGCGCACCATGCTTTTTGGCGTGGCACCGCAGGATCCAGTCACACTGGTGACGGCTGTGGCCGTACTCCTCGTGGTGGTCGTGGCGGCCAGTTGGGTGCCGGCGCGACGTGCCGCGCTGATCGACCCGGCGCGCGCGATAAGGATGTGACAGGTCGTCACCATCATGCCGAGGAAATCCGGATCGGTCTCGGCGTGCGGACAGCCGAGGCCCGTTGATATCCGTCCGATGCCGACGGGTGGCCCCGATCCGGCCTCGAAGATGCCGAGGCCATCGAGCTCCTTCGGCCGCTCCGTGTCCACAGTCAACAACACCTTTCCGCCGGCGAGCTGCTGCTGGTGAGCGCCGCGGTCCGGTGACTGCAGTCGCGGATGATTGG
>DATLLF010000247.1:0-5332 GCA_035537955.1 Vicinamibacterales bacterium | reverse complement strand
TCATAGGCCTGATCGTAGGGAATCCGCACAATCTCCGATCGGCTGCCCGTCATCGTGCGAATCCGCTCGGCGAGATCGCCGATGGTGATCTCGTAGCCGTTGCCGATGTTGAACACCTGGCCGACAGCGCGCGGTTCGTTGATCAAGGCTACCATAGCCCGCACGACGTCCCCGACATAGGTGAAGCTGCGCGACTGCGTGCCGTCGCCAAACACTGTGATCGGCTTTCCCGCCAGCGCCTGACGCACGAAGTTCGGAATCACCATTCCGTACTGGCCTGTCTGTCTCGGCCCCACCGTATTGAACAGCCGAACGACCACGATCGGGAGCTTGCGCTCCTTCCAGTAGGCGAGCGCGAGGAACTCGTCGATCATCTTGCTGCACGCGTACGCCCACCGGTGCTTTGTGGTCGGACCGAGGACCAGGTCGGCGTCTTCGGTGAAAGGCACGGCCGCGCTCTTGCCGTACACCTCCGAGGTCGACGCGATGAGCACGAGCTTCTTCTTCTTGTTCGCATGCTTCAGGACGATTTCCGTCCCGTGCACGTTCGTCTCGATCGTATGGACCGGCCGTTCGACGATCAGCTTGACGCCGACCGCTGCTGCCAGATGCACCACCACGTCGGCGCGGTCGATGAGTTCCGCCAGCAGGGGCTCGTTGTCGACGCTGTCGATCGTGTAGCTGAACGCGGGATGCCCTTTGAGGTGCGCGATGTTGTCGATGGATCCCGTCGACAAATTGTCCAGGACCGACACCGCGTCGCCGCGCTCGAGGAACGCCTCGGAAAGGTGAGAGCCCACGAACCCGGCGCCCCCGGTTATGAACACACGCATTGCGATCAGGTTTCCTTGGAATGTCCAGCGGCAGCGGACTCCACGAGGTCCAGGATCGCGTCCGCCGCCCGCGCGGCCGCGCGTCCATCAGCGCGCATCCCGTAGTTCGCGAGCAGAGCCCGCTGACGCCCGGCGAGCTGTCGGCGGAATTCTTCATCATACAGGATCTGCGTCAGCGTTTCAGGCAGTGCTTCGGCCGAAGGCGCGCCTACCAGCAGCCCATCATCCACGAAGGGTTGCAGGTTCCCTGACGTGCCAAGCACGAGAGTTGGCACGTGCATCACCGCGGCGTCGAGCGCGACGGTTGAATTGACCGTCACGATCGCGCGGCTGACCCGAATGAGTGGGGCGAGTGGAGCGTTCGCCCCGAGGATACGGACGTTTGTCGCGCCGCCAAGGATGGCCGAGTACGCCTCGGAGGTCTCAGCCGGATGCGTCTTGATGACCAAGTGGATGTCTCGGCGAGCGGCCACAGCGGCAACCAGTGCCGGCAGCAGGTGAGAGGCCTCACGCCATTTCGTGAACACCGTCACCAGTGCCTGAGAGTCTTCGGCGCCAGCCATCCTCCGCGCGTGCTGGAGGGCCTCGGGCGTGAGCGCCGTGGCCTGCGAGGCGAGCGCGTCGAGGCGAGGGCTGCCCGTTACGGTAAGCGCATCTGTGGGAAATCCACCAGCCTGGACGAGATGCCGCGCGGCATATTCATCGAAGAGCAGGGTGCGCGTGGGTCTCGGAAACCCCGCATCCTGCCCGTTGCCCGGGTCAGGCATCATCTCGTCGGGTTCGTGGAGATAGTTCAGCCAATGGCGGTAGATGAACCCATGCTGCAGGCCCACTGTCGGCATGCGTCGGCGTCTCGCCTCGAGCATCAGCGCGCGCCCCCATCCGCCTGCCTCGGCGTACGTGATCGCCACGCCTGGCTGCAACGTGTCCAGCGCGGCCGCCGCTTCGTCCATGGCGCGAGCGGACCATGGCCACTGCAGCAGCGCCACACCAGCGAGCTCTCGCCGGATCAGTGGCCAGCAGTCGCATCCGCGAATCACCGAGTGGCTTCGGACATCCCGGCTCGCCCAGAGCAGCCTCCGGTAGCGATGACGAGCCCACCAGATCTGACGTGCGACGCGCATCGATCGCGCAGGCGCGAAGCGTTCGATCGGAATGGTCGCATCCTGCTCGGATTCCCGCCGCGCGGCGGCGTGCCACCATCGGCGTGCGCGGAAGTTTTCCCGTGGCCCGACGCCGACGTAGCGGATCCTGCTGGAGCGAAGCGCGAGTTCGGCGAGCACCGGCCCGATGTACGCCTCTGCCTCAGCGCTCGCCGCCGACGATCGCCAGAACGCGCGATGAACGAATGCAGCGACATCGACGGGCGTTGTGGCGGACGATTTGGCGGGCCGGAACCGGGATGCGAACGCGGCGATCGCCAGAGCCGTGCTTCGCGCATCCAATCGAGCGAGCGCGCGCATCGATTCCGGTCGTGCAGCGAGTCCGCCGCATTCGATGCCTTGCGATTGCGCAAATGCGCGCACCACAGTGTTCAGAGCGCCGGAGCGCTCCGCCTCGATTTGTCGTGGCGACTCCGCGGCATTTACGGCTTCGAGCGCCGCGAGCGTTCGATGGATCCCCGTGATCACCTGTTGTTTGTGCAGGTAGAGCTCCGTGAACCACCAGAGCGAGTCTCCGCGGATCCCGAACCGGCGCCGGAACGGATCTCCGTCGACGTTGGCGTGGCGAAGCTGTTTGATCCATCGGTTGGCAGTGAGGTGCGCCTCCTCTTCCATGGATGGAGTGAGGTAATCGTCCAGCGCAACCGTGCGCCAGGCTGTATGCGATCGCACACGAATTCGGCCGCTCATCTGCACGGGTTCTGCGTGAGCGAGAGCGCGCGGTAAAACGCGGCGATCGCGGCCGCACCGGTGAGCGCGCCGATGGCCACCGCTGCGACAGGTCCGAGCAGACCAAGGTAGAAGAGGTGAATCCACCAGACGTCGAGGCTGAACGTCATCGCGCGCGAGAGCCGTGGATCCGAAGGGTCGATCCGCGGCGGCGCCTCCGCCCCGGACAGGTGGCGAACCGCGCGGCCGAACGCCTGCACGCTCGCCCTGGCGTTGAGGCGCAGCGGCATCCCGGACCACCGCATGTCCTGCGCGATGGTCTCACCGGCAGCCGCGCGTTCCTCCCTGACCTTGGAGTAGTCCACCAGAACACCAGGCACCTGCACGAGAACGCTGAGGAGGATTACGAACCGTACGGGCCACCGCCAGGCGCGAGCGGGCGTCCAGAACGCGAGCGGTAGAACGATCGCCGGCAAAATCGGCACGAGATAGCGTGGCCCATAGGACCGCGCTCCCATCCAGTTCTGCAACGACGCGTACAGTAGAAAACAACCGGCCGCAACGGCGAACATCAGCGATGCGGCGGAGCGGTCCCGTCGCCAGAATGCGGGGATTGCCGCGATGGCGAGCACCGCCATCGGGCAATAAATGAAGACCGACGAATAGGGACTGAGGAGGAGTCCGGACGCGCCGGTCAACACCGAGCTTCCGTAGCCCGGAGTCGGGTCGCGGAGGTAGCCCGATTCGAGCGGATTACCGAAGCGCCACCAGTTGAGCGCGCCCCAGATCAACATCATCGGGATGAATCCAGATAGATACGCTGTCGCTGCGCCGCGACGGGCGCCATCCCCCATGATGACGATCCACGCTCCGATGATGCCGGCCGCCAGCATCATCTCGTGCCGGGTCAACAGCGCCGCCCCTGCCGCGATACCGCACCAGACGAGCGGTCCCATGCGGACACCGTGGCGCGTGCCAGCGATCGCCGCCAGGATCGCCAGCCAGAGGAAGGCTCCAGTCAATGGCTGGTTGAAGCCGAAGCCGCTGTACGGCCATAACGGCGTTCCGAACACGAGCAGCACCGAAATGACAACCGCGCGCCGCAGACTCACGCCAAGCATCGTGAGGATGGCGAACCCGCTCCACGCGACGAGAGCCACAGCAGGGACAGTGCCGAGGGCCACGACCGCTTTGGTGATCGTATCGGTCCGTCCAACCCGTGTCGTAATGGCGGCCTGGACCGCGCGCCCCACGAGATAGAACGGAAGATTCCAGAGAGACTGCGCAATACCGAAGGGCGAATAGAAACGTCCGCCCCGTCCGCGGTACGCGGGCAGCTCGATCACGCCGCCGCTCGTCGCAACCGATCCTTCTTCGACAAGGTTCTGCGTCACGTTGAATGCGACGACGCCGTCGGTGCTCGTCATGCTGCCGCCCGCAGTGAGCAGGCAACCGAAGGTGACGGCCACTGCCATCCACAGGCCGACGACGCGCCGCTGCCGGTCGCCCTGTGTCGGTCGCAGGTTCATTCGACCGCACGCCTCAATTGGACCGGATGGCCGAGCACGTCTGCCACCGCCGACATCACGGCCTCGACGGGCACGCCCGCCAGACAATCGGGAGTGCCTCCCGTACATCGCTCCGGTGGTTGACGGATGCGATTGCAGGGGCTGCAGGCGAGATCGATCCGCACCACTCGATCGTGCGCACCTCGCGGTGCGTATCGCGCCGGATCCGATGGGCCGAAGATGGCGACCACCGGTGTACCCGCCGCATGCGCGAGGTGCATCGGCCCCGTGTCACCGCTGATGAAGAGGCGCAGCCTGGTGAGCAGCCACCCAAGGTCGGGCAGCTCGAATCCGCCGCTTGCGTCCACTACGCGGTTGCGCGGCAGGCCGGCCATCGCCGCATCCACCAGCGGTCGATCGGCGGTCGATCCGGTGAAAACGATCGTGGCGTCGTAGTGGTCGATCAATCGCAGGGCGAGCTCGCGAAACCGCTCGTGCGGCCATTGCTTCACGGCGCGTCCACCGCTCGTGTGCACGCCGATGAGCAGCCCGCTTCGCCCCTCGAGCACCGTTGCGGCCTTCCCAGCGAAGGCGGGCTCTATCAGAGGCGATGCCGGCTGCGACGGCAATGTGCTGGGGCCACCTGAATGTCTGGCGGCAACCGCGACCAAACGCATGGCGTTGTCGGATACGTGCACCCGCGGATCGTATGAGAGCGCCTCCGTAAGGAATGCCCCGCCGCCTCCTGTCGAGTAGCCGAGCCGGCGCGGTGCTCCGCTCAACCACGCGAGGAAGTTACTGCGGATGTCGGGTTCGAAGTTCAACACCAGGTCGTACTGCCGTTCGCGCCATTGCAGCGCCCGCGCAAGCAGTTGCGCGTGTGTCATCGCGCCGGTCTCGCGTGACAGCCATGGCGCATCGACCACCTCTGTTCGCGTGATCCCTGGAATGAGCGCGACGAGTGTACGGTTCCAGCTACCGACCGCGAGATCGATTTCAGCCCGTGGAAGAAGCTCCTTCAGCCGCCGGATCGCCCCGACCACCATCAGGAGATCGCCGATACGTTCGAGGCGAAGCAGAAGCACTCTCGCCGGCGGTGAATCGCGGCGACGGTTGTGGAACAGGCGCACGAGGCCAGCAGCGGCGCTCAGTGCGAGGT
>DATLLF010000246.1:0-2050 GCA_035537955.1 Vicinamibacterales bacterium | reverse complement strand
CCCACCGCGTGACGCGATGGCTGACCCACGCGTCGCCCGGACGCTTCGCGACGTACGCGGTGGTGATGGCGTTCTCGACGTACTTCGCGATGTACAGCTTCCGCAAGCCGTTCGCGGCGGCGCACTTCACCGGCGAGACGTTCTGGGGCCTGGACCTGAAGAGCGCGCTGATCGTGAGTCAGCTCGTTGGCTACGCGCTCTCGAAGTTCCTCGGCATCAAGTTCAATTCCGAGATGCCGCCACAGCGCCGCGCGTGGGCGCTCGTGTTGCTCATCGCGTGGGCCGAGGTCGCGCTGGTCCTGTTCGCGGTACTGCCACCGTCGGGCAAGGTCGTCGCGTTGTTCCTGAATGGACTGCCGCTCGGCACGGTGTGGGGCGTGATGATCAGCTTTCTCGAAGGACGCCGAACATCGGAGGTCCTCAATGCGGGACTCAGCTGCGCGTACGTCGTTGCGAGTGGTGCCGTCAAGTCGGTCGGCGCGGTGCTGCTCGACAACGGCATCTCGGAGGCCTGGATGCCGGCGCTCACCGGCCTCCTGTTTCTGCCCGTCTTTCTTGCCGCCACCTACGGCATGAGCTTGATCCCGCCGCCGAGCGCGGCGGATGTCGCGGCTCGCACCGAGCGGGAACCGATGGACCGGAACGAACGGCGCGCGTTCATCCGGAAATATCTCGCGGGGCTGGTTCTCCTCGTGATCGTCTATCTGTTCCTGACGGCCTATCGCGACTTCCGCGACAACTACGCTGCCGAGATCTGGGCCGACCTCGGATACGACAACCAAGCAGGCGTGTTCACGCTGACGGAGATCCCGATCGCGATCTCCGTGATGTTCGTCTTGAGCTTGTTGTACCTGGTGAAGAACAACAAGCGCGGACTGTTCCTGACCTACCTCATCATGGGAGTCGGCGCGCTCACCGTCGGCGTGTCGACGCTGATGTTCGACAGTCGTGTGATCGGACCCAAGACGTGGATGATCCTCGTCGGGCTCGGGCTGTACCTCGGCTACGTGCCCTATGGCAGCGTGCTGTTCGACCGCATGATCGCCGCGCTCGGAACGGTCGCGACCGCCGTCCTCCTGATCTACGTCAGTGATGCGGTCGCATACGGCGGCTCCGTCGGCATCGTGCTCTACAAGATGCTCGGCCAAGCCGACATCTCGAAGCTCGAGTTCTTCCGCTACTTCTCGTACGCGATGAGCGGGGTCTGTGTCGTGCTGCTCGCTGTCAGCGGACGGTACTTTCTGCGCCGTGCTCGATCGACTGGTTGATCAAGCGACACGACGGCGCCGAGATCCGTGCGTGTCAACGAGTTTGAGACAGTCTTCGTGGAGTTTACTGAGCAACAGCCTCAGTTGGCGGCGGGTTGATCCACGCGGCGGGCGGCGGTGCCTTCTGGACGGGGCGCCCGCGCACGAAGCGCTCGGGATGCGCGGCGTGCGCGGCGTCGAGCACGCGTTGCCGTGCGGCAACAATGTCGGCGGCGCGGCCGTAGTGCACATCGGCAGGGTGCAGCAGCGCGAGCCCGAGGTGATAGTGCTCGTCGTTGTACCAGTCGACGAGCGCGCGCATGATCTGGCGCGCGTGCTCGAGCGAGCCGAGCCGGTCGGGCATGTCGGGCCGGTACTTCAGCGTGCGGAAGTTCGCCTCGGAGTACGGGTTGTCGTTCGACGTGTACGGGCGGCTATGGCTCTTGGCGATGCCGAGGTCGACGTAGAGCAGCGCCGTGGACTTCGCGGTCATCGGCGAACCGCGGTCGGAGTGGATGGTGAGCTGCTCGGGCACGACGCCCTGGTCCTTGCAGCACGCCTCGACGAGCTCCTGGTAGACGGCGGCCGACTCGCGGCGCGCGACCTGCCAGCCGACGATGTACCGGCTGTAGAGGTCGAGGATGACGTAGAGCGAGAAGTACGTCCCCTTCGTCGGCCCGGGCAGCTTGGTGATGTCCCACGTCCACACCTGATTCGGCGCGGTCGCGACGAGCTGCGGCTTGGTGTACGCGGGATGCTGGCGCTGCGCGCGGCGCTCGCGGACCTGGTCGTTCGCGGCGAGC
>DATLLF010000245.1:0-6769 GCA_035537955.1 Vicinamibacterales bacterium | reverse complement strand
CCTGTATGCGGCGGCCCATTTCCGCTCCTGCCGTGAAAGTGAGCCGTCCCTCGAGATCAAGGACCGTCACGCCCGCGATCATCCGTTCGCTGAATCCCAACCGATTGCTCCTTGTCGCGGCGCCGTCGTCGATGTCAACGCATCCGCACCTTTTCAGTGAACGTCAGTGATCGCCAACAATGAGCTCGCTCGAATCTCAGGACTTGTCGCGCGCCGGATGCTCCACGTCGTACAGGACGTGAGCGACCGAACGCGTGGGCCCGGAGTGTCGTCTGAGAAGGATCGCCACGCCGGCAACCAGGAGAAGCGCGAAACCAATTTCAAGAATCAACACAAACATTTCTTTCATTAAGAACCCCTTTCGTGGCCGCAACAGGGTCACCAATCTTGGTTCATTTAACCTGAGCGCACCGACATCTACGACCGGATGGAGACGTTCCTCAAGCTCCCGGCGGGAGAGTTGGCCCGGTTGGCGGAGCTGGAGCGTCGCGAAGCCGTGAAGCGAATCCTGGCGGAGCCGCCCACGCCCCTGCTCACGAGCGTGCGCGAGTGGATGTTGCGCAAGTGCGCGCCGGCGAAGCAGCCGTCCATCCGGGCGATCTTCGAGCGAGAGCCGTTCGGCGCCCTGGAACACCTCGTGATCCAGAAGCTGCTCGACGTCGTGAAGAAGGTGGCGAGAGAGGAGCTCAGGGACGAAGCGTGGCTCCGTCGGATGGCTCGAGTCGGCCGCCGCAGCTACGCGCAAATGCGCGTCATCGTGCTCGACTTCCTGGAGACCGAGGTGTTGACCATCTCGGCGGATCACTGCGTGGCGTTTCTCGATCCGCTGATCGAGTCCTGGGATATCGAGCTGTCGACCTTCGGCATGGAAATCGTCCTGAACCGGCGACTGGCGAGCGCCCACTCGAAGCGATTCGAGTTCGTCGAACGAGAGGACGCGCCGCCGATCGACGAGGAGCCCGGGCTTCGCCAGTTTCTCAAGGATCCGGGACTGAGCGGCGACGTGACGAGAGAAGAGCTCGCGTTTCTCAAGAAGTTGACCTTTGCCCGCAAGCGACCGACGAAGCTGTACTACTATCGGGAACTGCAAAGCCTGCGCGATCCGCTCCATTTTTCGGAGCGCCGGCTCCGCTCTGCGTACTCGAAACTCGCTCTGCGTACATGAGGCCTTCGATGCCTGCAATCATGTGCGGATTGCGCACCAGGTTCCTGTCCCCATTAAGGAGCTTGGACAATTCGATGCGAGCTCGCTTCTCAGCATCCTCCACCACTACCCGAGCCGGATCAGCGGACCGCCGGGGCCGCGCCTTGCTCACCCGGCATTGCCAGAGGGGTTCCTGCGTCGGAGTCGGCCGCATCGAACCGTACGATCAGCAGCGTGATGTTGTCCGGGGCCCCGCCATCACTTGCCTGTGCGACCAGCTTCTTCGCGGCAACCTCCGGTGCGGGCTCTGCGCCGAGTGTGGCCGCGATCGCCTCGTTCGTCACGATCTCCGTCAGGCCGTCCGAACACAGCAATATGCGATCGCCCGCCTGGACTTCGAACGCGCGGGCTTCGACCTTGACTCCGAGCTCCTGACCGCCGACGACGTTCGTGATGACGTGGCGGAGACGGTGCCCGGCGACCTCGTCTGGCTGAAGGGCTCCACTGCGCACCATGTCGGCCATCAGCGTGTGGTCCTTGGTGATCTGGTGCAACTGGTCGTTTCGGTATAAGTAGGCACGGCTGTCGCCCACGTGCACGACGCACAGGTGCGCCCCCAGGTGGAACGCCATCGTCACCGTCGTCCCCATCCCGCTCAGTTCCGGATGCTCCGCCGCCTCCTCGAGAATGCGGGCATCGGCTTCACAGAGCGCGGCCTGGAACTGCGCGAGGACCTTCTGCGCTTCAGCGCTATTCGAGCCCAGGAACCACTTGAAAGTATTGAGCGTGAAATGCTCGATCGCGACCACAGCGAGGGCGCTCGCCCGTTCGCCGGCCCGGTGCCCGCCCATGCCGTCGGCCACGAGAAACAGATGTGCGCGCTCCTCGCCAACCTGCAGCGTCGGTTCCGGTAGGCTCGTCTGCCAGACATGCATCGCTTTGCTGAGCTCCGCGATCAGGAACTGATCCTCATTGGTGGTGCGCACCTTGCCCTTGTCGGTGATCCCAAAGGCCTTCACCGTCAGCGGGCGTGGTGGTATCGATATAATGGGCGCGTCGGTCATCGGCATGTCCAGGTCATGGGGAGCCTCCTGTGCGACAAGCCTAGTGCGGCATGGGAGGGTGCGCTGTTCGGTCTGATACAGGGCATCTCACAAACGCTGACATGTGGCGACCTCGAGTGGCCGGTTCGCGCGTGTGCCCAATGGGACAGACGCTTTCACGGCCACGAGTCATACTGTCCAGGCCGTGTCGCCTTCTTCGCGGCGCAGAGGAAAGATCCGCGGACGCGGAGATGCTGAGCGAACTCGATGGCCACTTCACGTTCCAGTGGCGTTCACAAATGGAGTAATGGAGTACTGGATGACGTCTTGGCTGTGGCTGCTTCCGCCTTTCATCGGACTCGCGATCTGGGTATTCCGCGATGCGCGAGGGCGCGGGCCGGACCTCGGCAGCGTGAGCGCGCAGTGGCTGCACGAGTACCGCCAGACGCACCAGGACGGTTAGCGCAGACGCCAGAATACGGCGGCCACCAGGGTTCCGGTCCTGGCTACTGCGCTTGATTCGATCCGGTGGACGGTTTAGTTACGTCGTTCGTCGAGTCGGCGTTCGGAACACGTAGACGAGAAACCCACCAAGCGCTATCCCTACAACGGCGTCAAGGCGCATCAACAACGGCCCTGCACTCGCCAACCAGTTCACGACCGCCCGCGCCCGGGCGACGCCGAACCACGGCGTCGCCAGTCCCGCTGTGATTACGATCAGGCCGAGGACTCGGAGCGTCCGCGGTTCCCGCGATGCTGGCGCGGCAAAGACGAAGACCAGCCCCATTGCGATTCTCAGGGCGGCGATCGCGTAAAGTCCGGTCGGCGTCATTACGGAGCGCTCCAGCGAGAGCCGCAGATTGGGCACCGCAAAGCTGATCGCACTGGCGAGGATGACCAATGCGCCAATAACGCGCCCAAGCAATTGCATGGCGAGTCCTTTCAGCGTCCTGTCGCGCGCCCGCTGCCGCCGATGACGAACTCCGTCGTGTCGGACACCCAGCGTGGATTCGGCGGGCGAACACCGGGCGAATCCCTCGGCGAGGGTCTGATAACGGTCGTTCCGTCCACCGCCCACCCGTGTATGGTGACCCTCGTGTTCGGTTACCGCACGGTCAGCTTGGTGATCTCGGGCACCTGCATCGCCGAGTCCCACAGCTGGGCCCCGAGTGTGACCCGCCACGCGAGCCTGTTGTGCTCGAGATACCGGGAGTAGTACCCGACCGGCTCCAGGTTGCAATACTGCCTCGGCGCGATGTGCTTGTCGAGGAACGCCCGCCCGTAGTCCAGCTCGACGCTCCGATGGGGCATCGAGTGGCTGAAGAGCAGCGGCGCCGGCGTGGCGTCTCCAGTCGCAGGCGTTCTCCAGCCAACGGGACCGATGTTGGCCACCCGCAGCGTCGCCCGGAATTCGCTTCCGACCGAGACGACATCGTCGATCGCGAGCACTTTGATCTCCGCGCGCCACCGTTCATAGCAACCCCGCTGCCACGAAAAGCAGTCGCCGTAACGTTGCAGGCCGAAATGTGGTCGATACGGAATCGTCAGTGGCGAGCACGCTCAGGGCGCCGCGCCGCTCCGCGAAGAAAATCCAGTACCCGTCCCGCGCCCGACGTCCAGCACTGATTTGCCTTCGAGGGCGAGGTGAGCCAGCTGCTGCTCGATGAACAGACTGCACGTCCCGCACGCTGCGCCTCCTGGGAGATGGAGCGACTCGGTACCATCTTCGATTCCACGGGAGCACCACGCTCTCGCCACAACAAGCCCCCACGTCCACTACACTGGCTTGCGGGAGCCCCCGACATGATCGATCGCGCCCCTCGCCTCGTTTTCGCCGTGGGTCTCGTGGCCGCCCTGACGGTGCAGCTGGCGGCCCAGACGCCCCCCGGCAATCCCGCGCCCGACTCCCGCCCGCCGGCGTCCGACCCCGTCCAGTTCGACAGCGCCTCGCTGTCGGCCCTGGCCTGGCGCAACATCGGCCCGTTCCGTGGCGGCCGCGTGGTCGCTGTCGCCGGCGTGCCGCAGCAGCCGCGGACCTTCTATTTCGGAAGCGTCGGCGGCGGGGTGTGGAAGACGACCGACGGCGGCGAGAACTGGTCGAACATCACGGACGGTCAGCTGAACACCGCCTCGGTGGGCGCGATTGCGGTCGCGCCGTCGGACCCGAACGTCATCTACGTTGGCATGGGCGAGCACGCCATCCGCGGCGTGATGACGTCGCATGGGGACGGCGTCTACAGATCAACGGACGCCGGCCGCACCTGGACGCATCTCGGGCTCGACCGTACCCGGCACATCTCGCGGATTCGCGTCCATCCGACCGACCCAGACACCGTGCTGGTCGCGGCCCAGGGCGCGGCATACGGTCCGTCGAAGGATCGCGGCGTGTACCGATCCACGAACGGCGGCAAGGCATGGGAACAGGTGCTCTTCGTCAACGAGACGACGGGCCCCTCGGAACTGGCGATGGACCCCACCAATCCGCGGATCCTCTACGCCGCGATGTGGGACCACCTTCGTCGTCCCTGGGAGGTCAGGAGCGGCGGGCCGGGCAGCGGCATCCACAAGTCCACCGACGGCGGCAGCACGTGGAAGCCGGCGATCGACGGGCTCCCGAGCCCCCTCGGCAAGATCGGCATCGACGTCTCGGCCAACCCCGATCGCCTCTATGCCATCGTCGAGGCCGATCCCAAGGGCGGGCTCTATCGCTCGGACGACGGCGCAAAGTCGTGGCAGCTGGTCAACGAGGCGTGGGCATTGCACACGCGCGCCTGGTACTACATGAAGGTGGTCGCCGACCCCAGGAACGCGGACGCGGTGTGGGTGCTCAACGCCGACGTCAGCCGGTCGATCGACGGCGGCAAATCGATCACCAGCGTGCGCACGCCGCACGGCGACAATCACAGCCTCTGGATCAACCCGAACGATTCCGAGACGCTCATCGAAGGCAACGACGGTGGCGCCAACGTGTCCTTCAACGGCGGCCGCACCTGGTCCACGCAGGGCAACCAGCCGACGGCGCAGTTCTACCGCGTGGCCGTGGACAACCTGTTCCCCTACAACGTCTACGGCGGCCAGCAGGACAACACCTCGGTGAAGATCGCCAGCGCCGCGCCCGGCGGCATTACCGACAAGGACTGGTATGACGTCGGCGGCTGCGAGAGTGCGGTGCCGGCCTTCGACCCGAACAAGCCGCGCTACGTCTATGCCGGCTGCTACATGGGCATCATCAGCGAGTTCGACGACGAGACCAGGACCGCGCGCGACATCATGGCCTGGCCGCAAATGCCGGCGGCGGTCCCGCCGCGCGACCAGAAGTACCGCTTCAACTGGAGCGCACCCATCCTGGTGTCGAAGTTCAACCCGTCGGTGATCTATCACGGCGGCAACGTCCTGCTGCGTTCCGACAATCGCGGCAAGACCTGGCGCGAGATCAGCCCCGACCTGACCCGCAACGACAAGAGCAAGCAGGGTCCCGGCGGCGCTCCCATCACCAACGAAGGGGCCGGGGGCGAGACCTACGGCGTAGTCGACGACATCGTCGAGTCACCTCACGATGCCGGCACGATCTGGGTCGGCACCGACGATGGCCTCGTCCAACTGACGCGGGACGCCGGCAGGAGCTGGAGCAATGTGACACCGCCGGATGTCGGCGAGGCAATGGTGAACGCCATCGAGGTGTCGCCGCATGCCCCGGCGACGGCGTACGTGACCCTCTCGAAGTACAAGTTCAACGACTTCGTGCCGCTCGTCTTCAAGACCACCGACTTCGGCAAGACCTGGTCGCGGATCGTCGAGGGCATCGCGCCCGAGGCGTGGGCGCGGGTCGTGCGTGAGGATCCCGTTCGCCGGGACCTGCTTTACCTCGGCACCGAGACCGGCTTCTACCTGTCCTTCAACGGCGGACAGCGTTGGACGAAGCTCCAGCTGAATCTGCCGGTGACGCCGATTACCGACCTGAAGGTGCACGGCAACGACCTCGTGGCGTCAACGGCCGGTCGCTCATTCTGGATTCTGGACGATCTGTCGGCACTGCAGCAGTGGACCGACGCGACGGCGACGACCGAGGTGCGGCTGTTCAAGCCGCGTCCGGTAGGCCGGACGCAGGCGTTTGCCGGCGGTTTCGGAGGCGGAAACCCGCGGGGCGGGCGAAATGCCCCGAACGGGGCCGTGATCGACTTCTGGCTGGCCAAGGTGCCAGAGGGGGACGTCAACGTGGACGTGCTCGACAAGGCGGGCGCCGTCATTCGCCGGTTTTCAACGCGCAAACCCGATCCCTCGGCTCCCGTCTCGCTGGAGGCTCCGGCCAGCACGCTGACGGTCAAGGCGGGACTGAACCGGCTGGTATGGAACGTCCGTCACGACCAGGCGGTGCCGGTGCCAGGGCTGTACGTGTTCGGCACGCTTCAGGGCCGGCAGGTGCTGCCTGGCGATTATCAGCTGCGGCTCACCGCCGGCGGGCGGACGCTCACCGAGCCGTTGACTGTGAAGATGGATCCGCGTGTGACCACCCCGCTCGCTGAACTGCAGGCGCAGGACGATCTGGTGGTGCGCGTGGACGAGCGGCTGAACGAGATCCATC
>DATLLF010000244.1:0-7006 GCA_035537955.1 Vicinamibacterales bacterium | reverse complement strand
GACTGAGACGGCACCCGGTCGAGCGTCACGAGCGCACCCATCAGCCGGCCGCGTGACACCAGCGGAAATCCGAGCGCCGCGCCGCGCGGCCCTTCGGGAATCCGTTCGTCGGTTGCGAGGTTCGCCGACGTGAACGACACTCCCGACTGGCTGATCCACCGCGCGATCGCCAGCGCCGCCGCCGCGCGTTTCACCGGCAGCCCTCGAGTCGCCATCACGCGTATTCCCTCGTGCTCGTCTTCGACGAAGATGGCCGAGCCGACCGCCGGGATCCACGCGGACGCGCACACGAGCAGCGACTCGGCGACCCGTTCCGGATCGACACTCGCGTTGACTGCGCGGACCACTCCCGCCAGCGCCTCGGCGCGTGACAACTGCCGGCGAAGTGCCGGCTGGCACAGCCGCAGCCGGACCGCGAGGTCCGGAGATACGGCAGATGCGGCTCTCCTGGTCGTCCTTTGCTGGGGGCGACGGGCGCGCGTATGCCGACCCCGGGTCAATCGGCTCTGCGTCCCATGTGGTATGACGAATCCCTCTAAGTCGTTCTATCCACCGAAAATATAGCACAGTGCCACACTCTGAAACGTGGCATAATCAGCGTTTCCACCGCCCCGCAATCGAGGCTTTGAACGATGACAATGCTCGACCGGATGCGGCGCCACAAGAACTGGCTCAAGTGGAGTCTGGTTTTGGTGGTGCTCGCCTTTATCGCCCTATATATTCCCTCGTCCAAAAACCCCTCCGGCGCAGGCCTGAACCAGGCCGTCGCCACTGTCGAAGGCAACGAGGTCACCGTCGCCGAGTTCCGTCAGGCGTATGCACGGCAGATGCAGGCGTATCGCTCCGCGTACGGCGCGAACATGGACGAGCGGATGCTGCGGCAGCTCGGCATCGATCAGCGGATCGTGCAGCAGCTCATTCAGGAAGAGATCTCGGTGGCCGAAGCCAAGCGGCTCGGCATCACCGCCGGCGACGAGGAAGTGAAGCAGCGGATCCTCGCGATCCCTGCCTTCCAGGAGAACGGCACCTTCATCGGGTTCGATCGCTACCGTCAGATGCTCCAGATGCAGAACCCGCCGATCCGGGAATCGGAGTTCGAAGAACAGGTTCGCCGCAGCATCACCCTCGAAAAGCTCCAGGCGGCGCTGACCAACTGGATCACCGTGTCGGACACGGATGCGGAGACGACCTTCAAGGATCGGAACGAGAAGGTCAAGCTCGCCGTCGTCAGCTTCCCGGTGGACAAATTCCGCGAGGCGGTGCAGGCCACGGATCAGGAAATAGCCGCCTGGTTCGACGGGCACAAGGACGACTACCGCATCCAGGAGAAGCGGAAGGTGAAGTACGCGCTGCTCGACGTCCAGTCGATCCGCGGCCGGATGACCGTTTCCGAGCAGGACGTCCAGCGTTACTACGAAGACAACGCGCAGCAGTTCTCGACCCCCGAACAGGTCCGCGCGAGCCACATTCTCCTCAAGACCGAGGGAAAGACCGAAGCCGACGTCAAGAAGCAGGCCGACGACATCGCCGCGAAGGCGAAGGGCGGAGGGGATTTCGCCGCGCTCGCGAAACAGTACTCGGAAGACGACACGAACAACAGCAAGGGCGGCGATCTCGATTTTTTCGGCCGCGGACAGATGGTGCCGGAGTTCGACAAGGTCGCGTTCTCGCTGCAACCCGGGCAGATCAGCGACGCCTTCAAGACATCGTTCGGCTACCACATCGTCAAATTGACCGACAAGCGTGCGGCGACGTCGCGGCCCCTCGCCGAAGTGCGCCCGCAGATCGAGGACCAGATCAAGTGGCAGCGCGCGCAGGATGAAGCACAGCGCACGGCCGACGATCTCGCCTCGCAGATCAAGAAACCCGAAGACCTCGACACGGTGGCAAAGGCGCGCGGGCTCACCGTCGCCGATTCAGGGTTCTTCGCGCGCGAGGAACCGATTGCCGGCCTCGGCGTGGCGCCGGCGGCGGCCGAACAGGCATTCACGCTCAAGGACGGCGAGGTCAGCCCCGCGATTCGCACCCCGCAGGGATTCGCCTTCATCACCGTCACCGGCAAGCAGGACGCCTACGTGCCGAAGCTCGACGAAGTGAAGGCACGCGTACGCGACGACGTCATGAAGAAGAAGGCGGCGGATGCAGCACAGCAGAAGGCCGCGGAGATTGCGAGCCAGCTGAAGGGCGGCAACTTCGAGGGCGCGGCGAAGGCCGCCGGGCTCGAGGTAAAGACGACCGAACTGATCGCGCGCGGTTCGCCGATCGGCGAGATCGGCGTGAGCCCCGCGGTCGACGCCGTCGCGTTTACGATGGCGGCAGGCTCCGTCAGCGATCCCATCAAGACCGACAACGGCGCCGTCGTCGTCAAGGTCCTGGAAAAGAAGGATCCGACGCCGCAGGAGATCGCCGCCGGCAGGCAGCAGATGAAAGACGAGCTGATGAACGAACGCCGCGGCCGCTTCTTCTCCGCCTACATGGCGAAAGCGCGCGAGCGGATGGAAGTGCGCATCAACAATCAGCTACTCGCGCAACTTACGCAGGGCTCGTAGTCACGTGCGGCGGGCGACCTCACCTTAAGAACACATTCGGCATGATGGCGAGCGGCTCGCCCCTGCGAAAGATCCGCAACGGCGCGGTCAGCGTCTCCACCGCGCGCGCCTCGCGCATGCCGATGAGGGCGCCGAGTACGCCGCTCGCCTGCGCTCCCAGCGGATTCTGCACGAGCTCGTAGATCGACTTGCGCTGCGGGTAGATCACCAGCTCCACTTCCGCGTTCTCGTCGATGTTCGCGCGGGTTTTCGCCAGCGCGAGCGCGCGGCGCAGTCCGCCGAGCTCGTCGACGAGTCCGAGCTTCTTCGCCTGGCTGCCCGTCCACACACGGCCCTGCGCAATCGTGTCGATCCGCTCGGGAGTAGTCTGTCGCCCGGCGGCGGCCTTCTCCACGAACGCCTCGTAGGTCGCGAGCATCTGCTCCTCGACCTTCTTCCGCTCCTCTGGTGAAAACGGCCGCACCGGTGAGTACATGTCCGCGTACTTGCCGCTCGTGACCTGCTCCATGTTCATGCCGAGCTTTTCGAGCGTACCGTCGATCACGAATTTCACCATCACGACGCCAATCGATCCGGTCAGCGTGGCCGGTTCCGCGACGATCTGGTGTGCGGGCATGGCGATGTAATACCCGCCAGAGGCAGCGACATCCGACATCGACGCGATCACCGGCTTCGCCGCACGCGTCAGCATCACCTCGCGCCAGATGACGTCGGAGGCGATCGCCGAGCCCCCGGGGCTGTCGATCCGCAAGACGACGGCCTTGACCGAATCGTCCACGCGAATCTTGCGGAGCTGCTCGACGATCGTGTCGGAGCCGACCACCTGCGTGCCTTCTTCGCTGCTCTCTCCCGAGCTGATCACGCCAACGGCGTAGAGCACCGCGATGCGCGGTCCCTTGTTCAGGCCGAGCGTGGCGGGGGCGACGCTCCGGTAATCGTTCTGCGTGATGAACTTCGGCTTGCCTGTCGCGAGCTGCACCTTGTCATCGAGCTCGTCCTCGTAGGCGACATCGTCCACGAGGCCGACGCGAACGGCCTCTTCGGGGAGAAACGGACCGCGATCGATGATCGCGCGGACTTCGGCCTCGGACTTGTGGCGTGATTGCGCGATCCCGGCCACGAGCTGCTCGTAGAGTTCGCGATTGAGCGATTCGGCCATCTCGCGGTGTGACGACGTGTAAGTTTTCTCTGTGAAAACGTTCGACGCCGTCTTGAACTCGCCGATGTGCAGGGCATCCGGGTAAGCGCCGATCTTGTCGAGCGTGCCGCGGAGGAACAGTTCGTAGCTGGCGACGCCCGTGAGATCGAGCGAGGCCGTGGGCATCAGGTAGACCTTGTCGCAGGCGCTCCCGACGTAGAACTCCTGTTCGCCGCCCTGCTCGAGATACGCGACGATCGGCTTGCCGGACGTACGGAAGTCGGTGATCGCGTCGCGCACTTCCTGCACCTTGGCCCAGAGCGCCGCGGTTCCAGTGGGACGGATGATCACGCCGGTCACCCGCTTGTCGACCTTCGCTTTGCGGAGCGCTTCGGTGACCGAACGAATGGTCGGAGGTGTCTCGAGGAACTGGCCGATGACGCCGCCGCGTTCGACCTCCGCGAGGTCGCCCGAGACACGCATCATCAGAACGGAGTTGCCGCCGATCTGCGGGCCGCGGCCCACGAGCAGCGCTGTAAAGATGAGCCCGGCCGTCGAGACGACGACGGCCACGGAAAGAAGCGCCACGACCAGCCAGACGCCACGACGGACTGCCACACGTGCCTCCTCGAAAGAGAGACTTTCGAGTATAGCGGCAACGTCGATCGGCCGATCGGCGGATCTTCAGAAGACGAACGTGCCGGTGATCACGACACTGGTGGCGGTTTCCCGGAACCGCGGACGAAGCTCGAACAACGTGTCGCTCACACCCGTGCCGCGGTCGAACCAGAGCACGCGGTACGAGTAGCCGACGCCGATCCCGAATTCAGGCACCGGGAAGATCGTGGCGCCTGCCTCGGTGTTCACGCCGTAGCCGCGCAGGCGCACGTTTCCGATCTCGGGCTCATCGAAGTTGCCGTTGAAGCTGCCGTCCTTGATCTTCAGCCAGGGGAACGATCCACCGACCACGACGTGTGGCTGCACGCGGCTCGAGGTGAGGAAGAAGAACCGTCCGTCGACGTTGATTGCCTGGTACGTGGCATCGAGAGGTTCGTCCACGAACGAACCCTGGTGCTGCGTCCGGTCGTAGCTGATTTCGAGTGACGCCTGACGGGCGCGGTAGCCGAGGGTCGCACGGATCAGCGGCTGCTTATCCAGCTTGGGAAGAAAGAACAGCTCCTCGCCACCAATTTCCTTGTAGGCGGTCTGGCCGTCGAACGTCTCACCATCGAACGTAAATGAGGGCATGATCGCCACCGCGACGAATCCCCCTTCCTTGGCGTAACCCTTCGGCCTCTCGACCTGCGCTGCGGCGGGTGCCGCAAACAGCAGCATGAGCAGCGGCAGCACAAACAGACGCGTACGGCCAATTTGCGAATGTGTCGTCATGACCCTGGCGGCTGCAAATGATCTGCCCGTCGAATTCCGCCGAATCACGCGGAATTTGAATCCGCCATCAGAGCGGGGACGGAGGAGGCGAGCGTTTCGATTACGGATTCGGCCGCGACTTACGTTTTTGCCGCCGGTTCACTTCGGCGGTCCGGCCTCAGGGTGCACGGCGCGGTACTCGTCGCTCTTGAGGATCGCGTTTCTCATCGCATCCGACGCGGCTCCGAACGACACGCCCTTGGCGCGCGCCGCGCCGAATTCGCCGAAGACCCAGCGCGTCACCGCGTCGAAGTCCGGCGCGCCGCCCGCGCACAGTCCGCCGGCGCGGCCAAGGCCTTCTGCGGGATCTGCGTAGAAGCCGTGCAGCCACTGCCCCATGGCCTTGAATTCGTCATGAGACTGGCGCGTCCATACGGCTGCCGCTCCCGCGCGCACCTGTTCGCGTTCGGCGCGAAGCGTCGCGAGCTCGACGCGCAGGCTTCGGATCGTTCGGGCCTCGACGAACGCGACGGTGGTCGCGATCAGCAATCCGAGCAATAGCCAGCGGATCCACGTCTCCAGGTGTGCTTGCATCATCTGATCTCGACATTGCGCTCGGCGCCCCACGAGTTGTGATCGGGCGCGATCAACCGTGCGCGAGCGGTGAAGTTCCCCGCTCGGGAGTACTCATGCTCGAGTTCGCGTGTGCCGACGATGCCCACCCATCCGGTGCTGTGGCCGTCGCCGAAATCGATCGCCGCGCGCCCGAACAGCACGTCGCTGCTCTCGCCTTCGACTGTCAGCACGAACATCACGTGCCGATCTTCGCTGATCGTTTCTGCCATCGTGAAGCGGGTGACACGCGTGGGCGGCAATCGTCGCGAGTCGAAGGCAGCCGTGTTCGACGAAAAGCACACTTGACAGCGAGACAAGTCCACGATGTGAGTGGCCGCCGCGAGTCGCGCAGCGGCAGGGTCCATCAGGTAATCGTCCATGACCCAGCTCTTGGTGACCGCCGAGAGACCGCTCGTCGTACCGAGTACTGCTGCCGCAACGGCGAGAACGGGCGCCAGAGCTGACGAGGGCTCCGATATCCGCGGTGGCGCGGATGACACGAATGCGGCGATGGTTCCTGCCGCGACGCCGAGCATCAGCAGGGCGAACACCGCATGATGAGGTACGTCCCCTTCCCATTCGACCATGACGGGAAAATCGAGGTTGGGTTTCCAGCCGCTGCGATCCTGATCCACCATGACGCCATGAGGTTTCAGATGCCAGCGGTTATACGATTCCGCCGCGTCGATCGAGCACACCACCAGCACGACAGCGAGCGTGACGAACGCTGCGGAGCCGCGGAATCGCCGCAGAAGCTCGGCCACCGGCCAAGCCATCAGCGGGAGCACCGCGAGCACATGCCGGCCGGGCGTCGCGCCAGCCGCGCCAAGCCCATGCCCTGCGGCCGGCATCCACAATGCCGCGACGAGCAGCGCGAGTGACGCCGCAACCGCCGGACGCCTGCGCGCGAGAAGCGCGAGGCCCGGAAGCGCGAGCAGCAGGACCGGCGCATGCGGCAGCACGCCCCACAAACGGTCGAACGCGTTGCTGAACACGTGGATCGGCAGGTTGCGAAGCATGAACGCATCGCCTTCGCGATATGCGTCGTACATCGCGGTCGGCATCCAGCTTCCCGTCAGGCGATAGGCATACGCGCCAAGCGTCAGGAGCGCGCCAATCCACGCGGCAGCAAAACTGAAAAGCGCGTTCCGTTTCAACGCGAAGGCGGCGATCAGCAGCAGGACGACCGAGACGAGAAGGAATCGCGGATGGAGCCAGCCAAGACCGCCAGCCAGGCCGCCGATCACGAACGATTGAAACGGGGCTGCCGCTGTCGACCGGAACAGCAGAAAGTTGACGCTGATCAGGATGAACAACGCCGCCGGAATCTCCGGGT
>DATLLF010000243.1:0-8562 GCA_035537955.1 Vicinamibacterales bacterium | reverse complement strand
CACTGGCGGCGTCGTGCCGCTGAAGATCGCTATGGGCGTCGGCGGAGTGACGCAAACCGTCGACGTCTCGGCGGAATCGCCGGTCATCGACCCCAAACGCACGGCCACCACGACGAACGTCACACACGAAGAGCTTCAGCAGATTCCGTCCTCGCGCGATCCGTGGGTCGTCCTGCAGACCGTACCCGGCGTCGTGGTCGATCGCGTCAACGTCGGCGGCGCCGAGTCGGGCCAGCAGTCGAACTACCAGGCCAAAGGCGCGGCGAGCGGTGACAACACGTGGAATATCGACGGCATCGCCATCACCGACATGGCGGCTCTCGGGTCCACGCCGACGTACTACGACTTCGACATGTTCCAGGAAATGAACGTCACGACCGGTGGCGCCGACCTTCAGAGCTCGACCCCGGGCGTCGCGCTCAATTTCGTGCTGAAGTCGGGCAGCAACACGCCGCACGGATCGTCGCGCATCTACTACGAGAACGAAAGCATGCAGTCGACCAACATGCCCGATGACCTCGCGGCGTTGATCGGTGGTGTGAGCGGCAAAGGCAACCGCATCGACGAGTACAAGGATTACGGCTTCGAGCTCGGTGGTCCGCTGTGGCGCGATCGCATTTGGGCCTGGGGCGCCTACGGAAAGACCGACGTCACGCTGCTGACGCTGGCCAACACGCCGGACCAGACGATCCTGGACAACAGATCGTTCAAGGCGACGGGGCAGATCTCACAGGCGATTAGGGGAAACTTCACGTACTTCCGCGGTGACAAGCTGAAGTACGGCCGCGGCGCGAGCACCACACGGCCGCCGGAGACAACCTGGAATCAGAGCGGTCCCACGGCGCTGTACAAAGGCGAAGCCAACCTGGTGTTGAGCAACAACCTGTTTCTTACCGGTCGATATGCGTACGTTGATGGCGGATTCGCACTGACCCCACAGGGGGGACTCGACACACCGTACTACTGGGATGACGCCGGATCCGCACGTGGTTCTTTCTATCACTACGAAACCGTTCGACCGCAGAAGAACGCCTCTATCGACGGCAACATGTTCATGGGCAGGCACGAGTTGAAGTTCGGGTTTGGCTGGCGCACCGCCGACGTCGATTCCACGACCATCCTGCCAGGAACAGCCGGTATCGCCACCTACCACGACACGTATCCGAACATGATCGCCGAAGTCGCCGTCTGGAACGACAACACGTCGGCCGGGGCGAAATACACGAACCTGTATTTCGGCGACACGATCACTTACGACCGATTGACGCTGAACCTCGGCGTGCGCTGGGGACGCTCGGCCGCGTCGGTAAACGCCCTGTCGCAGGTCGGCAACGCGACGCTGCCGTCGCTGCTGCCCGATCTGACCAGCACCGCACGCAACGATGTCATCGTCGATAGCGCCTTGACACCTCGCATCGGGGTGGCGTACGCGCTCGACGATTCGCGCAAGACCCTGCTCCGCGCCAGCTACGCGACGTTCGTGTCGCAGATGAACGCGACCGCCGGCAACTTCCTCTCGACGATCGGCCTGCGCGGTGTGTACTTCTACAACGTCACCGATGCGAACGGCAACAAGGTCGTCGATCCGGCGGAGATTGCCGGCCGAACCTGCACCAACGACCTGGCGAACGCCGGCGAGTGCAACTGGTACGGCTTCGATATCGACAATCCCGGGAATGTCGCAGAACCGATCCACAAGGTTGGCGACTACAGCACGCCATTGACGCACGAGTTGCAGTTCGGGCTCGACCGCGAGATCATGCCGAACTTCGGGGTGAGCGGCACCTTCACGTGGCGCCGGTTCACAGGCTTCAACTGGCGTAACAACGGCGTCCGGTCATCCGACTACGAGCAGATCGACACCCTGGCTGGAAGCAATCCGCAGATTGGCGATTTCAGCGTGCCGATCTACGGCGTCAGGGCCGACAGCATTCCGGCAAACCGCGCGGCCACGACGTACGAGAGTCGCAACGATTACTGGCAGCGGTATCTGGGATTCGAACTGGCGGCAACCAAACGTCTCTCGAACCGCTGGATGGCCAGATTCGGCTTCTCCACGAACGACCACCGCGAGTATTTCGACAGTCCCGAGGCCTTGACCGATCCGACTCCGGGCCCGACGAGCCCGAACCAGGACGGTGGCACAGTCGTTCGTCTCAGCACGGGCAGCGGCAAAGGCGGCATTTACCAGGTGCTGCCGAAGTACCAGTTCATCGCCACCGGTCTGTATCAGGCAGGCTGGGGCATCAATCTGGCCGGGAACATGGTGACGCGCCAGGGCTTTGCCATCCCCTACAACCGCACCCGTGTCCCGACCGCGGACCCGCTCGCGCCGACGAAATCCGTCCTGCTCGTGGGCGAGGTTGACGAGCAGCGGCTGCCGACGGTGACGTCCCTCGATTTCCGCATCGGGAAGGAGTTCGCATTTAACCGTGCGCGATTCAACATCGACGTGGATATCTTTAACATCCTGAACCAGTCGACGGTGTTGGGCCGTGAGTACGACTTGCGACTGACCACGTTCGACAACGTCAAAGAGATCATGAACCCGCGGGTGCTGCGTCTCGGCCTGCGGTTCGGGTTCTAAGCCGGCTCCCGGCTCCCGGCTCCAGGCTTCCCGCTTCCGGACAGCGGGACTTCGCTGACGAATCCGGGGTTCAGCTTACGCTGAGCCCCGGATTTTTTTCTGGTCCGACGCGTCCGCTCGAAGCGGAAATGGCTGCGCGATGTGCGCGATAATCCACTCTATGACGCGATTCGTTCGACGGACAGGATTCATCGTTCTCAGCGTGCTGATCGTCGCCGGCGTGGTTCACGCGCAGGAATGGCGCGGCATGGGACGGGTTGGTGGCAAGGTCGTTGACGAGGCGACCGGGCAGGCGATCGAAGGCGTCACTGTGAAAGCTGTCATGCCCAGATCCGAGAACCGGGGTCCGGGCGACGCGAAGTCCAACGCAAAAGGAGAGTGGGCCGTCGGCGGCCTCGCCAACGGCGAGTGGGCGCTCGACTTCATCAAAGAGGGCTACGAGACGCGCAGCATCTCCGTGCCTGTATCCGAAAGCGGCAACCGGCGGCCGATGGAAGTCAAGTTGAAGAAGAAAGCCGCGCCGCCACCCGACGCGAACGCCGAGATCAAGGCGAAGCTGACCGATGCGGCGACGAAGATGAACGCGAAGCAGTTCGCGGAAGCGCGCGCCATCTACGAGGAGCTTTCGGCGAAGTATCCCGAGGTGAAGCAGTTCAGGCCGCTGATCGCGCGAACCTATTACGGTGAGGGCAACAAGACCGCGGCGATCGAGCAGCTGCGCAAGGCGGCCGCAGACGATCCCGCGAACATCGAAGTTCGCCTGCTCCTTGGCACCACGCTCATGGAGGACGGGAAGAGCGAAGAAGCACGGCAGGTCCTATCATCGGTCGACGAGTCGAAGATCACCGATCCGACGGTGTTCCTCAACATCGGCATCGGCCTGATCAACGACAAGAAGCACGCGGAAGCGGTGGCCTGGTTCGACAAGGCGATCGCGCGATTCCCGCAGCACCCGGATGGCTACTACTACCGCGGGATTTCAAACATCACTCTTGGAAAAACCGCGGAGGCGAAGGCCGATCTCGAGAAGTACGTGTCCATGGCGCCGCCCGACGCGCCGGAGCTCGCGACGGCCAAACAGATACTCGCCTCGATCAAGTGAACATTGACGTGAGCGACCGCCTACTTCGACCACTCGAGCCCCGACAGCTCCTGTGCAGCCTGTGACGCGTACGGCCCGCCCAGCTTCACGCACTGCCGCAAGGCCTCGATCGCTTTTGTGCGATCCCCGTCTGACGCCACCCAGCGCCGCTGGCTCGTGACGTAGTGTCGCCCGCGATGGAAGCGGAGCGCGTACGCACGGCCGAGATTTAGAAAACCGAGCGGATCGTCCGGCGTGAGCTCGGTGACGCGCGTCAACGACCGGATCCCGTCGTCGATCGCGCCGCGGCGCACGTGGATCACACCTATCGCGCTGTGGACGTCGGCACTGTTCGGCCATCGCTTTTCGGCTTCGCGGACGATGGCGAGGGCGGTCGTCAGATCCGACTTTGCGGCGTAGGTGTCAGCGAGATCCATGTAGACGGGTTCGAAATCGGGGACGGCGCGGCGCACGCGCTCCCACGACGCAATCGCGGCGTCCACCCGGCCGAGAGCGGCCTGCGACATGCCGAGCGCGTAATGCACCCACGGCTTCGCCTCTGACGCCTCGGCAGCTTTCCCGAGCACCGCAGCCGCCGTCTCGACGTCGCCCTTCTGATATGCCTCCCACCCTTCCCTGACGAGATCGTTGCCGTGCCCGCCGCCATCACGTTCGGAGAGAGCCTTGACTCGGCCCTCGACGTCGGGGCGCAGCCTCACGCCGCCCGCGGGCGCAACCGCAGGCGAGTCGATGATTCTCGGTGCGGGCGGACCCGCGCTCACGGGATCGATCGAAGCGCTCGTTGCCGCGGCGGGTTCGGTTCGGGGAGTAGCAGCAGATGGCGGCGCGGCGGCCGGCGGCTCCGATGGTTCTGATTTGATCGGCTGTGGCGTCAACATCCGCGACGGCGGCAGCGCCAGATAGCCCCGCCGGGCGCGCACCCGAAGACCCTCACGCTTCACCCGTACCTGAATCGGCCGGTACTTGCCGTCGAAGTTCGCGTTCGACGGCTGATAGGCGAGCACGTAATAGTGCCCGGCGTCCTCCGCGATGCGATCCAGCGCACGCCCGATGTTGTTCTCGTTGCGGATCATGAGTCCGCCCGTATCCACCGCAACGCTGTTCGGGCCGTCGGCAACCGAGTCCGTCCTGATCACCGCACCGGCAGGATCCTCGACCTGACTCTGGTCGATCAGGTTTCTCTGCCCGGCGCGATCGAGCCCGCGAACGTCGATCGCATAGACGCGCGCGCCGGCGCGGGCCGTTTGTCCGACGACGGACCGCAGCGTCGATTCGACCTCCTGCGCCACGAATCCATCGCTGAGAAACACGACGCTCTTCGGTCCGGGGATCCGCGCGAGACCGGATGCGAGCCCGTTCAGGGATGTGAGGGTTGCCAGAGACGCGCGCTGGATGTCGCCGCTGAGTCTCTGCGCCTTCTGTTGTACGGCCGAATCGGCCACCGGGCACTGTTCAGGCTCTTCGGCGCAGGCGCGCGCGATCGCCGGCTGCATCCACTGGCGCTCCGCGCGTGCGATGCGGAGTGCCTCCTCCTCGTTCATCAATCGGGGCCACTCGCGCGTCAACTCGATGTAGCGGGTGCGCGTGTCGTTTCGAGGTTTCACCTGCTTGACTGCGTCGAGCAGCTCCTGGCGCACGCTGGTGAGCCGGTTGTTCACCATCTTGTCGCCCGCGAGCACTCCGCCGACATCACCCTCTCTGAAGCGGTCGTGAACGAAGTCTTCGACGGCCTTGCGCGCTCGGTCGAATCCTCCGCCGGGCGTGAGGTGATTCAGGTCGAAGAAGAAGATCCAGGTCTGCGCGGCGGCGGGTGCCGCTGGATTTGCGTGACTCGTGGCGGGCAGGACGGCGGCCGGATCGGCGGCAGCGGATGCAGGCTGCGCGACGCCGACCAGATACATCGCATCGATCTTCTGCGGCACGCCATTCTCGAGCAGCTCGAAATCGTCGCGCGTCAGATCCGGGACGAAGCGATCGCTCTTATCGAACACGCGCGCGTCGACTTCGACGAGCTGGACACCCGATTTGAACGTGGGTGGGGGCTGTTGTGGCGTCTGGCGCGCCGCGAGACCGATGCCGAGCGCCACCGATATCGCGATCGCAATAACCGCACGCATACGTTTCTTCCGCTCAGGGATGCGATCAGCCGATCAGCCGATCAGCCGATCAGCGATATCTTCAGGACGTACTTCTTTTTGCCGTCTCTTTGCAGCCAGGCGAGCCGTTTGCCGTCCGGCGACCAGGCGGGAAACAACGCGTCCCCGGTGCCGTCGATCTCCTGTTTCACGCCCTGGTCATCCATCACGACGAGCCGCCCGGTCTTGAGTGCGGAGTAGGCGATTACCTTGGACCCGGCCGGTCCCCAGCCGAAAGTCTGCCCTGGCACGATTACCGAGTTCACGTACTCGCCCACGACTTCGCCCTTCAGCCGCATTGTATGTACCGGGACCGCCTGCTGATTGTAGGCGGCCGCGAGGGCATCACCCGCGCTGGCCGTGCCGCCATCGCCTCCGGCGCCCCCACCGCGCGCGAGATCGCCGCCCATGGGGGTCGAAACCGTTTTCTCGGTTCTACTCTCCGTTTTCAGATCGATCTTGAACGCCGCGTTGTCCGGTGAGGCCTGGCCGCTCTTGGCCGTCCAGTAGTCTGTCACCCATGCGGGCTCGGCCGACACCTGCTGATGAGCGCCGTTTTGCACTTTGTAGATGTGATGCGAGATCTTCGCAGCGGCCCGGTTCGCGAACTGCCCGTCCAGCATCTCCACATAGATTTCGGATCCGTCCGGTGACCAGGCAACCCGGGACGGCTGCCCCTTCACTTTGTCTGTATTGATCTCAGCCAGACTCTTGACGTCGCTGGCCGCGAGCGATCCCACCTTCAAGGGGCCTTGCGCGGCAACCAGGACGGGGACGACGAACAGCGTCGCGGCGGCGATTGGAATCCTCATGGGTCGGCTCCAGGTAAACGTTCAGCGGATCTGTTCCAGCTGTTGCAGTTTCGATTGAATCTCCGGCGAAGATGGCAGCGCCGCGAGCCCGGCGCGAAGCGCCTGAACGGCAAGCGCTGGCTGCGAGAGCTTGAGGTAGCCGTCCGCGAGCGCAAGGTGCGCCGATACGAGGGTCGGATCGAGATGCGCGGCGACTCGCCACCCTGAAATGGCGCCTTTCGCATTGCCGGCACCATCCTGCGCCCACCCGAGAAAGAACGCGGTCAGCGCCGCGGGCTCGGCATCCAGCGCGTGCTGCAGCGCCGTTGCCGCCGCTGCATAGTCCTCGCGGACGAATGAAGTGAAGCCGCGGAGTGCTTCGGCCGTGGCGCTGGCATCGGCCGGCGCACGCTTCAACGCCAGGTCGACCTCCTCCCATCGTCCTTCCGTCGCACGACGTGCCGCCTCCGCAAGCGGGGTCCCTTGTGCGCGCTGCGACAGACCCGCGATGTATTTGCGGCCGAGATCTCCGCGCGCGATCTCGATGGGGGCGACGACCGGCGCGTTCGCCGTGGCCGCGGCGGCGGGCGGCGCGCTGCCCTCGAGCACCTCCACCTGGCGCGTCCGCTCGGCGAGGATCTCTCCGTTCGCGGTGACGACGGCGCGAGCGAGGTAGTTTCCTGGCGACACACCGGACAGCGGCATCACGAACGTGATCTTGCGCGTGACACCGCCATAGGCATCTTCTTCGGTGCCTTTGAGCTCTGCGACGACGCTCGTCGCCGCGTCGCCGTTGTCACCGCGGCGAAGCTCCATGTTCGCAGTGATGCTCTCCAGTTGCGCCGGCGTGCGGCCATACGCCTCGAGGATCCCGGTCAGTCCGTCGTTCGCATATGCGCGCGGCCGAACCGGCAAGCCACCAAGGGCTGAACCGATCACGAGATCGCTTGCCGTGACATCCGGTCCGCTCAGCGGCCGAACGTCGAAGCGTCGATCCGCACTGCCCGTCAACCCACCCGGCTCACGAACCACCATCCGCATCATGTAGTCGCCGGCGGGGAGGCTGAATTGTGCGCGCCACGTGCCGGTGCCAAGAGGAGAGCCGGCCCGCGGCTGTGCCGGCAGCGGAATCGAGTCGGACCCGTTCGCGACGATGCGTCCATCATGAACGTCACGTGCGACGAAAACGAGGTCGGCCGTCTCTCCCGGACGCGAGCGCACGGGAAGATCGGCGTTGAGGCTGAGGATCACGCGGTGCTGTCCGGCAACCGGTGCTTTCATGACGATCGTCGTGTACTCGATTTTCAACCCCTGCTGCGCGAACGGAGCGCCGAGCACGGTGTTCATCGCCCGCTTGCGGTCCGCGGACGTCGTCTCGGGGGCCATCGCATATCCGGTGCGCGCGCTGACGTGTGCGCCAGGCCGCGTGACCTTGACGGAGACGCGCCGGTAGTTCCCGCGATTGGCGCGCGCTTCGTCCGAAGGAACGAATCCGACGAGGTAATAGTCCTGTGCCTGTTCGGCGACGCGCTGGAGCGCCTCGCTGGTGCGCGCGTTTGCGTCGATCACCATCGTACCGTCGGTTTCCACGGCGAGCGTCGCTAGCGGCGCGATGCGCGCCTGGATTTCGCTCGCCGACAGCGTATCCGAGACCTGCGGTTCATCCAGCGCCACGCCGCGCTGATTCACGTCGAACGTGTAGAAGACGCAATAGGCTTGTGCCGCCGCCGCCGCGACCTGCTCCAATTCGCGCGACAGATTGTCCTGGAAGAAGCCCTCCGAAAAGAGGACGACCGTCTTCCGCCCTTCCACATCACGGAACTGCGCGATAACGTCGGAGAGGCGCTGAAGGAACTGCCGCGATAAGCCGTCGGACTGGTTGACGATGACACGCGAGTTTTCGATGAGGAGTCTCCGCGTGATCGAGGGGTCTTCTCCGGCCGCGGC
>DATLLF010000242.1:0-9095 GCA_035537955.1 Vicinamibacterales bacterium | reverse complement strand
GGACGGCGGGTCGTGCCCGGGGATCAGGCACGGGGAACGGCTGGCCGTCGCGCTGAAAATCCTTCCAGTCGAAGATCGCGCCTTCGAATCGCTGCTGGTGGCGCTTCTCGAAGTCGCTCGCGTACTGCGGCTCGTTCTTCGTTTGCGGCTTGTCGCGCAGCTCGGCCCGCCAGCGGCCGTCAGGGCTCGGCGTGGCGGTCGCTGCTCCACGCCCCCGCCCGCCACCGCGCCCTCCGCGCCCGCCGCGCTCCGGTGATTCCACTCTCACGGCAGATTCCGAGGGCTTCGAAGGGTCGATGGTCCACTGCTGCTGGTCGCGCGAATACTGCAGCCGGTTGTCATCGAGCCAGCGCAGGTTGGTCACGTCGCCGCCGCTCGGCTCGAGGCGCGCCGGCGGAACGCGTCCGTCGATCGGAACGTACCACCCTTCGCTCGCGCTCTTGTTCGCGTCCTTGTCGTCGTCCACGCGGGTCGTCACGGCAAACGCGACCCACTGGCCGTTCGGGGAGATCGTCGGTGAGCCGACGTTGCGGATGCGGTAGTAGTCCTCGATCCTGAGGGCTCGACCGGCAGAGGATTGCCCGGCGACCGAGAGGCCGGACACCAGCACGAGCGCGAACAGGGGCAGCGTGACACGGAGACGGAATACGTGCATGGGCGGATGATCCGCGCACTGGCGCAGGGCTGTCAAGGATCGCTGGTGTCGATCTACGATGCGACATGCTCGTCCAGACGGAATCATCCACTCTTGCGCTCGCTATCGACATTGGCGCGTCGAGCGTCAAAGCGGCGGTGATCGACGTGAGCGATTGGCGCGTCGCCCATCGATTTGCGAGCGTCCCGGTCCGCGAACGCACTTTTGCAGAGCTCCGATCCGCCGTCGAAGGCATCGTTCACGATGCGCTCGCGCTCGCGCCCACGCTGCGGCGGGTCGGCATCAGCACGACTGGCTCCGCGAATGCACAGGATGTCGTGATCAGCTCGGGATTCTTTTCAGGATACGCGAACGTCAACTGGCTCGACATTCTTCACCCGGGCAGTGAAGGGCGTATCGAGGTGGCGACTGTAATGAACGACGGTCGCGCCGCGGCACTCGGCACCTTTCTCGCGGATGCTCGTGTGGCCGGACGGAATCTCGTCCACTTCGTCGTCGGGACCGGAATAGGCGGGGGAATGGTGTGGAACGGTGCGCTGTTCGACGGGGCTCACAATTTCGCCGGCGCGTACGGCCACATCAAGGTCGATCCGTACAGCGGCATGACCTGCGTGTGCGGCGGTCGCGGTTGCGTCGAGATGTTCGCCGCCGCTCCGGCACTCGCCCGTCTCGCCGGTGAACGCGGCCTCACGCTGTGCGAACGCGGTGGACGCGGCGTTCGCGAGCTCGGAGCACTGGCGCGGAATGGATCGGATGTCGCGCGCGAGATCTTCGTGTCGGCCGGATGCTGGCTTGGCGTCGCGGTCGCGTGTGTCGCGAATGTCTGCGATCCGGATGTCGTCACGATCGGCGGAGGCGTCGTGGCTGCAGCCCGCGACAGCGCCGGCGGCAACCCTTATGTGGAGGCGGCCGCCAGCGCCGCGCGCACAATGGTCATCCCGCGCATCGCCGATCACCTGGTCGTCGTCGAGGCGTCACTGCTTAACGACGCCGCGCTGATCGGCGCCGCCGCCCGCGCGGCATCCAGGCAGAAGTAGCGTAAGGTTGTGAGCTCATGGCCGCAGTCGTCCTTCTGCTGATTGGTGGAGTGGCGTGGATCCTCATCGCGCCGGGCCGGCGGTTTCTCCCGCAGTTCGCCGGGCTGCTGACCGATGCCGCCATTCACGCCGGGCCTGCCACCCTCTTTTCAGGGCGGTCCTACGCGACCGGAACATACAAAGGAAGAGAAGTGGTGGTGCGGTTGAAGTTGCGTCGCGGTAACCACGATCTCGGCCATCTCGTGATCGCGGTCCGCACCGCCGACGCGTTGACGCTCGACAACAGCGGCATCGAAGCCCGCACTCGCGATGACGAGGGTCGACGCGCTCTCGTGTCGATTGTGCGTCACGAGCTCCTTCTGACGGTCGAAGAGGGCTGGTTGAAGGCGCTGTGGCGGCCGCTGGGCTTTCGCGTTTTTCCTGGGAGCTTTTCGGACGCGAAGTGGCGCGAGGTGCTCGAGGCGATGCACGCCGTTGCATCGTCACTCGATACGGCGGCGTAGAGAGTCAGCCGGGAAAGCGGCTTGTGCTGGTGATCGCCTCGAGGTCCGTCGGCGGGTTGTTCCTCTTTGCCTGAAGCGCGGCGAAAGTCGCTCTCGCCCGTCGCGACGAGAAGAGCATCGGCAACCACACGAGATAGCCGCACAGCGTCGCGAGCAGCACAGGAGCGGCCGACGTGACCGCGACGGTGTAGCGGCCGAGCACTTCCCGCAGCTGCTTCGCCTCGTCGCCACGCGGCTGTGAATCCTGGATCAGTGTTTCGATCGCACCTCCAGCCAGGGTGACTGCCTTTGCGCCGAGAACACTGACGACCACCAGCGCCGTGGTCAGAGCCATCCACACGAGGTACGTGCGCGGAAACAGCGGGCTACGTGACAGGAGGAGGCTCAGCGCCATCGCGGAGCCTGCCACGAACGAGACGAGCGCGATGAGCTCGATGAATGGGGGAGTCAGTGCCGCCGCGATAGGGAGCAGAACGATACCGCCCATGTTGGATCCCGTGGTCTGCCAGATATCGGAGCCTGCGAGCAGATCGACGGTCTTTCGCCACTCTGCCAGGAACGGCCTGAGACGCAACACCGTCCACACGGGCAGCAGGATGAACATGACGGCGAGCAGGATGAGCCATCCGCCGAGCGGAGGACGCTCGGCCGCAGAGGTTTGGGCGCGCTCGTTACGCAGACGCCATCCACGCGGACGGGACAAGTACCTCGCCGCCGCACCTCCAGCGACGAACACGGTGCTCGCCGCCAGGAGCAGGCTGCTGGTCGACTTCAGTACCGGCGACGCTGCGACGGTGCCCAGCGCCACGATGCTCGCAAGAAGCGCCGATACTCCCGCGAACAACATCGCGCCCGCAAGCATCCGGAATATCGACAAGATCATCGCGGTCTCCCGTCCATTGGGCGCCACGCGAGCGTCAGGCCCCGTGCCCGTTCCCACTCCACACACGGGCCCGGCGCACCCCTCCGCGCTGAGGCGTGCGTTTCAAACACGGCGGCTCATGATCGCACCCGACGCTGGCGGCTGCAACGCTGTGCGAGCCGGGAGCGGAAACAGCAGCATCAGCTCGGCGCGCCTCCACCGATGAGCGCGCCGATCCTCAGTTCGCTCAGTACGTCACCCGCACGCGATAGCGCAGCACGCTCGTTCCGTCCGCGGCGACCGGCACGATGAACTGCGATGCCCACGCCTCGCTCTTCGTCCACTTGTGCGAAGAGCGCAGCATGTCCCAGCTTCCGCCGATCGGCTCGTTGACCTCCACCGAGATCGGCGCCTTTTTGTGGTTGCGCAGCGTGATCTCATACTCGAACTCGTAGACGTTCGTCGCTATCTTTCGGAAGTCGGTCTGCTTCCGCTCGCACACGACGTCGAACGCATTGCCGATCTTGATGTTGATGGTCTCGTCCTTCGGCGTGTGATCGATCCGGTCCTCACCCACGAAGTGCACGCCTTCCTTCGAGTCCGCCTGATAGACGCGGATGGTCCCGGCCGGCATGGGCATTCCGAGGCCGCTCTTCTCCTCGTTCTTGAATTGATAGAAGACCTGCACGACGTCCTTCAGGGGCGAGCCGGGAAAATGCGCGTTGCGGTAGTAATACGTCTGTCCGTTGACGACGTAGCGCTTGGTCGTGGGAACGCCAGTCCCCGACAGCATCGAGACCTGCTTCGTCTCGCTGTTGTTGATCGTCGTTCTGCGGCCGAGGGTGTAGAGGTGGTACTCGGAGAACGCTTCCTGCGCCATTGGCGCGGCAGCCGCGCGCGACGCGACGGCGTCGGCCATTTCCATGCGCTTCTCGAGTGCCTGCCGGACGCGATTGAGGTCACCGGCGACGAGTTGCAGACGCGCGTTGTTGAACGCCGTGCCGCTCCCGTTCGTGAGCGTGACCCAGCCGTCGAGATCCGCAGCCTTGTCGTCGCGGCCGACCGTGAGCACGTAATCCGCGTTCCACGCGAGCTTGCTCGCGAGATAGGACGCTTCCACGCGATGACTGGCGGTGCCGGTGTTCTGTAACGTCCAGATCAGTGTCGGACGGCTGTGCAGGTTGCCGGGCAGCTCGGGAAAGCGGATGTGGTCCGCGCCGAGACCGGTGACGATCTCGTTGCCGATCTGCCAGACCGGCGCGTTGTTGTAGCTCAGAAGCCGCGCGCGGACTTCTTCCTGCCTGGTGGTGCCGCCGTCCTGGCGCGTGCGCACGAGCGTCACGTCGCGTCCGACGTACTTGCGCAGCAGCTTGTCGGGTTCGAGCAGGTCGTATTCGTAATTCTGTTCGAGGACGCCGACCGCCCCGGGCTCCGTCAGCGAGCGGAAGTGGACCGTCGCCGGGTTCACCGTCGCCGCGATGTCCATGAACTGCAGATCGAAAGTGCCGGCCGGCAGCCGCAGGTTGCGGACGTCGCGCACGAGCGCGATGTCGGAGTTGTAGACCGTCACCGCGAGATCGGTCTGATCGCTGAGCGTCGTCGAATGCTGCCCCTGAGCGGGTGTGGGCTGCCGTTTTTCGGGAGACGTCGCCGACGTTCGCGGCGACAATCCGCCGGACAGGGCAACGAGAATGGCGATGGACAGGATTGGTGTGCGCATCGGGCTGACTCCTCGGCCGGCTGAAGCCGGCCGCTGCAGGTGAAGAAAGCGGCGGATGCTCTCCGCCTTTTCCTTAGAACGGAGCCGCCGGATTTTCTTGCAGGGTCCAGTTACGGCCGGCGTCGGTGGTGCGATATCGTCGGCCGTTCGCCGCGGTCACCGTCGCGTCCAGACCGTCTCGCGCGACGACGCCGACCAGGTCCGCGGAGGGGTCAGGGAATTCGAGACGCCGCCAGGTCGTGCCGTCGGTGGTGAGGAGCACGAGCCCGCTGCGCCCCACGATCCAGCACACGTTGACGCTGGGCGACGCGCCGGCGAGAAGATCGATCGACGTCCCGGTCGCCTGAGTGCTCCATGTCGTGCCGGCGTCCCCAGAACGTTCCACGGTCCGTCCCGCGAGGCGCCAGCGCACAGCGGGATCTGGTGAGCCGATCGTGACAGGCGGAGCCGCGGCAGCGCTGAACTGCCGCGCGCGCTCGTCCTTCAGGTCGGCGCGGGCTGGCGCATTCGGGGTCGCGGCAGGCGCGGCCGGCGCTGGTCGGGCGGCGGAAACGCCTTCATCCGGCTTCCGGCTTCCGGCTTCCGGCTTCCGGCGTGCCGCCCCGCCAAGCCTGTCGGTCGCGACATCCGAAGGCCTCGCGGCGATCTCCGCATTGCTGCGCGATTGATCCTGCTCTTTCCGCGGCGTATTGGCGGCCGATTCACGCTTCTTCTCGAGCGTCCCGGTCTGGGCCGGGGTTGCCGCGTTGACCTGTGTCCGTGCTTCGGGTTGATTCCCCTGCGCAGCATCGGCGAGAGCAGGCTCAGGCGCTGACGGCTGTGGTGTGGAGGGCGTCTGGATCACCATCCACGCCGTGATCGCGACCGCGGCCGTCGCAAGTGGTACCAGCCAGCGCACGGATAACCACGACGGCTTCGCCGGCGCGAGCGGCGGCGGAGTCGTCTTCGCAATCGCCGCGAGCACGGCGAGGCAACGACCGCAGTCTGCCGCGTGCGCCTCTGCCGCGCTGCGCGCGGCGGGTGTGAGCGAGCCATCGCTCCACGCGGCGAGTGTCTCGGCATCGAGGCACGCCTCGAGCGCAGGCGTCGCGTCGCGCGCGCGCGACGTGCGCTCGAGCAGCCGGTCCAGTGACTCGTCCTTGTTCATCGCCTCTTACCTGGAACGATCCGGTTGGGATTTCTTGCGGTCCATCGCCGGATCGAAGACCTCCTGCAGGTTCAGGCCGCCGGGATCTTCCAGCACCAGCTCGAACGCGCGTGCGATCTGTGCCTCGGTCAAATGGTTGTGCTCGCGAAGCCGCTGCTCGACTGCTGTCCGCAGATGCCGTCGCGTACGCGACAGATGCCGTGAAACCGTTGCCTCGTGCTCTCCCGTGATCCGCCCGATCTCGGCGAGCGTGAGCTGCGCCCCATAATAGCTGCGCAGGCGCAGGCGGTCTTTTGACGTGAGCCCGTCGATTGCCGTCCGCAGCGCGCCTTCGAGTACTGGTGCAAGCAGTTCACGATCGGGATCGCTGGTACGCTCGGGATGTTCGGGCGCCGCCGGGTCGCGATCCTCGAGCGGCTCGACACGCTTGCGCGCACGCAGCGCGTCCACATAACGCTGCGCCAGAACCGCGCGCAGCCAGGTCGCCAGGCTGCTGCGGCCGTGAAAGTAGCGAAACAGCGAGCGCCGTTCGCCTCTTGCGTCGTCGATCCCGTACAGGTCTGCGTACAGAGCGTCGGCCAGCTCACGAGCGGTGCCGGACGCGTCCAGCGCATCAGCGGCGCGGTACAACACGGGACGGAGCTCGAGGACGAACCGGTCCCACGCGGCCTCGCGCCCCAGCGCGCAGGCCGTTGCCAGCGCGAGATCCTCGACGTGGAGGCTGGCTACGTATCGGTCGCGTTCCCGCTTCGAGGGCTCCGCGTGGGGGAACGCGTGCCGCACGCTTGCGCCGATCGCGTTGGCGAGCTCCTCCGCGGTCAGACCCTGAATTTTCCGCCTCCCAAATGCTGGTGCCAACGATGTCCGTAGCGTTGCCACGATTTATTTTGGAACGGCAAATTCAACATCTGACCCCACAGTCCCTCAGTCGTGGTGATAGCATCCCCCGCACACATCATGCCTTTCCGGATTGTGCGCAGAATCTGCTCGCTCGCCGCGATCTTTTCGATTGCGATTACTGCAATTGTGGCGCAGCAGCCCCCGGCGTTTCCAACGTCTCCTTTGAATTACGGCGCCTTCACCATGCGGCTCGCCCCGGACGGCGGGTTCTCGCTGACGGCGCAGGGATGGCCGCCATTCAACGGCACCTGGAAGGCCGACGGCCAACAGTTGACGGTCACGACGACCGGCGGCCCACCGCCGTGTTCCAGTCCCGGGCGCTATGGCTTCAAGATCGACGGCAGCCATGTGTCTCTCGCGGTGATCGCCGACGACTGCATACCGCGTCGGATGATCCTGCACGCCAGCACGTGGCGGCCTGAAGGTGAAGCGGCGCCGCGCTCCGAGCGGCGGTTGGTCTGGAGCGGTCCCGCCCGCGCGCCCGCTTTGCCAGAGCCCGCGCCGGCGAAGGGCAGCTGGCCATCGTTCAGAGGACCGAACGCCACCGGCATCGCCGACGGTTCGGATCTGCCGGAGCGTTGGGACGCGAAGACCAAAGACAATGTCCTCTGGCGCAGCGCGATTCCCGGGCTCGCGCATTCGAGCCCTGTCATCTGGGGTGACCGGATCTTCCTCACGACGGCGATCAGCGGTCGAGACAACGCGACGTTCAAGCCCGGACTCTATGGCGACGGCGACGCCTCCGACGACATGTCGGCGCACAAATGGATGCTCTACGCCGTGGACAAGCGCACCGGAGCCATCGCCTGGGAACGCGTCGCCGCCACCGGACAGCCACGGAACAAGCGTCACATCAAGTCCACGTACGCGAGCGCGTCCCCCGCAACCGACGGTCGCATCGTCGTGGCCTGGTTCGGCTCACAAGGTGTGTTTGCGTTCGACGTGAACGGCAAGCCGCTCTGGCAGCTCGATCTCGGACGCGTCGACATGGGCGCCTATGACATCCCCTCGTACGAATGGGGGCCGGCAAGCTCGCCGATCATCTGGAACGGGCTCGTCATCCTTCAGGTGGACACCCAGGCCGATTCGTTCCTGCTCGCGCTCGATGCCGCCACCGGTAAGACCGTCTGGAAGACGGAGCGTGACGAGATCCCGTCGTGGGGCACGCCCACCGTGATCCGGACGACGGCAGGAGACGAGCTGGTCACCAACGCCTCGAACTTCATCCGCGGTTACGACCCGCGCACGGGCAAGGAGCTGTGGCGCCTCGGAGGCAGCTCGAAGATCACCGCGCCGACGCCCGTCGCTGCCGACGATCTCATCGTCGTGGCCAGCGGGCGCGGACCCGAACGGCCGATCTTCGCCATCCGGCCTGGATCGCATGGTGATCTCACGCTGCAGAAGGATCAGACCAGCAACGCGGCAGTCGTGTGGAGCAAGACCGGCCGCGGTTCGTACATGCCGACGCCGCTCGCGTATGAGGGGATCCTCTACGTTCTTGGCAACAACGGTGTGTTCGATGCGTACGATCTGAAGACCGGCGCGGAGATCTATCGGCAGCGCCTGGAACCGGTCGGCAGTGGCTTCAGCGCCTCACCCGTCGCGGCGGACGGCCGCATCTATCTCCCGAGCGAAGATGGCGAGATCATCGTCATCGCAGACGGACGCGAGTTCAACAAGATCGCGGTGAACTCGATGGGCGAGCTGATCATGGCCACGCCGGCGATCTCAGATGGCGTGATGTACGTGCGCTCCGCCTCGAGCCTGTTCGCGATCGGTAAGTCACGATAAAGTCGACATCACCATGCACGTGCCCGACTCGCCAGCGGTGGATCAGGTCGACAGCATGCGGAGGGTGCTCCGCCACCTCGCCGCCACGCTTGCCTATCGTGCCGCCAAGGTACTGCGCGACACGCCCGCGGAGTTTCCGGAATTTTCTCTCGGCCCCAGAACGCGTCGCCCGTTGGAGATCGTCGCGCACCTGGCGGACCTCATGGCCTGGGCCGTTCACCTCGCTCGCGGCGAGCACACGTGGAATGCAGCTGGATCGGACGACTGGGAGGTCGAAGTGCAGCGGTTCTTCGACGGGCTCTCCTTGCTGGACGGCGAGCTGGCGGCGCGCGAGATCACGGAAACGGCGATGCAGAAGCTGACGCAGGGGCCGCTGGCAGATGCGCTCACCCATGTCGGGCAGCTCGCGATGTTGCGCGGCGTTGCCGGGGCGCCGATCCGCCCTGAGAGCTACGCGCGCGCCGAGATCGTCGCGGGTCG
>DATLLF010000241.1:0-5631 GCA_035537955.1 Vicinamibacterales bacterium | reverse complement strand
AAGGCGGCGCCGGCGTGCCCTCGACCATCCTTCGCAACGCCACAATCCTGACCATGAACAACGCCCTCGACGTTGTCGAGGGATCGGTTGCGGTCCGCGACGGACGCATTGTCGCTGTCGGCGCGGAGCCGGAGGAACGCTGGGACACGATCGTCGACGCGAACGGTGCGTATCTCCTGCCTGGATTCATCCAGACGCACATTCATCTCTGTCAGACGCTGTTCCGCGGCCTGGCCGACGACATGCCGCTGCTGGACTGGCTGAAACGGCGCGTGTGGCCCCTGGAAGCGGCGCACTCAGCGAAAACGCTTCGTGCGTCCACGGAGCTCGCCAGTGCGGAGCTGCTGCTGTCGGGAACGACGACGATCCTCACGATGGAGACGGTGCACGATACCGACGTCGTGTTCGAGACACTCGCCCGCACCGGCATTCGCGCCGTCGTCGGCAAGTGCATGATGGATGCGGACGATGAGGTGCCACGGCGGTTGCGAGAGCGGACCAACGAATCCATCGACGAGAGCCTGGCGCTGATGAAGCGATGGAACGGTGCGGCCGGCGGACGGCTGCGCGCGGCCTTCGCGCCGCGGTTTGCGGTCTCCTGCTCGCGCCAGCTCCTCGAAGCAGTGGGCCATCTTTCGCAGCGTGAAGACGCGCTCGTGCACACGCACGCATCGGAGAACCGCGACGAGGTGGATCTGGTGCGCCGACTCTCGGGAGGGTTCAGCAATCTCGAGTACCTCGCGGACGCAGGGCTGGCCTCGCGACATCTCTGCACGGCGCATTGCGTGTGGGTGACGGACCGGGAGCAGGACCTGCTGGCGGAACGCGACGTGAAGGTGCTGCACTGCCCCGGCTCGAATCTGAAGCTCGGCTCGGGGATCGCGCCCGTCGCTGAAATGCGGCGGCGAGGTATCTCGGTGTCGCTCGGCGCGGATGGCGCCGCCTGTAACAACCGCCTCGACATGTTCGACGAGATCAGGCTGGCGGCGACGCTGCAGAGCGTTCGCGAGCATCCCGGAGCGTTGTCGGCGCGCGATGCGATCTTCATGGCGACGCGCGAAGGCGCTCGTGCCCTGGGCATGGAAGCTGAGATCGGCTCCATCGAAGCAGGCAAGCGCGCTGATCTGATCCTCGTCGGTCGGCGAGGTGCACATGTTGCGCCCGATGTGGATCCATGGTCGACGCTGGCCTATGCGGCGCGAGGTACCGACGTGGAATTGACCATGGTCGACGGCGAGATCCTGGCCCGAAGCGGGCGGCTTCAGGCTTTCGACCTGGAAGAGATCGCGCACTCCGCACACGAGGCGGCAGCTGAGCTGGCTGCCCGCGCCCGGATCTGACATATAATGGATTAGCACTCATCAGCCGAGAGTGCTAAGAGAACATGACGCGCCATCCTGAACTGCCGGAACGAGATAGACGCATTCTGGGCGTCCTCGTGCAGGCTTATATCGACGGCGGCGAACCCGTCTCATCCTTATGGCTCGCCAGCAGGGGTTTCGGTGTGTCTTCCGCGACGCTGCGCAACGTGCTGTCGCGGCTCGAGGAGCAGGGATACGTGCGTCAGCCGCACACCTCGGCCGGGCGCGTCCCGACGGATCTCGGCTACCGCGCGTATGTCGATCAGTTGATGGCCGAACGGCGCGCGTCGCGACCGGGGCCTGGCGTGGAAGCGCGACTTCGAGAGGCGGGCACCGTCGACGATCTTCTCTCGCACGTCTCACACGAAGTCTCGCGTGCGTCGCACCACGTCGGGTTTGCGATCGCGCCCGCCGGTGACACCGCCCGGCTCGAACACCTGGAGTTCGTTCCGCTCGATTCCGAACGGATCCTCGTCGTTCTGGTGTCCGACGGCGGGCAGATCGCGCACAAAGTGATCAAGCCGGCACAGCGGTACGGGAGCGTGGAGCTGCAGCAGGCGGCGAACTATTTGAACAGCGAGTTCCGCGGACGGTCGCTCGCCGACGTCCGGCAGATCGTGCTCGAGCGCGTTCGCCAGGAGCGCACCTTGCTCGACGCGCTGATGGAACGCGCGCTGCTGCTCGCCAGTTCGACGTTCGAGGGGATGGAAGCCGCTCCGGCCGTGTTCATCCAGGGCACGTCGTTCCTCATCGAAGAGGTGGGCAACGGAGATCCCGAGGAAAGGCTGCAGACGCTGAGAACACTGCTGCGCATGATCGAGGAGAAAACGCGGCTGGTGCAGCTGCTCGACGAGTACATGAGCGGCGCAAGTTTGACGGTCGTCATCGGCAGCGAACACGCCGCCCCCGACCTCCGCCACTTCAGCATCGTTGCCGCGAGCTACAACGACGGACGCCGTTCGGGTGCCGTGGGCGTGATCGGGCCGACCCGCATGCGGTACTCACGCTCGATCGACGCCGTTGACAGCCTTACGAGAGCCATGAATCGGCTGGTCGGCCGGACTGACGCATAACCGTGGCAGACAATCGCACCAACAACATCGAACACGATCCACTCGACGATACGGCTGCGGCAGCACTCGACTCCCCTGCGGACACGGGGGATGCGACTGCGGAGCTCGAGCGCGAGCGGGATCAGCTCAGAGACCGCCTGCTGCGCACCGCCGCCGAGTTCGACAACTACCGCAAGCGCACGGATCGCGAACGGCAGACGCTTTCGGAGACGGTCACTGCAGGCGTGGTCGAAGACCTGCTGCCGCTCGTCGATGATCTGCAGCGCGCCCTCACGGCTGATGCCGGCCCTGAAGGCGCGGAAGCGTACCGCCGCGGGGTCGAGCTCGTGCTGAAACAGCTCGACGAGCTGCTCCGCCGGCGCGGCGTACGCCCGATCGAGACGCTTGGAGCGGATTTCGACCCGAATTATCACCAGGCCGTCTCGTACGAGCCTGCCGAAGGGCACCGCGAAGGAGAGATCATCGAGGAGTTCCGCCGCGGGTACACGATCGGGGACAGACTATTGCGTCCCGCGATGGTCAAAGTCGCCAAAGGGTAAACCGGCGTGAGCAAACGTGATTACTACGAGGTGCTCGGTCTCGAGCGTCAGGCCAGCGAGCAGCAGATCAAGAGCGCGTACCGGAAATTCGCGCTGAAGTACCACCCTGACCGGAATCCTGGCGATCACAAAGCCGAGGAAGCCTTCAAGGAAGCGGCCGAGGCGTATTCGGTGCTCGCCGACCCGCAGAAGCGCGGCCTGTACGATCGCTTCGGTCACGCGGGCGTGAATGCGTCCGCCGGGCAGGGCGCCGGCTTCGATCCGACGATCTTCGCCGACTTCTCCGACATCTTCTCGGGTCTCGGAGACATGTTCGGCTTCGGCGACATCCTCGGTGGCGGTCGACGCCGGCGCGGAGGGCCGCAGCGCGGATCCGACCTGCGCTATGACCTCGAGATCACGTTCGAGGAATCCGCCGAAGGCACGGAGACATCCATCATCGTGCCGCGCGAGGAAACCTGCGAGACGTGCCGTGGATCCGGCGCGGCCCCGGGCACGCAACCTGAGACCTGCGCGCAGTGCCGGGGCACAGGTCAGCTGCGCTATCAGCAGGGCTTTCTCACTGTGGCGCGACCGTGCTCCAACTGCCGCGGAAGTGGACGCACCATTTCGAAGCCGTGCACGACGTGTCACGGCGCGGGCCGCCTGGGGCGCGAGCGAAAGCTCACGGTCAAGATCCCGGCCGGCATTGCGACGGGTCAGCAGATGCGGCTGGCAGGCGAGGGGGAACACGGCAGCGCGGGTGGCCCCCCAGGCGACCTATACGTCGTCGTCCACGTGCAGGAGCATTCGTTCTTCCATCGCGAGGGAGACGACCTGTACTGCGAGCTGCCCATCAACTTCCCCACTCTGGCGCTCGGCGGAACGGTGAGGGTGCCCACGCTCGATGAGCGCGAGGACCTCGCGATCCCGGCCGGCACGCAACCGGGTGCGCGGTTCCGGCTCCGCGGCAAAGGCATGCCGAACGTCAGCGGCCGTGGCCATGGGGATCTCTATGTGATCGCGCGCGCTGCGGTGCCGAAGAAGCTGACCAAGGAGCAGAAGCTACTGCTCGAGCAGCTCGCCGACACGATGCCGGCGCAAGCCGATGAGCGTATGGAGACCGATGACAAGCCGTTCTTCGAGCGCGTCAAAGGCATGTTCACATAGCTGAGATCTCGTCGCCTTCAAACGACAAATCTCAAATTCCAAACCAAAACACCGAAGCGCCATCGCGAACGCGCGTCGCGTGATTTCATAGTTCCTTTTGTCTTTTTTCAGTTTGGAGTTTGAAGTTTGGAGCTTCGGTCCCCGGCCCTGGTCATCCGCTTCCCTGCCCACGAGAACGCCGTCAGCCGCGACCGGCTCGTCGCGCTTCTCGCCGAGCACGACCTGGTGGCGATTCAGGAAGATCAGATCGACGATCCGCGCGAATGGACCGCGCATTTCGCAAGCGTTGCGGCACGCGATGACGCTGCAACGGCGCTCGCACAAGACGCCGGGTTCTCGACGCTGGACACGCGAGCCGTTGAAGTAGAGGACGAGGACTGGGCGCGGCGCACGCAGGCCGATCTCCCCGCCGTCACCATCGGCCGCGTAAGGATCGCGCCTCCCTGGGACCTCCCTCCGGATCCAAATCCGCAGACCGCTGCCTCCGAACCGCTGGCCGCAGGCCCAGGCATCGTCGTCCTCATCGAGCCCTCGCGGGGATTCGGTACCGGCCATCACCAGTCAACGAGGCTCTGCCTCCTGCTCTTGCAGAGTCGAAACCTGACCGGCCTGACGGTCGCCGACGTCGGAACAGGATCCGGAGTGCTCGCAATTTCCGCGGCGAAGCTGGGGGCGGCGTTCGCGACCGCCATCGACAGTGATCCCGACGCGATCGAGAACGCGCGCGAGAACATCGTGGCGAACGGCGTGGAGAAGCTAGTCGAGGCGCACGTGGATGACCTGACAACCACCACGATCCCCGCGGCTGATCTCGTACTCGCGAACCTGACGGGGACACTGCTGTCGCAGCACGCGACCGATCTTGCACGTCTCGTGCGTCCCGGCGGAACGCTGATCGTATCGGGGTTCAACATCGACGAACGAGACCGTGTCACCGCCGCGCTCACCCGCTACTTCGACGTCAGCGAAGAGGCGGAAGAAGACGACTGGCACGCATTCGTCGTGACCGCCAGACGTTCGTAGCCACCATTCTTTGGATCGCCATAGGGGCCACCGAAGAAACACGTAAACGAACCACAGAAGAAACACCGAACCACAGAAGAGACACCGCAGAACCACAGAAGAAACACAGAAGAAACACCACGAAGACGGATCGGGACAGGAACACCGGAGAACACAGATGGCGGAGCTTCGCATTCTGCGTCGCGCGGCGCCCTCGCGAACCGAACGGAGCCTGTCGCTGGCCACGCGTCGCGCGGCGTAAGAGGGACTCTGTTCCCGCCAGGGCCGGTGTTTCTGCTTCTGTGGTTCTTCTGTGGTTCTTCTGTGGCCCGTATGGCAGTCTCGTCGTTTGAACTAACCCCCTACCCGATCCTCAAATCGAGGCCCGGGCGGCCCGGCCGGCGGATCCCCGATCCGGTGACTACATCTGCCAGATCGCGCCGAGGGCCGCGAGCGCCGCGACCGGCATCGATTCGGCTCGCAGTGTGAGGGGACCGAGCGTCACAC
>DATLLF010000240.1:0-11355 GCA_035537955.1 Vicinamibacterales bacterium | reverse complement strand
GATTACGGCTTTGGGTTGAGCTACACGGCGAGCAAACGCTGAGCGGAGTGTTCTCCATGTTGACAGGCAGGCTCGCAGGAATCGTAGCGATCCTCGCGCTGGGCGCGGTCGCCACCGCGGGCCAGCGTCCTACAGTGCAGGAACGCCTCGGCCACCCGGCTGACGCGAGGCTGCTGATCATTCATGCCGACGACCTCGGCATGTCGCACTCGGTGAACCGGGCGACGTTCGAAGCGCTCGAGAACAACTGGATCACGTCGGCGAGCATCCTCGTTCCCTGCCCGTGGTTTCCCGAGGTCGCGCGATGGGCGCGGGCGCATCCGTCCGCGGATCTCGGCATTCATCTCGCGCTCAACAGCGAGTGGACCGGTTTCCGCTGGGGGCCCGTGGGTCCTCGTGATGCCGCCAGCTCGCTGCTCGACCGCGATGGATACTTGCCGCTGCTCGAGGAAGATGTGGTGGCACACGCGCGTCCCGCTGACATCGATCGCGAGCTGCGCGCGCAGATCGACCGCGCGCGCGACGCGGGAGTGACGCTCACGCATCTCGATTCCCACATGGCGACGCTCTTCCGCACCGCCGAGTTCTTCGACGTCTATCGCAAGCTCGGATCGGCGTACAGCCTCCCCGTGCTGATGGAGCGTCTCGGCGAACGCGGCGGAGAGCAGTCGCCGTGGGCGACCGCGTCGCAGGGCGACGCGCTGATCGACCGCGTCGTCTCGATTGCACCCGGCGTCGCGAAGGAGGACTGGCCGCAGGCCTACGAGAAGATGCTCGCGCCGCTTGCTCCCGGCGTGTATCAGCTCATCGTCCATCTCGCGTACGACGACGACGAGATGCGCGGCGCGACCTTCGACCATGCTGATTGGGGAGCGGCGTGGCGTCAGAACGATCTGGATCTCGTGAAGAGCTCTCGTTTCCGCAACTTCCTCCGCGAGCAGCGCTTCGTGCTCGTCGGATGGAAGGACCTGGCTCGCGCGAGGTGATACGTATCACGTGCGACGTGCGACGTCCTACCTGCTCCTGATTACTGCGGTTGTGGGATCTCGATCCGCTGATTCACCTTGACGTTCTTCATCGCCGTGGTCGTGCCGTCAGGCCACAGCACCTCGAGCGAGTCGACCTGTTCGGCCTTGCCGAGACCGAAGTGGAGCCGCTTATCCTCCTGCGAGATGTAGCTGCTGCCGCTCTGCACGAGGCGCTTCTGGACCAGACTCCCCGCGCGCGCGGTGACGACCGCTCCGATCGCGCCGGTGTTGACGCCTCGTCCCTTGAGCCTGACGAGCAGCCAGTTGCCGGCGTCCGCGATCTCGTTGCGGATGATCTGCGGCGCGCCGTCGAGATCGTTGGTCACGATATCCAGACGTCCGTCGTCGTCGAGGTCGCCAATGGCGAGCCCGCGGCTGACGCGCTCTTCGATCATGGTGTCGCCGAACTTCGCCGCCACTTCCTCGAAGGTGCCGTCTCCGCGATTGTGGTGGAGGAGCTTGCGCTGCCGGTATCCCGCCGAGGCACCGAGCTTCACTTTGTCGAGCTGCGGGTAGACGTGGCCGTTCACGGCGATGAGGTCCAGGAAGCCGTCGTTGTCGTAATCGAAGAACGCGGTCCCCCATCCCACGAAGGGCAGACTGATGGCTCCAATCTTCGCCTTGAAGGACACGTCGGTGAAGTGCTGCCCCTCGTTGCGGTGAAGGGAGTTGTACTCCTCGGAGAAGTTCGTGGCGAGGATGCCGAAATGTCCGCTGTTGTCGAAGTCGGCCACGGCAACTCCCATGCTGCCCTGCTCGGCACCATCCTGGCTCACCGCGACGCCCATCGGAAACGCGACGTCCTTGAACGTGCCGTTCTTCTGATTGAGATAGAGGAAGTTCGCGCCCGAGTCGTTGGCGACGAAGAGGTCCGGCCAGCCGTCCTCGTTGTAATCGAACCAGCCCACGCCGAGGCCGAAGGATCCGCTCGGATCGGCGACGCCGGCCTGAGCGGCGACCGCGGTGAACCGCATATTCCCTTCATTTCTGAAGAGGAAATCGGATTCACCCTCGAGGCCGCGCGGCCCGCATTGCACCGGAACGCCGCGGTACTGGCAGGTCTTGTCGCGACCGAACTGTGGCAACTGTTTGAGGTCCACCTTCACGTAGCGGCTGACGAACAGATCGAGGTCGCCATCGCGGTCATAGTCGGCGAAACCGCAGCCAGCCGACCAGCCGCCGCCGGTTACGCCGGCGCGTTCCGTGACATTGCTGAACGTGCCGTCGTGATTGTTGCGGTAGAGCGCGTTGCCGCCAAGGCCGGTGACGTACAGGTCCTCCCACCCATCGGCATCGACGTCGGCGGTGCAGACGCCCATGCCCCAGCCAGGATGGCCGACGCCGGCTTTATCGGTGACGTCGACGAACTTGAACCCTCCAAGATTCCGGTAGAGCGCGCTGCGGGCCTGCTTCGGATCGCCGGCGGTGTCCACCGTCAGCGAGTCCACGAAGTAGATATCGAGGCGGCCATCGTTGTCGTAGTCGAACAGCGCAACGCCGCCGCTCATGGATTCGACGATGAATTTTTTTTCAGGTGCCGCGTGATGGACGAATGTCACCCCGGCATCACGGGTGACGTCGCGGAATCCTCCGTTGCCCGACGCGGTGCCCTGCGCGAGCGCGAATGCGAGCAGGGCCGCGATTCCGCGTGTCATCGTCGGACTGAATCCGTTCCCATCGGTCCCGTCGCCATTCTCAGCTCGTCGATCATCTTCTGCACTCCCCGCAGCGTCTGGCCGTACTGTTCGAGGTATCGGCTCGCGGCGACCTCGTCTCCGAGGCGTCCACACGCGAGGCTCAGTTGATAGTGCGCCTTGAACAGCAGTGGATCCGTCTGCACGGCCCGCTCGAGTGCGGCGCGCGCCTCCGCGTATTGCGAGCGATCCATTGCCACCAGACCGGCGACCAGGTTCGCCGTCGCATGTTGCGGTGCCCCGGCCAGTACCTGCTGCACGTGCTTCGACGCGGCCTCGAGCTCGCCGAGCCCCTGTTCGGCTTCGGCGAGAGCGGCCAGAGTATCCGCGTTGCCTCGATCGAGTTCGACCGCGCGCGAAAGGACCGATTTCGCCTCAGCGTACTGCTGCAGGCTGTTGTGCGCAATGCCGAGCGCCAGCAGCGTCAGCGCGCGATTCGGCTCGAGCTGCTCGGCCGCCTGCAGTGCGCCGACCGCGTTCAACCTGTCGCCCACGCGCATCAGCGCCACTCCGAGAAGATAGTGATATTGCATCACGCTGGGGCTCATGCGCTTGAGCGCGTCGAGTGTGACGACGGCAGGCACTGGTGCTCCCGCGGCGAGCGACATCTGCGCGAAGGCGCTGAGCACTTCCTCCGAGTTGGGCGCCAGCCGGCGCGCCTTGCGAAGTGACTCGAGCGCGCCCGCGGCATCGCCGTCCTCCGACTGCACGCGGGAGAGCAGCAGCAGCGCCTGAACGGAGCGGAAGCGGTCGGCCGCATCGGCGAGCAGCCGCTTCGCTTCGACGCGGCGGCCCGACGTCAGCTCCTGCTGCGCACGCTGAAGTACCGTCGCGCGCGACGCCTGTTGCTTGCCCTGAGCCTGCCGAAGGGCGTCGGCCTGAGCCGCGACGCCGAGCATCAACAAAAGCGCCAGCACTCTTGCCGCTGTCCTCACCGGCGCTTGTCCTTCAACTGTTTGAATAATGTGAACTGTTGTTCGGCCAGATCCGACTGACCAAGCTTCTGATAGGCCTGCCCTAGCTGGTAGTGGGCATTCGCATCCTCCGGGGCGAGTCGAACGGCAGCCAGCAGCTCTTCGACCGCCTCCGCCGCCGCCCCTTTCGCGAGGAGGACTTTGCCGAAGAGATATCTGCCGTCGGCGAAATCGGGGCGGGCGCGCACCAGGGGTCGGAGGACGACGAGCGCTTCGTCGAGATTACCCTCCAGATCGAGGACCGTCGCCAGGGTCTGCCGCGCTCTGAAGTCCTGAGGGTGCGCGGCGAGCTCGGTCCGCAGTGCCTCGCGCGACTCCGGGAGCCGACCCTGCTTCAAATAAATGATGCCGAGGGTGGTGTTGGCTTCGGCGACTGTCGGTTTCAACTGCAATGCCCGGCGCAGCGACTCAATGGCGGCCGGATAGTCGCCCTGGTGCGCGTGCGCCTGTCCGAGAACGACTTGCAGCTCGGCGCTGTCGGCGTGCTGCGCGAGAAGCCGGTCGAAAATCGGTTGCGCCGCAGCGGCGCGATCGCTGCGCACCAACGCCAGGGCGTATGCGAACTGGAGAGACGGATCCGATTCGCGCGCCGGATCTGTTTCGAGGAGCTCGGCGGCCTTCGCGTAGTTCTCCGCGTGGAACCACGAGAGTCCGAGCATGCGACGGATCGCGACGTTCCCGGGATCCGCCTCCAGCGCGCGGGTCAGCGGTCCGGTCGCCTTCTCGTGCTGTTGTGCGGTGAAGTACGCGACACCGAGCGAGTACTGAACCTGAGGGAACTCGGGATCAACCGCGGCCGCCTCGCCGAACAGCTCCGCCGCTCGCGAAAACCGCTGCGCCTGCGCGTGCATGACGCCGAGATTCATGCAGGCGCGCGCGATCGTCGCCTTCAGCTGACGTTCCACCGCGGAGCGCTGCTCGGAGGTCTGCGATGACAGCGGCGAGTCGAGCGGCAGCACCCCACCGCTCGTGTCCCCCTTGTCGGACAGGAAGCGCGAGAGTGAGGTTCTGTCACTGTCCGCCCTCTGATAAGACGCGCGCCTCGCTTGTTCGAAATGCGTGGATGCTTCCGCTTCGTTTCCCGCCTGCCGGAGTGCGAGCGCCAGCTGGTAGTGGATGTTCCCCACGAGGGGATCGTCGCTCCGCATCGTGCCGGCAAGCGACAGCGCACGGCGCAACGCCTCCACCGCCTCGGAGGCGCGGTTCAACTCGAGGTATGAGCGGCCGAGGTACACGAACGCTTCCGCCGGCGGCGGTTCCATGGCCCGGGCAATCTCCAGATACGGGAGCGCTTCCGGGGTGCGGCGCGCCTCGACCAGTGCCATCCCGAGGCGCAGATTCGTCAAGACGTCCCTGGGCGTCAACTGCAACTCCGCCTTGAACTCACGGATGGCTTCTTCGTAACCGGCGGTTCCTTCGATCAGGATCGCTATTGTTCCCAGGTAGTAATGTGCGCGACGTGCTTTGGGGTCCGCCTTCAGCGCACGCCGCAACACGACACGCGCGCGATCGAACTGCTGGGCGTCGCGATACGTGCGCCCGAGGAGCACGTCGGTCGCCGGACCTGGACGCGCCTTGATCACCTCGGCGAACAGGCGCTCCGCCTCGTCGAGCTTCTTGACCTGCAGGTAGGCGGAGCCAAGGAGGAACGCAAGCTCGGGATCCTTCGGGTCGGTCGCACGCGCCGTCTCGAAGGCCTGCACGGCTTCCTGCAGTTGCCCGTCGGCCATGAGCGCCTGTGCGAGCAACCGCTGCAGCGCGCCGTCCTTCTCGTGGCGACCCGCGACGCGTGTGAGGACGTTGACTGCGTCGGCCGCCCGGCCGCTCTGCAGGTCCACGACCGCGAGCGCCTGCAGCGCGGCATCGGCGTCGACGATGGAGCGTGAGGCGCGATCGAACGCGTGCCGCGCGTCGGGCATTTTCCCCCCGGCCATGTGCAACTGACCCAGCATCATCCACGCGTCGAAGATCGCCGACCGATACAGGCTCTCGGCCTGCTGCAGCTCCCCCTCACGCAGGTGAGCTTCGGCCGCAACAATCGTCCGATCGAGGTCGACGAGGGGGTTGGGGGGTGGTTCAGGGACGGTGCGCCGATCGGCGCGAGGCTGCGTCCGCACGGGCTCCTGCGCCTGTGCAGGCGGCGGTATCGCGATCATCGACACCACCGCCACACCGAAAAAGACGCTGTGGCGAAGGCCGTGCACGACAGCCGGATTCTAGCGCGGCGCCGTATCCAACACTAGCGCAGCGTCGCGAGAACGGCGCGGGCGCGTTCGATCTCGGCGGCAAACTTCGACGGGGGCGCATGAGCCACGAAAAACTCGAGGGCCGCGCGGGCCTCGGCCGTTTGGCCCGGCTTGGCCAGTGACAGGCCGAGGCCGAGGATCGTGCGGTGCTCGCGTGGATCGATGGCCGTTGCGGCATTCCAGTGTTCGACGGCGTCCGCCGGACGCCGTTCTTCGAGGCTGAGGACGCCGAGGGACGTGTGTGCGCGCGCGAGAGTCGGATTCAGGGCCAGCGCCGAATTCCAGGAATCGCGCGCGCGAGCGCGATCCCCGGCCATGAGATGGATCGTACCGGCCTCGAGGAGCAGCCGTCCGTTGGACGGATCCTCGCTGCGCGCCCGCGACAACTCCGCCAGCGCTTCGTCGAACCGCCGCAGCCTGGCGAGCGCAAGCGCGCGGGAGGTGAGCACCTCGACATCGGCGTTCTCGAGCCGCGCAAACGGATCGAGCACGTCGAGGGCTTCGGCGGGACGGTTCGCCTGGGTGAGATAGCCGCCCAGCATCGCGACCGTCTCGGAGTTGTCGGGCACGATCGCCACGGCCTTGCGCAGCGCGTCGATCGCGCCTTCCAGGTTCCCGTCCTCTCTCTCGAGATGCGCGAGATGGAAAAGCGTCAGCGGCATGTCGGGTCGCTCGCGCAAAAGCGCGCGGCAGCGTGCGAGCGCGCCCTTGAGATCTCCAGCGAGGTACTGGCCCACGATCTCCTGCAGGCGCGCATCGAAACCAATCAGCCGCTTCGGATCGTCCGCTTCGGTGAAGCGAGCTCCGCCGCCGGAGGCACTGCCGGCGACGTATCCAAGGCTCCGCAACCGCTCGCGCGTCTCGGCGGATTCAGCGCGTGCGGTGAGGCTGCCACGCGTACCGCGCAGCTGTTGCAGGCGCGACCGGAGCTCCTCGACACGGACAGGTTGAGAGGACGCGAGGTTGTTGAGTTCGTGAGGATCCGCCTTCAGGTCGTACAGCTCCGGAATCGGCAGCTCGATGTATTTCATCGAGTCCACCACAATGCCGTCGAGCGGTGCCCAGCGCCTGTTCAGCGCTGCCGATAGTGCTTCGAAGTAGGTGGCGGTCCCACTGGCTTCGCGCGATTCCTTCATCGCCGGCAGCAGACTCTGTCCGGGGAGGCCCGACGGCGATTCGATCGCGACGGCGTCGAGAATGGTCGGCAGAAGATCGACGTGCCGCGCGGGGCTATCGACCACGGCCGCTGGCACCAGTCGCGGCTGATAGACGATCAGCGGCACTCTGAGCGCGGCTTCATACGCGAATACGCCATGCGTCGCTTCGCCGTGCTCGCCCAGCGACTCGCCGTGATCGGATGTCAACACGACGAGCGTCCGTCCGTCGCGCCCAGCGGAGAGGATCGGCGCGAGCAGCGGCTGTAACGCCGCGTCGGCGGCATTCACGTCTCCATGATAGGGATCCGCAAATCGGGACGCGATGGCGGCGGGCGGCGCGTAGGGATAGTGCGGTTCGTAGAGGTGCACCCAGCAGAACCACGGTCCATCCGCGCGCGAGTCCATCCATCGTCTGGCGCTGGCGACCGTCTCCGGGCCGCTTCGTTCCTGGACGAGGAACGCGGGCCGCGCCGCATCCGCGAAGCGGTCGTCGTACTCGTCGAACCCGCGCGCGAGACCGAACCTCGAATCGAGCGGGAACGCGCTGACGAAAGCGCCCGTCCGGTAGCCGTGCGCCTTGAGGATCGTGGCGAGCGTGTCAACAGACGGTGGAAACCGGAAGCCGGCATTGTCCCGGACGCCGTGTTCCGTCGGCAGCCGGCCGGAGAGGATGTTCGCGTGTGAGGGCAGCGTGACGACGTTGTGCGCGTGCGCGTTTGTGAAACGCGCCCCCGCGGAGGCCAGCCGGTCGATCCATGGAGTGAGACCCCCGGGCTGCCCGTACACGCCGACCGCGTCGGCGCGGAGGGTGTCGATCGTGACGAGCAGGACGTTAAGGCCGGGCTGGCGGGTCGGCGACGGCGGCGAATCCTGCCAAAATCGGCCGATCAACGCGACCACGACGAGGAGCGTCACGATCCCTGCGACGAGGGCCGGCCACCGGGTTGAGATAAACCTTGACAAAGGCCGCGTCCTGCTAATAATAACAACTTTCTGAAGGACCTTTAAGAAGCCTTCCGGAGGCGTTATGCGGAAACTCCAGTGGTTCCTCGCCTGCGCGATTCTACTCGCGGCACACAACGAGGCGCTGGCGCAGCGAACGACAGCCACGGTACGCGGCACCGCGCGCGATGCCACCCAGGCAGTTTTGCCCGGCGTGACGATAACCGTCACGAACGAGGAAACGGGTGTCGCGCGAACGGTCACCACGAACGGCGAGGGCATCTACGTCGTGCCCGAGCTGCAGGTAGGGCGCTACACAATAGCTGCTGAGCTGCAAGGGTTCAAACGCGCGACGCGCACCGGCGTTACGCTCAGGGTCGCCGACGAGTTCTCGGTAGACTTCGAGCTGGCGGCGGGTAACGTCGCCGAGACCGTCACTGTCGAGGCCTCGTCGACCCCTGTGAAGGTACTGGGAGGCGATGTCTCGGGCGTCATCACCGGTGAACAGGTTCGCGAGCTCCCGCTCAACGGCCGCAACTTCCTGCAGCTGGCGACCCTCATGCCGGGTGTGAGCGCACCCGACATGCTCAACGTCAAAGACAAAGGACTGCTCGGCGGGTCCGATCTTTCAGTGAGCGGCAGTGATGTCACCGCGAACCTGTGGACGGTGGACGGCGCCAACAACAACGACGTCGGATCGAACCGCACCATCCTCGTCTATCCGTCGCTCGAAGCGATCCAGGAATTCAAGATCCTGCGCAATAGCTACGGGCCGGAATTCGGCGGAGCCGGCGGCGCGCAGATCAACATCGTCACGCGCGGCGGGGCGAACAAGTTCGAGCCCACCTTCTTCTACTCGGGACGCAGCGACGCCCTGAACGCCAAGAACTACTTTTTGAAGCAGGCGGATCAGCCGAAGGAAGAGCTGAAACGCAACGACTTCGGCGGATCGCTCGGCGGACCCCTCATCAAGAACCGGCTCCATTTCTTCGTCAACGCCGAGTGGAACCTCGAGGATCGCGGCACCGCCCGTCTCGCCAAAGTGCCCACGGCAGCCGAGCGCAGCGGCGATTTCAGCGCGCCGATCGCCGGATGTTCCCCGACCACCCCGATCGACCCAACCACTGGGCAGCCATTTCAGAACAACCGTATTCCGCAGGACCGCATCAGCCCGGCCGGCCAGGCATTCCTGAGCCTGTATCCGCTCCCCAATGTCACGCCCGTGGCGGGCAGCTGCAACAACTGGGTGACCTCGGTGACGTCGCCGATCGATTACCACCAGTTGAGCGGCCGTGTCGACTGGAGCATCACCAATGCGAGCCGGCTGATGGTCCGCTACACGAACGACAGCTGGAAGAACAGCGCGCCGAGCATCCAGTCGAATCTGTGGGGCGACGATGCGTTTCCGGGCGTCGACTCGAACTGGGATCAACCCAGCGAGTCATTCGTGACAGCGCTGACGCAGACCATCGGGAACTCCGCGACCAACACCCTGCAGTTCTCGTACTCCGCGAACAAGATCGAAGTGACCCGCGGCGGCCTGAACACGGATCTCAATGGCCAGGTGAACGGCCTCATACAGCCGCTGTTCGGCTACAACAACAAGCAGTATGGGGAGGATGTGGCGCATCCGGTGTTCTGGGGCCAGACGGGTTATCCCACGCTCTGGAACGAGGCGCCGTTCAACAACAACCAGGACCTGTTCATCGTCAAAGACGACTACACGCGCGTGTTCGGCAAGCACTTCATGAAGACCGGTGTGCTGGCGAGCTGGAACAAGAAGAACGAAGACACGATCGGCAACGGCTCCGACCAGAACTCACGGTTCTGGGGAGCGACAGGGCTCCCCGCCTGGGGCAATACGACGACGAACGTGCTCGCCGACTTCCTGCTGAAGGACATGACGTGGGGGTTCTCGGAGGCGTCCGCCGGAAGATCCGCTCCGCAGCGCTGGAACGACATGGAGCTGTACGCGGCTGACTCATGGCAGCTCTCGAAGCGCCTGACGTTCGACTACGGTCTGCGCTACTCCCTGTTCTTCAACCCCTATCTCTCCGACGACCAGGTCACGAACTTCGTACCCGAGCTCTTCAATCCTGCTCTTGGCACCGACGCGTGCAACGGCGTGCTGCAGCCGCCCGGATCGAACATCTGCCAGAACGCTGGCGCTCTCGGCGGCACCGACGGCCCCAACCGGTCGCTGATGGACCAGGATTACAACAACTTCGCTCCACGCCTCGGCATCGCCTGGGACGTGAATGGCGACGGCAAGACCGCGGTGCGGGCCGGTCTTGGGAAGTTCTTTCTGCGTGAGCGTCTCTCACCCGGGCTGAACCTCGCCGGCAATCCGCCCTTCGTGACGACGGCCAGCGGCGCCCGCACGTTGGACACGAGCGCCGAACCGTGCGACGGGTGCTTTGCGGAGAGTCTCGGCGCCCCCTCGCGCGGCCGGGAAGTCGACATGCGCACGCCGAACAACTGGCAGTGGAACCTGTCAGTGCAGCGTGAAGTCTGGAGAAATACCACGCTCGAAGTGGGCTACGTGGCGAACTATGGCTACGATATGTTGCGTAACTTCGACGTGAACCAGGTCCGCTCCGGCGACATCAACGGCAACGGCGTCGACGATCGCCTTGACTACGCGCGGTCGGCCTCTACCGGTGCGGCGTTGCGGCCTTTCGGCGCGTTCGGCAACAGCGCGGTGACCATCTGGGATCACAGCGGCAAGTCGACGTATCACTCGCTGCAGACGCAGTTCATCAGCCGGTTCGGCCGCGCCTCGCAGTTCCAGGCGTCGTACACGCTCTCGCGTTCCCGCGCGAACCTGGCGATGACCAATTCGGACGGAGCCCTCTCCGTCGGCGTCTACAAGCTCGACATCGACGATCCGGACTCGGATTGGGGCCGGCCGGAGACGGGCCGCGATCACATCTTCAACGCGTCGCTCATCTGGATGCTGCCGACGCTCGAGAATTCATCCTCGCTCACGAGAGCGCTCTTCGGTAATTGGGAGATCTCGACGATCGTCGGTGCCGCCACCGGGCAGCCGATCAATGTCTTCATCACAGGCGACCTGGCCGGCATCGGGACCGGCCCCTCGGGCACGGGCGACTGGCCGAACCGGACCAATCACGAGGTGCCAAATCGAACCGACGAACCGTGCAGTGCGAGCGGTGGAAACGCCGAGCAGATCATCAACCCCGCGGCGTTCACGCTGACCGGTTTCCAGCTCGGGACGATCGGGTCGGCCCGCCGCGGCGACTGCAACGGCCCCGGATATTTCCAGACGGATCTGTCGTTCTACAAGAACATCA
>DATLLF010000239.1:0-33972 GCA_035537955.1 Vicinamibacterales bacterium | reverse complement strand
GTGCTCGTGCTCATCTACGTGCTCGTCGTCGGCTGGTTCCGATCGCGAAACAGTTCGGCGCGATCATCCAGGTCGCGGAAGTGCCGCCGGGTCCGCCCGTGCTGCAAACCCTCGTCGCGGAAGTCTATGGGCCTGATCCGGCGAGGCGCCTGGCGGTGGCTGCGCAGATCAAGTCGATCTTCGAGCAGACGGCAGGCGTGGTGGATGCCGACTGGTACGTCGAGTCTCCGCGCGCGAAGATCACGCTCGCCGTCGATGGCGAAAAAGCTGCGGCTGCGGGCCTCTCGCCGGCGGCAGTGGCGGCGGTCGTACGGATGGCAGGCTCGGGAGAATCCGCGGGGCTGCTGCACGACGAACGCGCGCGCGAGGACGTGCCGATCGTGATCCGCCTCCCCCGCGACGATCGCACTCTCGAGGCCGTCCAGTCGATCCGGCTTCGCGGCAGCAGGCCGGTCGCAGTGGGCGAGCTCACGAGCGCCGTGACCACGCAGGAAGAGCCAAGCCTCTATCACAAGAATCTGCAGGCGGTGACCTACGTCACCGGCGACCTCGCAGGAAAGGACGGAAGCCCGGCCTACGCCATCCTGAAAATGAACACGCCGATCGGGCGGCTGTCGCTGCCCGAGGGTTATGGGCTCGACGTCTTCAACGCGGTCCAGCCGTTCGACACCTCGCGCTACGCGATCAAGTGGGACGGCGAGTGGCACCTCACGATCGAGGTGTTCCGCGACCTCGGCCTCGCTTTCGCGGCCGTGCTCCTGCTCATCTACGTGCTGGTGGTGGGCTGGTTCCAATCGTTCAAGACGCCCCTGCTGATCATGGCCGCCATCCCGTTCTCGCTGGTTGGCATCCTGCCGGCGCACGCGGCGATGGGCGCGTTTTTCACGGCCACGTCCATGATCGGCTTCATCGCCGGTGCCGGCATCGTGGTGCGCAATTCGATCATCCTGGTGGACTTCATCGAGCTGCGGTTGCTCGAGGGTCTTCCCCTGGAGCAGGCCGTCGTCGACGCTGGCGCGGTGCGGTTCCGACCGATGGCCCTTACCGCCGCCGCCATGATCGTCGGCGCCTGGGTCATCCTGTTCGATCCGATCTTCCAGGGGCTGGCGATCTCGCTGATGGCCGGCGAGGTTGCGTCGCTCCTGCTCTCGCGCATGGCGGTGCCCGTCCTCTATTACATGGCGAAGCGCCACGAATGTACCGAACCGGTGCCCACTGCAGCGCCGATGGAGATTGGGTCATGTCTGCCTGCCCGTGCCCGAGCCTTCGCCGAAGCCAGCGAGCGCTCGATGCTCGGATGATGGCTTGCCCGTCAGGCAACTTTGCCGCGACTACTTGGATGATGCATCCTTCCGTATAGTCGAGCTCGACCACTCGTCGGTTCCCCGCGATAATCCGATACCTCCAGTCGTCATGCGAAGACTTCTGCTCGCGCTGATTACCCTGGGAGCACTTCTCGGTGCGCCGGCGTGTCACGAGCAAAAGCGCCTGGTTGCGGAGCAGCCGCTGCAGCACGCACCGGCCTTGGACCAATCCACCACTGCCGGCGGCAACGCCAGAAAGTGGTGGAAGGAAGCTGTCGTTTATCAGATCTACCCGCGCTCGTTCAAGGATTCAAACGGCGACGGCGTGGGGGATCTGAAGGGCATTTCTTCGAAACTCGATTACCTGAAGAGCCTCGGAATCGACGTCATCTGGCTCAACCCGATCTTCAGTTCCCCCAACGACGACAACGGGTACGACATCAGCGATTACCGGGCGATCATGCAGGAGTTCGGCACGATGCAGGACTTTGACGAGTTGCTCAAAGGCATGCACGACCGACACCTGAAGTTAGTGCTCGACCTGGTCGTCAACCATAGCAGCGACGAGCACGAATGGTTCAAGCAGTCGCGCAGTTCCAGGGAGAACCCCTACCGCGATTACTACCACTGGTGGCCTGCCGAGCGAGGACGACCGCACGCACGTCGCAGTTTTTTCGACGTCAATGGGGACGCGTGGAAGCTCGACGACACGACCAACGCTTACTACCTGCATTACTTTTCCCAGAAGCAGCCTGACCTGAATTGGGAAAACCCCAGGTTGCGAGATGACATCTTTTCGATGATGCGTTTCTGGCTCGACAGAGGGGTAGACGGGTTTCGCATGGACGTGATCCCGTTCATCTCGAAGGACACGACCTTTCCGGAAATGCCGGCTGCATACAAGGGGGACTGGGGCAGGTTCTACGCCCATGGACCGCACGTCCATGAACATCTGCAGGCGATGAACAAGAACGTTCTCAGCCGGTACGACGTGATGTCGGTCGCGGAAGGAGCCGGCGTCACGGCGGCCGATGCGCTCGACTACGTGGATGCCGACCGGCACGAGCTCGACATGCTGTACCACTTCGAAGGCGTTTCGCTGGGTTATCTGCCGGACAGCCTGAAAGTGCCTGACCCAAAGGGCTACAGTCTCGTCGAGTTCAAGAACATCTACAGCAAGTGGGACGGCGTCTTCGCCAGCAAGGGCTGGGGCACGATCTATCTCGGCAATCATGACCAGCCTCGGATGACAACGCGCTGGGGCAACGATCTGCCGCAGTGGCGCGAGTTGTCGTCGAAGATGCTGACCACGTTCCTGTTGACGATGCGCGCGACACCTTACTACTACGCCGGTGACGAGTTGTGCATGACCAACATCAAGTTCGACAGCATCGACGATTATCGCGATATCGAGTCGATCAACTGGTATCAGCAGCTCAAGAACAAGGGTGGGGATTTGCGCGCGTTCCTGGCGGCGCAGAAGATCTCGGCACGCGACAACGGCCGGACGCCGTTTCAGTGGGACACAACGCCGAGCGCGGGGTTTACCACAGGCCGGCCGTGGCTGAAAGTCAACGCCAACTACACCACCGTCAATGTCGCCGCCGAGCAAGACGATCCCGGTAGCTGCCTGAATTACTTCCGGAAGATGGTCGAACTGCGGAAAACCAGACCGGTACTGATTTACGGTAAATACGTGCTGCTGGACAAGGACAACCCTGACGTTTACGCGTACACGCGTGAACTGGACGGCAAAAAAATCCTCGTGCTCCTCAATTTCAAAGACAAGGCAGCTGCGGCGAATACCGGGATCGATTCGAGCAAAGCAGAAGTCCTGCTCGGCAACTATTCAACCGCATCGCGCGACGGCAGGCTGCGTCCGTACGAGGCCGTGATTTACGACCTTTCGCGTTAGCGAGTTCCGCCCCGGATCCAGCCCGGAACCGACCGGAGGCGGTGGCCCGAGGAATTGGGATGTCGATCGAGGTCTAGGAAATCGGGCCATTGCCCGTCTCGGAGCCGACACCCTGTAGTCCAAACGCGGGAGGTTCCAGCCGACACGGGGCCGAAGGGAATTACACGAGGAGAGGAGCGCCAGCAGAAACTCAGGCCGCAGCGACGTCCTGGTCCTTGCCGCGTGACATCGCCCACCAGATCAGCAGGCTCAGCACGAGCACCGCGGAGACGAACGCGCCGCCGAACAGCCAGAGCGTTCGATGCAGGATCGACTGGCTCTCCATCTCCACGAGCAGGTTGACAGGCTGCCCTTCGAGGCGATCGGCGAGGTGCTGCTCCCACGCGAGGATGTTGCCGCGGCTCGCCTCGGTCGGTTGATTCGTCTCGAGGTCACGCGCGGTGTGATGCAGGATCCTGGACGGCAGGTGCAGGCGGAATGCGACGACCTCGCTGCCGTCCCACCCGTAGTTGGCGAGCGACCCTGGCTTCATCGCTGACGTCCCGACGGTCTGCCGGTACACATGGTGGCCGCTCTCTGGACCGAATTCGTACTTCGACCACGCGAACGGCGCCGCCTCGCCGAGCCTGCGCACGTCCGGAACGTCGATCCTCACCTGCACGAAGCGGCGCCCTTTGCGCCGCCACGGCCGGCTCACCCGCCTCACGTGCGTCACCGGCGTGTCGAACAGCGCGCGGATGTCGTTCGGCTCGAATCGCACGGACGGATCCGTGGGAACCGCGAGACCGCGCAACGCCACGAGCGCGGGCAGCGACGAGTTGACGACCAGCGTCGCGGATCCGTCTATCGCCAGACTCAGGTCTTCTTCGTATTCGTATTGCTTGCCGAAGATGCCTCCGCCGCAGCCTGTCGATGAAAGGATCGAGAGAGCCGCGAGGACCGATGCGGCGAGCCGGATCAACACGATCTCGAATGATATCGTGGTTCCATGCTCGAAGTTCCGCGCCTGTTCCTCATCGATGGCAGCTCGCAGATGTACCGCGCGTACCACGCGATGCGCGGCGCGGGGTTGAGCGGACCGGGCGGCAAGACGACGCACGCGGTCTACATCTTCGTGACGATGCTGCGAAAGCTGATGCAGGACCATCAACCGCAATACATCGCGGCGTCCTTCGATCTGGCGGGGCCGACATTCCGCTCCGAAATGGCCACGGACTACAAGGCGAACCGCGCGCCGATGCCTCCGGATCTCGCCGAGCAGATCCCCTGGGTGCACGAGGCCTGCAAGGCGCTCGGCGTGCCGATCCTCACATCACAGCGCTACGAAGCAGACGACGTGATCGGAACGCTCGCGACGAAGGCGATCGCGCAGGGGTTCGAGGTCGCGATCGTGACCGGCGACAAGGACTTCTTTCAGCTCGTTCACGACGGCCTCAAGGTCTATAACCCGAAGGAGGACGGCACGTGGTACGACGAGGCCGGCGTGAAGGAAAAGTTCGGCGTCACTCCGTCGCAGGTCGTGGACGTACTCGCCCTGATGGGGGATTCCATCGACAACATCAAAGGCGTACCGGGAATTGGCGAGAAAGGGGCTCGTGACCTGATTGCAACGTATGGGGATCTCGAGGCGCTCCTCGCACATGGTTCCGAGATCTCGAACAAGCGATACCGCGAGGGGCTATTGAATCATGCGGAGGATGCGCGGCAGAGCCGGGAGCTCGCACGCATCCGTACAGACGTGCCGGTGGAGTTCGATCCCGAAGCGGTGAAATACCAGGGAGCGGATCGCGCCGCGTGCTTCGAGCTGTTCACGCGCCTCGGTTTCCGCTCGCTCGTCATGGAGTACGCGCCCACAGCGGATACGGTCGGCAAGGACTACGACGTCATCGACTCCGCTGAAAGCGTGCGGGCGCTTGCGTCAGAACTCGCCCAGGCCGAACGCTTCGCGCTCCGGGTCATCCCTGATGCCCCATCCGCGATGCGCTCTGCGATCGTCGGCATCGCATTCTCGTCGGCGCCGCGGCGCGCCCGCTACATACCGTTCACCGCGGCGGCGTCTACGCCTGCAGGTGACCTGTTCGGGCATAGAGGAAACGACGAGAGATCGTCGAGCGGAATCGATCAACGCACGGCGCTGCAGATCCTGAAGCCGCTGCTCGAAACCGCTGCGGTCGGCAAGATCGGCCACGACCTCAAGTTCGACGCCATCGTCCTTGCACGGCACGGCATCACGCTGAACGGACTCGAAACGGACACCATGCTGGCGAGCTATCTTCTGGATGCGACGCGCTCGGCGCATCCACTCGAAGATCTCGCGCTCGAGCACGCCGGCTACAAGGCACTGCGTGAGGAGGATCTGTGCGGGCGCGGCGCGAAAGCGATCTCGTTCCGCGAGGTGTCGCTCGCGCGGGCGCTCGACTTCGCCGGTGAGCGCGCCGACCTTGCGCTGCAGATGTCGGGCAAGCTGCGCGAGCTGCTCCGGCAGGAGGAGCTCGCCACTCTGTACGACACGATCGAGCTGCCGCTCGTGCCGGTGCTCGTCGCGATCGAGCGCGCCGGCGTCAGCATCGATGGCGCGGCGCTCGCCAGTCAATCCGGAAGAATCGACCACGAGCTCGCCCGCCTGGCAGCGAGCATCTACGAACAGGCCGGTGAGGAGTTCAACATCAACTCACCGAAGAAGCTGTCGGAGGTCCTCTTCGACAGGCTGGGGATGCGCACGGAGACCATCCGGCGGACGACGAAAACGAAGGCGCAGTCGACCTCGTTCGAAGTCCTCGAGGAACTGGCGCTGGCGCACGAGCTGCCGCGCCTCGTGCTCGAATGGCGCGCGCTGATGAAGCTGAAGGGAACTTACGTCGATGCGCTGCCGCAGCTCCTCGATCCCGACACCGGCCGGGTGCACACGTGCTTCAACCAGGCGGTTGCCGCCACGGGACGCTTGAGCAGCAGCGATCCGAACCTGCAGAACATTCCCATACGGACGGAGGTCGGGCGCGAGATCCGTCGTGCGTTCGTCGCGGAGCCGGGCAACGTGCTGATCTCGGCGGATTACTCGCAGATCGAGCTCAGGGTCCTCGCGCATCTTTCACGCGAGCAGACCTTGATCGACGCCTTCAGCCGCGACGAGGACATCCACGATCGCACCGCGGCGAAAGTATTCGGCACCCACAGCGGTCTGAGCGCGCACGAACTGCGGCGCCGCGCCAAGATCATCAACTACGCACTGCTGTATGGAAAGCAGGCGTTCACGCTCGCCAAAGACATCGGCGTATCGAAGCAGGAGGCGCAGGAATTCATCGATGCGTACTTCGCCGGTTTCCCCTCAGTGCGCGGATTCATCGAACAACTGCTCACAGATGCGCGCGCCACGGGCGTGGTGAAAACGATGTTCGGCCGGCGCCGGCTGATGCCCGACCTGAACAGTCGCAACTTCCAGATCCGCGGCGCCGCCGAGCGGATGGCGGTGAACTTCCCGATTCAGGGAAGCGCGGCCGACATCCTCAAGAAGGCGATGATCGACGTCCATGCGGCGCTTCCCTCAGTCGCGGACGGCCGGGCACGGATGATCCTGACCGTGCACGACGAATTGCTATTCGAAGCGCCGAAGGAATCGGCTGATGAAACAGTCGCCGTGGTGCGGGAGAAGATGGAGAAGGCCGTTGGGCTGAATGTGCCGCTCACTGTGGATGTGGGTGTCGGTGAGAACTGGAAGGAAGCCAAGGAATAGGTGCTGACCCCGGTAACTGCAAACTCCAGACTGCAAAAAGCCCGAAACGCGCGTGCACTCTCGGCTTTCAAGTTTTTGAAGTTGAAGTTGAAGTTTGGAGTTTGGAGTTGAACTTGACAGCGTGAGTTCCTAACGAGTCCACCCTGCCTTGAACGCCTCCCACTCGCTGAGCAGGCCCGTGAGCGCGAGCGACGAATCCTTCGGATTCAGACGGGCCGCGCGCTCGGGGATGAGGGCATGGACGACGAGGCGGTCGAGATCGCCGCGCAGGATCACGCCGCGATCGGCCGCCAGCGCCGCTCGGACCCATGCGGCGGCGGCCGCGCTCCACGCCCGGTCGAGGTCGCCGCTGCCTCGGGCGGCGGCCACGATCCAGTAGCCGGCGGGTGCGGACCCCGGATCACGAGTGAGCTCGGTGTTCATCCGTTCGGTGATCGCTGCGTAAATTGCCGGGCGCTCCGGGTTCGGTCGCGTCTGCGCGTGCCGATCTACCGCGCTGGCCCACCAGTCGAGCACGCGTGCGTGCGCCACTGGACCGAGGGTCACGGACGCCTCGATCACGGGGGCGAACATTTCGGCCGCGGCGAGAAAACGATCCTCGAGAAACAGTGTCTCGCCGAAACCGAGCGTCAGCTCGAGGCGCTCACGCGGATCGAGCGCCAGGGGATCGACCTCGCGCAGGGCCTGCCGCGCGTCGGCGAGAAAAGTCTGTGAGGGGGCCTTGCGAAATTTTTCGAGCTGAATGCGTCCGAGCACGACGCGCGCCGAGTTCGCCTGGGCCGGCTGGTCGATCGCCGTTCGCGCCATGCGCTCCGCCGCGTCGAAGTCTCCGGCATTGTAGAGCCGCCTCGCCTCTCCTACGGCGTCCTGAGCCAGCAGCGTGTTGGGTAAAAGAAGCAGGAGGGTCAGAGCAGCCGCACACGAGCGCACATCCGGGATGGTAGCACAGCCGTCGAATGACACTAACTTACTGCATCTGAGACACTTACATGCCCTGACGCAGTTTCGTGATGCTATAATCGCCGCCGATGGTTGAGCCGACCGTCGTGCCGCGATCCGAGCATGCGATCTCGCGGCGCGACATCGATCCCGACGCGCTCAAAGTTCTCTATCGGCTTCACGAGCACAATTACGTTGCCTACCTCGTTGGCGGCAGCGTTCGCGATCTGCTGCTGAATCGTCGGCCGAAAGACTTCGACATCGGCACGTCAGCCCATCCCCACCAGGTCAAGAAGTTGTTCCGCAACTGCTGGATCATCGGCAGGCGCTTCCGTCTCGCTCACGTGAAGTTCGGCACCAAAACGATCGAAGTCGCGACGTTCCGACGGCAGGTGGATGCGTCGGATCTGACGCCGGAAGCAGAAAAGGCGCTCGATCTTCCGGGTGATGCGCCACCCGAGCCGGGGATGCTCGCGGTTGACGAAGCGAGTGGAGACACGCTCGAACCGGAACCGGCGCGCCGGCCTCGACGCCGTGCCGAAGATCATCTGATTCATCGCGACAACACCTACGGCACGCCCGAAGAGGACGCGTTCAGGCGCGACTTCACGGTCAACGCGCTGTTCTATGACATCGGGACCTTCTCGATCATCGACTACGCGGGTGGGCTCCAGGATCTGCAGGCGGGTCTGATCCGCTCGATCGGCGAACCGGAGGTGCGCTTTCTCGAGGACCCGGTTCGCATGCTGCGCGCCGTTGTGCTCGCGGCGCGCCTCGAGTTCCGGATCGATGACGAGTCGCTCGACGCGATCGAGCACCACAAGCATGAGATCGCGCGCAGCGCTCCGCCGAGGCTGCTCGAGGAGTATTACAAGATCCTGCGCTCGGGCCACGCGGCCGAGGCGTTCAGGCAACTCTCGACAACGGGCCTGCTTCGCGAGATCACGCCGGAGCTCGAAGATGCGCCCGACGCGTTCTGGCACGCGCTCGAAGCCATCGATCGGTACCGTGAGCAGTTCGAATCCGCGCCCGAGGCACTGTCGAACGCGATCCTGGCCGGCACGCTGCTGCATCCGATCGGCCTGATCGGACGGCGAACGCGATTCCACGCCGATCCACTCGAGCGGCGCATCGAGCTGGGCCTGCTGCCCGTCGCGCGCCGCGATGTCGAGCGGCTTCAGCAGATCTTCGGGATCATGCCGAGAATCCTCGATATCGACGCGCCGTTCAGATCACAGCGAGGGCTGCTGCACCGCTCGTCTCTCGACGAGGCGTTGACGTGGCTCGAGATTCACGGGGATCGCGCCGATGTCGTCGCGCACTGGCGCGAGCTGCAGGCGCAAAGGCAAACGCACGAGCCGTCGCATGGACACGCTGTGGCCGCGGATGCGCCCTCAGGCCCGGCATTCGGCCGCCGGCGACGACGCAGGCGCCGCGGTCCACGACGCAATCACGGTCCCGCATAGCGCGACGATCCCCCGCCCATCTGCGTTCTAGAAACCGACCCGGATACCTGCGCGGCTCGTACGCGGCAGGCCGATGGTGCGCAACGGCGTGCGGCCGACGTCCTGCTCCTCGTCGAACGCGTTCTCGATCGCGGCAAACAGCTCCACGCGCCGCGTCACCCTCCACCCGAGACGCGCGTCGGACATCGATGACTGGTCCAGCGGGAAGAGGTTCCGGTCGTCGTCGAACTGCTCCCCGATATAACGCCACTCGACGGACGCGACGAACCGTGCGCCCGTCGCGCGCGCGCCAACGGCGTGATGCCATCGGGGCACCTGCGGTACGCGAAGGTCCGCGAGTGGCCCTGCGGTAAACGTCGAATCGGTGAACGAGGTGGACCCACTGACCGACAGCCAGGATGTGGCGCGGAGTTCAGTCTCCAGCTCCAGACCCGCCGCGACGATGCGCGCCGCATTCTGCCGCTGACGAACGATCGTAGAACCCTGGGAGGAAAGCGTCACATTGACAATGGCGTCATCGACGCGACTCCAGAATCCGACCGCACTGACCGTGTAGTCGCCTCGTCGCCACGAGACACGCCCTTCGAGCCCGCGAACGCTCTCGGGCCGCAACGCCGCGTTTGCGTCCGTGACGACACTGCCGACGCGAAACGGACGATAGAGCTCGTTGATCGTCGGCCCGCGGTGGCCACTCTGGAGCTGCCCGCTCAGCATCACACCAGCACCAACGTCGCAGGCGGCCCAGAGCCTCGGACTCAGGAACGTGCGGCTGTTCGCCTCACCGAGGCTCGTCCGCCAGAGTTCACCACGTACGGCGCCGCCCGCCGTCCAGCGAGGAGCGGAAGCAGCGCCGCGAATGGCGAGCGACGCCGTGAGCTGATCGGGTGTGATGATACGGGATGGCAGCCGAACACCGGCAGCGCTGAACGGCGCATCCTGCAGAGTCGAATCGACGTAGCGTGTCATGCCGGAAACGGTCAGAGCGCGGGCTCCGGAGCTCCACACCCAGTCGCCCGACGCGCCAACGGATGTGGCCTCGACCTCCTGCTCGCTCGTGAGTCGCTCCGACGCACGATCGTCAGCCACGGCGCTGAACGTCTGCTCGTAGTTTTGCTTCGCCGCGTGCGCCCGCCCGGTCCACGTGGTGGAACCACTGCCAGGCCGAGTCACACTTGCCGAAATCTGACCCAGCTCGGTGCCGTTGCGTTGGAGTGGGGTGCCGTTGCCGCGCGATTCGTCGTAGTAGGTCGTACGTATGGTCGTCAATACGCCAAGCGCTCTCAGTGCGGAAGCCACATGCACCGCTTCCGACTGCGAGTAGGCGCGTGTGTCTACCGGTCCACGCGCCTCGGGCGCGGCGATCACGTACCCGTCAGTCGTGAACACCTCCGCGGAGCCGAAGAGATCGACGGACGTGAACGAGCGGCCGAGGAATCCGGAAACGCGCCCCGTCTCATCGCTGCCACCTTCGGCAAGGAGCCGCATGCCGGGAGTGGTCTTGCTCCGCAGGGTGACCACACCACCCATCGCGTCAACGCCGAAAACATCACCAGAAGCGCCTCGTTTCACGGATACCTCTTGCAGCGCAACGATCGGGATTCGATTCCAGTACACCCACCCGCCGACCGGATCGTTCAGGGGGATATCGTCGGCGAGCACCAGTGCGCGACTCGAACCGGATGCCGCGAGGCCACGCAGCGTCACACCTTGTGTCGTGGGGTTCGCCACACGTGACGACGACCGCCTGAACAGACTGAACCCCGGCGTCGATCGCAGAATGTCGTCGACGGTCGCGGCTGGAGCTATCGCCAGCTCACCAGCATCGAGATTTGCTCCCGCCGTCGGTATGCCCTCTTCGTCGAGCACGATCACGAAATCCGTGATCCGCGGACGCTGGGAATCGATCACGCGGAGACTGAGGGCGAGCAGGAGGGCGGCAAGATCCATTAACGCGACTCCGGCTCCGCCACGAAGCGGTACCCGACGCCGCGCACGGTCAACAGGTGCCGCGGACTGCCGGGATCCTTCTCGATATACCGTCGCAGTCGGACGATGAAGTTGTCGATCGCGCGCGTGTCGGTGTCGTCGCGGAGCGACCACACATCTTCGAGCATGGCCTTGCGTGAGACCGCCTTGCCCTCGTGATCGATCAAGTATCGGAGCAGGTTGGCCTCCATCAGTGTCAGCGGGAACTCACGATCGTCGACACGTACCTGGAGACGATCGAAGTCGATCGTCCGGCCGGTGAAGGTGAACTGGTCGGCGCTCCGCTTCGTCCAGCCGCTCCTGCGCAGCAGGCCATTCACGCGCGCCAGCAGAATGGCGAGCTCTGTCGGCTTGGGCAGGTAATCGTCTGCGCCGGCGGCGAAACCCTTCAGCACGTCTTCAGGACGGCCGCGCGCGGTGAGTATCAGCACGGGCACGAATTGGCGCGCCGCGCGCAGCTCCGCCACGACGGCGAAGCCGTCCTTGGCAGGAAGCATCACGTCGAGCACGACGAGGTCGTAGGGAGCGCGCTCGCCGAGCAGCCGTTCCAGAGCGGCCTCGCCCGTATCGACGACATCTGCGTCGTAGCCCTCGGCGTCCAGGTTGAACTTGAGGCCGTCCGCCAGGTGCTGCTCGTCCTCGACGACGAGGATTTTCGCGCTCGCGGTGCTCATGCGGGCTCTGCCGGACGCGGCAGCAGGATGGTGAACGTGCTGCCACGCCCCGCGCCCTCACTCTCGGCGAACGCCTTGCCGCCATGCCTGCGCGCCACCGAGCGGACGATGAACAGCCCGAGGCCGCTGCCCTTCGCGCGGACGGACATGCCGTGGATGCGGTAGAAGCGGCGGAACACGCGCTTCAACTCGTTCGGGGAGATCCCCGGCCCTCTGTCGGCGACTTTGAGTGCATAGCGAGACCGGTCGGCGGTTTCTTCCAGCGTCACGCTCACCTGCGGATGTGAAGTCGAGTACTTGACGGCATTGTCGATCAGGTTCCACACGGCTGCCTTCAGCTCGTCGGCGTCGCCAAGAACGATCGCCGGCGCGCTGATCCGCGGCTCGAAGCGCATCGCCTCTTCGTTGAGGTGGAACCGCGTTCTCGCGAGCGCCACACAGTCGGCCGCGAGCTCGCCGAGATCCACACGCGTCTGCGCGATCCGCCGGAAGGGTGACTGGGTGCTGCCGGCACGCAGGACCTGCTCGATGGTGTGCAGCAGCCGGTCGCTGTCATCCAGCATGATGCGGTAGAACTCCTGCCGCTTCGACTCGTCGAGATCTCGCGACTGGAGTGTCTGCAGGTACAGCCGGATCGAGGCGACCGGCGTCTTCAGTTCGTGCGTGACCGCGTTGATGAACGAGTCGTGCTGTTCGTTTCTCCGGATTTCGCGGACGAGGAAGATCGTATTGAGCACCATCCCGGCGATGATCACGAGGAAGAAAATCAGGCCGAGAAGCGCGAGAACACCGCGCGTCCAGTTGATCACCAGCCAGCCGACATTCAGCGCCACGGCGATGGCGACGAGGCAGGTGCCGAGGACGGTGAAGAAGATGACGGATCGGCGGCGGCCGCTGATCATCAATCAAGGATAGCTCGGGATGCGCGTGCGGCCGGGTAGCTTTGCGCCCTGGCCGGAGAAGGATCAGCGCGCCCGCGGACCGTGTTCGGTTTGTGAGACAGGTTCTACCGTTTCTCGTAGATGATCCGCACGGGCTCGAGGACGCCTGCCGAGGCGGTGTGCGGTTCGCCATCGGATGGCGGACGCCGACGCTCAAAGACCAGGCGGCCTTGCCGATCAAACGAGAGCACACGCTCGAATCTGAAACCGGTTGCTGAATACAGATCCGATAGCACCAGGCGCTTCTTGTCCCACCGAACGCTCGATCGCATTTGCTGCGGATCGCCCGCGCCCCGTGCCATCGTCACGGTTGGCTTGCCGTCCAGCCGGTAGGTAGTGGACTCGGTCGCTTTGGCGCCTTCGCCGATGCGCCGTCCCAAGTTGTCGAATGCTTCTCTCGACTCGATGCGAACCTGTTGAACCGTGAATGTGTCCTGATCCTGTGTGATGCGCAACTCGTGGCCGGCGACGGAGGCCGGCTCGATCGCGATCCAGCGCCCGCTGAAGTTCGCCGGTGCCTGCGCTGTGACAGTGATCAGCTGGACAACCGAGAGGGTCACCGGAAGGACGATCCGCATGTTTCCTCCTATGTCTCAGGCGCCGCAGCCATGAGTATGGCACCGCTTCACCGGGCTGCCCGCGCCGAATGGCATCGGGCACAAAAAAACGGCCGGTCGCCGAATGGACCGGCCGTCTTCTGAATCCTGGATTCTATCTTCTGAATTCTGTTTTCTGTCTATGCGGCTTCCTCGACCGGCATCTCCCGGCGTACCTTCGCGACCTTCAGATCGCGAACGACGCCAACTGCGTTGAGCAGCTTGAGTGTGATCCAGGAGATGTCGAACTCGTACCAGGCGAGCCCGTGACGTGCGGATACCGGATGCGCGTGATGGTTGTTGTGCCACCCTTCACCAAACGTGAGCAGCGCCACCCACCAGCTGTTCCTCGAATCGTCTTTTGTCTGGAACCTGCGTGAGCCCCACATGTGAGTCGCCGAATTCACGAGCCACGTCGCGTGGAGCCCGAAGATGACGCGGGCGAAGACGCCCCAGAGCACCATCGGCCAGCCGCCAATCGCGAGGAGTATCAATCCGAGTGTCGTGACCGGGACGAAGTGCCAGGTGTTCAGCCAGCGATAGAACGGATCCGCTGCGAGATCGGGCGCGTACTTCGCCATCACCGCGGTGTTGTTGTGATGCGAGTCGCCGAAGAGAATCCAACCCATGTGGGCCCAGAACCCGCCGTCGTGCGGTGTGTGCGGATCGCCTTCGTGGTCGGAGTGCTGATGATGAACGCGATGCGTCGCAACCCAGAAGAGCGGCCCGCCTTCGAGCGTCAGCGTGCCGCAGACAGCCAGGAAGTACTCGAAGGCTTTCGAGGTCTTGTACCCGCGGTGGGTGTGCAGCCGGTGGTAGCCGAGGCTGATGCCGAAGCCTACCGCCATCCAGTGCAGGCCGATCGCTACGAGCAGGTTGGTCCAGGAGAAAAAGAACAGCGCTGCCACCGCCGCCATGTGAAAGAGCACCATCACGCCAGCCGTGATGTAGTTCAGTGTGGTGAGGTTGTAGGGCAGTCGCTTGGATGTGAACGTCGCTGTTGACAAGAAGGCTCCTCTGAACGATTCGGAACCTTCAAAATACCAGCGCTCCCGCTATGCGATTGTAAGACTTCTGTACCTGACACTTTCGCAACAAATCTAACGTTTCTGACGAGGAATCAGCGCGCAGAAGCGGGAAAGTGGCACGCTCTCTACCCGTTCCTTCGTTCGAACTCCTGCATGAACTGGACGAGCGCATCGATCCCCTCTTCGGGAAATGCGTTGTAAATCGACGCGCGCATACCGCCGACGGAGCGGTGTCCCTTGAGGCCATCCAGACCGGCCGCGGTCGCTTCCTTCGCGAACGTCTTCTCGAGCTCTTCGCTGGGCAGTCTGAACGTCACGTTCATCCTCGAGCGGCTGCCGGGTTGCGCATGTGCGCGATAGAACCCGCTGCGATCGATCTCGGCATAAAGCTTCGCCGCCTTGCGCTCGTTCCGGCGCTCGATCGCCGGGAGGCCGCCGTTCTTCAGCAGCCACTTGAGCACGAGGCTCATCACGTAGATCGTGAACACCGGCGGCGTGTTGTAGAGCGATTTGTTCTCCGCGTGGATCGTGTACTGCAGCATCGTCGGCAGCGACGTGGGCGTGCGCTTCAGCATGTCGTCACGCATGATCACGAGCGTGACACCCGCCGGCGCCAGGTTCTTCTGCGCGCCTGCATAGATGAGCGCGAACTTCGCCACGTCGATCGGACCGCTGAAGATGTCGGATGATGCGTCGGCGATGAGCGGCACGGTGCCTACATCCGGGACGTAGCCGAACTCCGTGCCAAAGATCGTGTTGTTCGTGGTGTAGTGCACGTACGCCGCCGACGAGTCGAGCTTCAGCTCGTTCTGTGCGGGGATGCTTGAGAAATTTTCCGCCTCGGTCGTTGCGGCAATCTTCACGCCGCCGACACGCTTCGCCTCCTTCACCGCCTTCTGCGACCAGGAGCCGGTCACGATGTAGTCCGCGCTTCCGCCGGACGGCAGAAGATTCATGGGCACCATGGAGAACTGCAGGCTCGCGCCCCCCTGCAGAAACAGCACCTGATAGTCGTCTGGGATCCCGGCGAGCGCGCGCATGTCTGCTTCCGCTCCCTGGATGATCTCGTCGAAGGGCTTCGAGCGGTGGCTGATTTCGAGGATCGACATGCCGACGCCGGGCAGGGCGACCAGATGCTCGCGGGCCTGCTCCAGCACTTCGAGCGGCAGCACCGCCGGGCCGGCGGAGAAGTTGTAGATGCGATTGGTCGTCGTCACAGTGTCACCACCTGCAGGTCGAGGACGTCCTGGTTCTTCTTGATGCGTGCGCACACTTCGTCTGCCGGCGTGCCGTCGAGATTGATGCGCGCGACCGCGGCCTCGGCGCCTTCGAAGACGATATTCTCCGTCTCCTGCACGTTCAGGTTCGCCTCGCGCAGCTGATCGAAGACGTGCGCGAGCACGCCCGGACGGTCGCGATGCCGGACGACGAGCATGTGCGTTGCCGGCGTTCGCTTCGCGAGATTCACGACGTTGGGAACACGCCCCGTGTCCTTGTACGTGCGCACGATGCGGACCGTCTCCGCGGCAATGGCTTCCTGCGCCTGATCGGTGGACGCGCCGATGTGATGCGTTCCATGGACGGCGGGCAGCGACGTGAGGGCGTCGGAGAAATCTCCGGTCGCGGTCGCCGGCTCATTGCCGAAGACGTCGAGACCGACGCGCAGCTGTTTCTCCTTCACCACATCGGCGAGCGCCGCGTGATCCACGACCTCGCCGCGGGCGGTATTGATGAACATGGCTCCCGGCTTCATGCGGCCGAGCAATTCTCGGTTGACCATCCCTTTCGTGTCAGGGCCAAGCGCCACATGGACGCTGAGAATGTCCGCGCGCGCGGCCACGTCGCCGGGCGTCGGCGCCAGCTCGATGCGGACGAGACGCGCCACGCTCTCCAGATCCAGCTCGCGGAGCTCGACGTCCGATAACGTGCCTTCTTGTCCGGCGTAGCGGCGGCTCCAGAGTACGACGTTCAGGCCGAAGCCGGCCGCCCGCCGGATCATCTCGCGACCGATGCTGCCAACACCCAGCAGGCCGAGTGTCTTACCGTACAGGCCCTGCGCCTTCGAGTATTCCTTTTTGTTCCACTTGCCGGCGCGCAGCTCGGCGACGTTTTCCGGGATACGCCGATCGAGCGACAGGATCAGCCCGAACGCCAGCTCGGCGACGGCAATCGCGTTCTTGCCCGGACAGTTCGAAACGTAAATCCCTCGCTTTGACGCGCCCGCGACGTCGATCGTGTTGTAGCCCGCGCCGGCGCGGACGATCAACCCGAGACGGCCGGCGTCGAGCATCGGCGCCGTGACTTTCGTGCTCCTGACGACGAGCACGTCGGCGCCCGACGAGCCGATAGCCTCCGCCAGCGCATCGTCCTTGAGGTCCGGCTCGTAGATGACGTCGCAACCGGCTGCCTTCAAACCCTCGATTCCGCTCTTCTCGAACTTGTCCGCCACTAGAACGTTCATCGCTTCTTTCCGTCTGCGCTTGCGTCAACTGCCGATCACCTGAGGGTCGGGGCCGGGTCAGATCGTGTGGGTCAGCAGGCCATCACGAAGCTTGGGTTCGAACCACGTCGACTTGGGCGGCATGATGCCGCCGGAGTCCGAGATCACCATCAGGTCGTCTACGGTGACCGGGAACATCGAGAACGCAATTGCTGCCCTTCCCGAGTTCACCGCCTCCTCGAGGGCCTTCGTGCCGCGAGCGCCGCCGACGAAATCGATGCGCTTGTCGGCACGGATATCGCCGAGGTTCAGCAGCGGCTCCATGATCGATCGCTGCAGCAGGGCGACGTCCAGCGAGCTCGCCCGCGACTCATCCTGCGGGCGCACGCCGGTGAAGTCGAGCGCATACCACCGGCCGGCGAGGTACATCCGCACGTCACCCTTGCGCGCCGGTGTCGCCGCACCGTCCGACACCGCGGCGACTCGGCCAACGCGGTCGAGAAACTGATCGGGAGACTGACCGTTCAGGTCCTTGACCGTGCGGTTGTACGGCAGCACCTGCATCTGATTGTCGGGAAAGGCGACGGCGATGAACGTGTTCGCGTCTGCCTCGCCGCTTGTACTTCCCGGGCGATTGCGCACTTCGGCGCGCGCGCGTGCGGCGCTCGCGGCACGGTGGTGGCCGTCCGCGATGTAGAGCGCGGAAAGACGGCTGAACCCCGTGACAAGTGCGCGTGACTGATCGATTCCGGCGCGCCACACCGTGTGGCGCACGCCATCATCCGCCGTGAAGTCGTAGATAGGCTCGCCGGCACTGATCTGCGCCGCGATCGTGTCAATGCCCGTGGATGCCTTGTAGGTGAGAAATACGATGCCCGTCTGAGCGCGCAGTTCGATGATGTGCCGGGTGCGATCGTCCTCTTTGTCTCGACGGGTCCGCTCGTGCTTCTTGATCACATCGGACTCGTACTCGTCCACAGAAAAGCAACCAGCGATGCCCGATTGCTCGTGAGCGCCCATTCGAAGCCGGTACACATAGAGCGACGGCTCGGGATCGAATTCGAGCGGCGCACGCTCGCGCAGCACGCGGAAGTTCTCACACGCACGTTCGTAAACCGCGGGCGAATATGGATCGGTACCGGGTGGAAGGTCGATTTCCGATCGCGTCACGTGAAGAAAACTGAGCGGATTGTTCGATGCGAGCTGCCGCGCTTCCTCGGTGCTCACCACGTCGTACGGAACCGACGACACGGCTGCCGCGCTCGCGGGTGCTGGCCGCAACGCGCGGAACGGATGAATCGAGGCCATCCGGACATTCTATATTCGGCTTCCGGCTTCCGGCTTCCGGAACCTGCCAGTGAAATCTCGAGTGTGAAGTTGGAATTTGTGAAGTGGAGTTCGACTCTGCCTACTGGACGGCTTTCACGGCGTCTGGCTTTGACGGGGAGGCCGAGGCCAGCGCGGTGGCCATTCGCGCCTGCAGCTGATCGACCTGCGCGCGGAAGGCGGCAAGATTTGCGGTCGCAATGGGCTCGCCTGGTGGGAGCTTGCCGTGTTCGATGCGCGGGTTTACGAAATTGCCGTTCTTGCGAAGGCGGTAATCGAGATGCGGCCCTGTGGCGGTGCCGGTCGCGCCGACGTATCCGATCACCTCACCCTGCGAGATGCGCGCGCCCGCATGGATCCCTTTACCGAAACGCGAGAGGTGCAGGTAGTAGCTCTCGTATCCGCTCGCGTGACGTATGCGGACCTGATTGCCGCCGCCCCCCGCCCAACCCGACGAGACGACCACTCCGGCAGCGACGGAGACCACGGCGGACCCATACGGCGCTCCGTAATCGACACCGAGATGCGCGCGATAGTCGCCGTGCACCGGGTGCTTGCGGCGCAGCGAAAAACCGGACGTGATCCGCGGTTCGAAGCGAAGCGGGCTCTTCAGAAAGAAACGTCGAAGGGAGCGGCCATTCTCGTCGTAGAACGCGGCCTTGCCGGTCTGCGGATCCGTCCAGCGGAACGCCTGGTGCGCATGTCCGTCGGCAACGAAGCGGGCGCCGATGATGTCGCCGTAACCCGCGAATTCACCCGCGTGCGTGGATTTCTCGAACACGACTTCGAACGCATCGCCCGGCTGAAGATCGCTGTTGAAATCGATGCTGCCGCTGAATACGTTCGCAAGCTCCAGCGCAAGCTGGATTTTCTCCCCTGCGGCATCGATGGCGCCGATGAGCGAGCTCGTGTCGCCGCCGATCGTGCCGGTGATCGCGGCAACTTCCGTCTCTTTCTCGATTGGCAGGACGGCGGCCTGGAGCTCGCCGGGCCTCTTGTGATCCGGATTGAAGATGCGGAGGAAGTTGTCGGCGTCGATCTGATACTCGAACTCGCGAAGCACTCCGTCAAAGGAACGCACGAGTCTGTAAGGACGTTCGGCGCGCAGATTCCGTGGATTGAAGACGCCGGATACTGATTTGACGGCGGCGTCGACCAGGCCGACCGCGAGCTCGTGCTGACGTAACAGGCTATCGAGGGTTGCGTTGCGCGGAACGCGAGCGCTGATCGTTTCGAACTCGGCCGGAAGCAGCAGGTCGGAGCCTCCCTTCCGGATGGGAGGCTCAGCGGCGCATCCAGCGGTAAGGATGGCTGCAACTCCAAGCACAAGAATAAATTGCCGGCTCATCTGAAGCCGGCAGTGTACGTCAGATATTACGGCTGTGGCAACCGGGTAAACACCCTAGCGGGGTGCCATCATCCAGACGCTCCAGGTCCCGGATTTACGGCTGTGGTAAGCCACCCTATGGCCGTCTGGCGACCACGAGAATTCCTCGGCAGTTGGGTCCGTCAGAATCCTCGTCATCGTGCCATCCTCGAGATCGAGGATCCAACCCCCATCCTGGTAGACCTGGAAGATGACCCGGCGGCCATCCGGCGATACCGCGGGGGTCCGCAATAGCTGCCCTTTACGCGGGGAAGGATAGATTCGCTCAGAGTCGCCGTCCAGGCTGCGAACGATCAGGCGATCCTCGTGGCTGTACGCGATGCGTTGGCCGTCCGGGAACCAGGCCGCACCCCAGGGCTGACCGACCCGGTGAGACGTGAGGCGGGTAGTGTCACCGCTGGCCAGGTCGACGGTCCACAGATTCCAGACCCGTGGCCGCTCTGGTTCTGCCCGCACGAACGCGAGGCGTCGGCCATCGGGGGACCAACTCGGCACCGCGGCGAACCCTTCGCCGCTCACCCGCCGCACGTTGCGTCCCTCGGCGTCGGCGATGTAGACGGCGCGCTCGCCCTCACGATCCGAGTCGAACGCGATCATCCGGCCATCGGGCGAGGGTCTCGCATGGAAATTCTGCGCATCGTCGTTCACGATACTGGTGACTCGCAGCACCTCCCCGTTCACGTCCGTATCAGCGCGCATGATCGCGCTGTTCCCTACTGCGGCAGAGTGATAGAAGACTGCCGATCCGCTGGTCGCGAAGGCGGGCGAGAACGCCACGTCATCGTCCAGCCGCGCCGGCTCAGGCAGAGGCGCGGGCTGCGGCTGAGACACCGGCCGCAGCTGAGGGGAGGCATCGGACTTCAACTGCGGAACCTGATCGGTGGATTGTCGCGGCACCTCGGGACGATCCACTGCTTGGGTCACACCGGCGGCCTCACGCCGCGGCTCACTGTTGTCTGAAACGACTAGATGCTCGGCAGTTGGTTCAGCACGGTCGTGTTCCAGCCACAGTGCCGGAACGAAACTGACGGAAAGAAGCGCCGCGATGGCGAGCGCTGCCTGGATCGTGCGCCGTTTCAGAGACGAGGCCGCGGGACCTGCGGGTGGGGGTGGAACCGCCGCCGCGCGCATGACGAGCGCTTCTGAATCAGGTGGTTCGTCTTCCACCACAGCCGCTTCGACGACGCGCGTGGCGTGCGACCGCAGCGCGTGCTGCAGCAGCGGCCAGACCGTTTCAATGACGACCTGTTCGTCGAGCCCCGCGGCGCGCGCGTAGCGCACGAGTTGCACCCGGCCGTATTGATCACTCGGCCAATTCGGAAAGTAACCCCATTCCAGTTCCCGCAAGAGCGAGACCGGAATGTGACTTCGCGACGCGACTTCCGAAAGTGTCAGACCGGTCGACCGCCGCGCGCGGCGGATATCCGAGATCGTGAGGCCACCCGATGCTTCGGCGAATTCGGAAACGTTTTCCTCCGCAGCAGCTGGGGTTGCTTGGGGGCGCGACGTCAACCAGCTCTCAAAGAGGGAACTGACGACCTCGGACGGATCACCCGAAACGAATCGACCCAGCGCCTGATCGAAGTCGTCAAGCGACCGGTATGGCGGAAGGTCGAGCGTTCTCAATGCGCGTGCGACGACTATGCGAAGCGCCCCCGGCGCACGATATTCCGGAGGCGCGTCGAATGCGGGAAGCATGGCGTCGAGCAACCGCCCGGCGCGTTCGACCCTGTCGCCGTCAGGAATGTCACCCTCGGCGATGATGGATCCGTCTTGTGTCAGACGAATCGCATCCGCGGAAGGGATGCCGTTTAGCAGGTGTTCGCGCGTTCGTCGGATGACGTCCGCTGTGATCGCGGCCGCCTGCGACGGGTGCAGGCGTATAGCAGCTGAAAGATCAGCTAGTGAGATTCCTCGTTCGGAAGTATTCATTCCGCCCGGCACATTGCGACTTTCCTGCCAGCGCGGAATCGACTATCAGATGCGCAATTACGGGCGGCTCAGGGCAAACCGGCTGAGCCGTGAAGAGTGCACATTTGTCCTCAATGGTGCACCCGACAAGACAGCAGCGCTACCGCTTGATCGAGATCTGCAGCAGCTTGCGGTACTTCACCGGCGTGCCGTTGAGTTGTGCCGGCTTGTACTTCCATTCGCGTGCGGCCGCCATCAGTACGCTGTCGTACATCGGGTGCACGCGCGAGCGCAACGCGATGTTGATGACCCGTCCCTGTTCATCGATGACGAGGTCGAGCACACCTTTGTCTTTCGTCATGCCGACGATCGCGGACGGGATCTGAGGCACATCCTGGTGAATGATCACTGGAGGCACGATACCCTCGTCTTCAGCGGTGTAGATCTTTGGTGCCGCCGACTTCTTCGGTTCGACGGGTGACGGGGGAGGAGCCGTCTCGACCTCCTTCTCCTTGACCGGTGGCGGCGCTGCCGCTGACGTGGCGAGCTCGACGAAACCGGCTGCGAGCATTCGCAGGTCGCTCAACCGTCCACCCATCTGGGGATCATCGAGCAGCGCGACCAGCTCGCGGAATCTGACCGACGCTTCGGCGTACGATTTCCGGTCGTATGCCTGCTTGGCCTCGACATATCGAGCGGATGCGAGGTCGGGCAGCAGGCGCTGCCGCACGTCGGCGAACGTGGCGCGCACACGAGGTGACGCTTCCGCCTCGCTCGGCTGATAAAACGGGTCGACACGAACGACGGCGGCGATAGCCGCGCCCGCCTCGTCCGCGCGTCCGAGCGCGAGCAGGCACAGCGATCGATATTGCTCGATCAGCCTTCGCTCCGCGGGCGACGAACCGCCGGAAGCGCCGAGGCCGTTCAGCAAGGCAAGCGCTTCGTCATATCGCGCCGACGCGTACAGCTCACGCGCGGCATCGATCGAATTGCCATTTCGACTGGCGGCCCCGTTGGGGGCGAAGGCTGGCGCCTGGCTGTTCAAGCCCGCGCCGGCCGCCAGCAGCATTGCAGCAATCACCAGGATCTTCATTACTTCATCTCCACGCTGATGCGGACGGGAACTCCGACGGTCACGGAGACGGCGTGACGCTTCTCTCCGAACTGCGGGTGCCGGAACACGATCTCGTGCGGTCCGATGGGCATCGAGAGATTGCCGATCGGCGTCTCGCCGACACGCTGGCCGTCGACGAAGACCTCCGCCCACGGCGCCGCGTTGAGATTGACGACGCCCCGGGGGATTTCCATGTTTATCGTCAGGAGCTTTCCGGGCGCGACGCTCACGACGCGTGTCACGCGGAACCCAAGCGGCTCGTTGACGAGTTCGAGTTCGTGCTGACCGGCAGCGATCATCAAACGATCCGCTTCACTCGTGCCGAGCATCTGCCCTTTTTCTCGGATCTCTACGGCGAAGGGCATCTTCACGGCCACCCAGCCGGCGAGCGGCGCGGCCGCGGTCGCGGTCGCGGTGTCGGCGGCTGGAGCGGCCGGCGGCGTTTCGGGCACGACGAGCCGGTCGGTCGCGGGCGACTCGACGAACTCGAGATACTGCGACACATCGGAACCCGCGGTCAGGGTGAGCGGAATGACCCGAGGCACTCCGCGGCGCAGCTCCAGAATGTGTGCGCCAGCTGCGAGCGTGATCCGCGCGGGAGTGACGCCGCGCTCGATGCCGTCCACGAAGACGGGCACCCCGACGGGGTTCGACTGCACCGCCAACGTCGCCAGTGCTGGCGGCGGACTGTTGGAGATCGTCTTGTATCCGGCCACGCCGGCCGTTGCCAGGATCATCAGCGCTGCCGCCGCGGCGAACCACTTGCGTGCACCTCTGCGCGCGGCGGCGCGCGCCGGCGCAGCCTGCGGAACGTGAACAGTGAACGGCTCGTCCGCGTTGAACAACGGCTCGGGTGCGTCGGTCGGGGCGCCCTGAACGGCTTCCACCATGGCCGCAGGCAGGGGCTCGCTGAGCAGCTCGGTGATCTCGGGCGCTGCCTCCGGAGTCGTCGCCGGGCGCACCTGTTCGACGGCACGCACCGGCAAGGCCGCCGCGAGGGGCGCCGGCGGCGTCAATACCGCGGAAATGTATCGGGAGAGAAACGTCTCGAGCGCGACTGGCGCCGCGACGTACATCGATCCGTCGGCGGTGATCTCGTCGAAGGCGGCGAGCGCCTCCGGCGCCGACGCGAACGCGCGGCGGACGTCGATCTGCAGCGCACGCGCAAGCCACGACCGAAGCGGCGCCGTCAGGGGCTGCTCTTCGCCAAGCGCCGTTCGCTCGCGGGCGGCGTTCAACAGCTCCGCGGCCCCGCGGGGGAATTCGTCGTTCTTCAGCGGACGCCCGAGAATGAGCGAGAGGGCAACGACGCCGACGCCCGTCACGTCGGCGCGCTGATCGAACCGCGGGATGCCCGCGCTCGGTGGCATCGCGACACGCAGCTCGTGCCACAGGCGCTCACGACCGTACTGCATCTGTTCGACTGCCGCACCGCAGACGTGCTCAGCGATCACCAGACGTCCCTGCGGCGTGACGATCAAACGTTCCGGCGCGACCAGGCCGTGCGCGGCGTCACGCGCGTTCTCGTGCAGCAGCGCCAGCGCCGGGACGAGCTGGCGAATGAGGCACAGCGCCGCGTTGATATCCAGATGAAGATTGCGCTCTTCCGCCACCCGCAGGATCTCGGACAGCCTCGTGCCTTCGATGTGATCAGACACGAGCGACAGCGCCGTGGGATACCCTGGCGCGCGGTCGACGCGGCGGACGCGCGCGAAGTAGACATGGCGGAAGTTCGCCAGGCGTGCGACACGCTCGCGCAGCGCGAACTCGAAGGAGGGTACGGCAGTCAGCGCAGGATTGATGCGCAGAACCTGCACGAGCTCGCCGGTAGTGGGGTCGGTTGAAACGACGCGATCGCCGATGCCGTCGGAGAAGAGCGGCGCCTCGGGGCGTGCTGGTGAAACAAGAGCAGACATGTTGGCGCCCGTTCGTGCAACCGTCAGACCACGCTGACCCCCTGTATTTGTTCGAAAATGGCGCGGTTCGCACTTTTTCTCACTTACAAGTCTGTCGACCACCGGCGGAAACTGTAAGCGGCGCGGTGCGATATGATTTCCACCTGCCATCTTTGTAAGATTTTTTCGGGAGGATTCAATGAGACTCAGATTCAGGCACCGGCCTATCGTCGCCGCCGCTGCGCTGGCGTCGACGCTCGCCTTCGTTCCCCTCGCCGCACAGCAGTCACAGGAAAAGCTCGATTACGAGGCGATCTACAAGATCAAGGACGAAGGCTTCGCGCGCTCGCAGGTCATGAACATCATGAGCTGGCTGACCGATGTCTACGGTCCGCGCCTCACGAACGGGCCCGGGTTCCGTAAAGCCGGCGAGTGGGCGGTCAAGGAAATGAGCTCGTGGGGCCTGGTGAACGTGAAGCTCGAACCCTGGGTCACGCCGACGGGTCCGTTCGGCCGCGGCTGGTCCAACGACAAGTTCTACATGCAGGCCACGACGCCAGGCGGAAGCTTCCCGCTCATCGGGATGTCGACCGCGTGGACGCCGGGCACCGAAGGCCAGGTGTCGGGCGACGCAGTGCTCGCCGTGATCGAAACCCCCGAAGACCTCGCGAAGTTCAAGGGACAGCTCAAAGGCAAGTGGGTGTTCACGGCCGCGCTGCGTGATGTCCCCGCCTTGTGGACGCCCCCGGCGCAGCGCTACACGACAGAGGAGCTGCGCGATCTGACCACTGAAACCGATAGCACGCCTCGCGGAGGCCGTGGCGGCGGCCGTGCCGGCGCCCCCGGACGCGCGGGTGGGCCCGGTGGCGGTCGCGGTGGCGCGCAGTCGTTCGCCGCGCAGCGAAACCAGTTCTACAAGGACGAGGGTGTGCTCGGGCTGATCAGCGCCGGACGCGGTGACGGCGGCACCCTCTTCCTCGGCGGCAACACCGCCAATCGCGCCCCCAACGTCACCGACCTCGGCCTGCCGCAGATCGTCGTCGCGGTCGAGCACTACGGCCGCATCGTCCGTACGCTCGAGAAGAACATGCCGGTGAAGATCGAGGCCGACATCAAGAACACGTTTCATGACGACACCTCCTCGTTCAACGTCGTCGGCGAGCTCCCCGGCACCGACAAGGCGGACGAGATCGTCATGCTCGGCGCACACTTCGATTCCTGGCACGGTGGCACAGGCGCGACCGATAATGCCGCCGGATCCGCAGTGATGATGGAAGCGATGCGGATCCTGAAGCAGAGCGGCGTGAAGCTGCGCCGCACGGTGAGGATCGGGCTGTGGGGCGGAGAGGAACAGGGGCTGCTCGGCTCGCGCGGCTATGTCACCGAGCATTTTGCGGATCGGACGACGATGGCGCTCAAGCCCGCGCACGCGAAGTTCGCCGGTTACTTCAACGTCGACAACGGCACTGGCGCGATTCGCGGCGTGTACCTGCAGGGCAATGAAGCAATGACACCCATCTTCGAAGCCTGGATGAAGCCGTTCAACAACATCGGCATGGATACGCTGACGATCCGTGACACGGGCGGCACGGACCACCAGTCATTCGACGCGGTTGGCCTGCCCGGTTTCCAGTTCATCCAGGATCCGGTCGAGTACAACTCGCGGACGCACCACTCGAACATGGACGTGTACGAGCGCATCCAGGAAGAAGACATGCGCAAGAACGCCGTCATCGTCGCCACGTTCGTGTACAACGCGGCGAACCGCGACCAGCTGCTTCCGCGCAAACCGCTGCCGCGTGCGCAGGGCGCGGGGCGGGGAACTGGAACGCGCTAGCACGCGTTCCGCCGCAATTCTGATGTTCGAATGCTGAACGCTGAAGTAAGGAACCAATTCAGAATTACCTCAGCATTCAGCATTCGGCATTCAGCATTGCCATACGCCAGCTTCCTCGTGCTGGCGCTCGCCTGGACGTGGCCGGTCGTCACGCGGTTGTCATCGCGTGTGCCGCACGATCCGGGTGATCCCATCCTGAACACGTGGATCCTCTGGTGGAACACCCAGGCGCTCCCGTTCACAGACGCCTGGTGGAACGCTCCCATCTTTGTCCCGATGCCCGGAGCGTTCGCCCTCTCCGAACACCTTGCGGGGATCGCGGTCTTCACGACGCCGCTGCAGCTCCTCGGACTCACGCCGCTTGCTGCGTACAACCTCGCATTCATCGCAAGCTTCTGGTTGTCCGGTGTCTTTGCCTGTCACCTCGCATACCGCCTGAGCGGTTCGCGGCTTGCGGGCTTCATCGGCGGCTTCGCCTTCGCATTCGCGCCATATCGAGCGGGTCAGCTCGCGCATCTTCAAGTACTGACATCGCAGTGGATGCCGCTGGCGCTTCTCGCCATGCACGCGTGGGTCGAAGAAGGACGTCTTCGCTGGCTGATCGTATTCGCCGCCGCATGGCTGCTGCAGGCGTTGTCGAACGGCTATTACCTGATGTTCCTGCCCGTTCTGATAGGCATGTGGTTGCTCTGGTTCGTCGACTGGCGACAGAACTGGCGCCGAGGTGGCGCGCTTGTGGCGACGTTCGCCGGTTCGTCGCTTCTGCTGGTGCCGACGTTGCTGCGCTACAAACAGATACAGGGCACGCTCGGTCTGCACCGCACTGTCGAAGAGATGCAGGTGTTCAGCGCCACGTTGAGTTCATTCCGCGAGCGCGCTGCTCTGCTGAGAATCTGGCAACCGTTCGAAGCAGGCACACGGGAAGCGGCTCTGTTTCCTGGCGTCACCGTGATCGCACTCGTGATCTGTGGCGCCCTGGTTCTGGCGGCACGGCGCCAGATCATGAAGGCAATCCGCGGCCGGTCACCGGCACTCTTCTATGCAGCCGCTGCAGTGATTATGTGGTGGCTCTGCTTCGGGCCGGCGCGTCACGATACGACGGTCGCCGCCTGGGCGAGCCGGCCATACTCGCTGCTCACGGTGCTGCCTGGATTCGAAGGCCTCCGCGTACCCGCGCGGTTTGCGATGCTCGCTGTCCTCTGCGTGTCGATAGCCGCGGCAATTGCCAGCGCACGGCTCTTGCCGCAGCACCGGCTGATCAAATGGTGCGCCGCCATCGCGATCTGCGCCGGGCTGATTGCCGACGGATGGAGCGATCCCATTCCGTTGTTTGCACCACCAGGCCGTGCATTCATGGAGGCGCCGGAACGATCACTCGTCATCGAGCTTCCGGTCGACGAACCATTCGTGGCGATCGCCGCGATGTATCGGGCGATGCTGCATCATCGGCCGCTGGTGAACGGGTACAGCGGCCACGTGCCAGCGCACTACTCGGTGCTTGAAAGCTCGCTGTCGCGAAACGACCCGAGCATGCTGCACCATTTCGCTCGTGGACGTCCGCTTGTCGTCATCGTCAACAGGAATCACGACCGCGAGGGTCGCTGGTCGCGTCTCGTCAGAGACGCCGGAGGCATCCAGCAGGAGGACACGGGCGTCGGCCCGGTTTTCGTCATCCCTCCTCAGCCCAGCGCACAGACCCCGGCGCTTGGCGAAAGACTTCAGGCAACGACAACCGGGACGGATGGCGAGACCCGCGTCGATCTGGGCGGTGAGCAATTCGTCCGCGCAATCACAATTGCGCTGCGTGGTAGCTTCGCGGAGATCGAGCCGACGTTGACGATCGAGACATCAATTGATGGCAGTCAGTGGACGACGGCCTGGCAGGGCTGGACGGGTGAGGCCGCGGTCATGGCAGCACTGAAAAACGCGCACAACGTGCCCATGACGCTGTTCCTGCCCGACGTCCACGCACGTTACCTTCGCATCAGACCAACGCCCGCGTGGGTCGCTGACGAACTCGAGGTGTTCGCACCGAACTGACGGTCCGTGCGCCACCACCGTCCGGGGCGCAACCCGCCCTACGGCTTCTTTCCAGGGAGCCAGTCAGGCTTGAACGCCGCATTCGCGAGCCACTGCACCGGCTCGACCATCGACCTGATCGCGTCCGTCATGTGCGCAAAGTCGATCGTCTTGATCTCGTCGGACGACTGGTGGTAGTCCTTGTGCAGCCCGAAGCTCGACACGGTGTGCGCCACGACGCCGCGACGCGCGAACTGGATGTTATCCGAGCGCTCGAAGAAATTCTGTTCGGGATGAGGATCCTGGACGAGCTTCGCGCCGCGTTTCGCGAGCTCGGGACCGAGGTTCGAACGCTCGAATCCGGTGAGCCAGAGCGTGTGCGGCGGCACCTTCTCGTCGGCACGTCCGATCATCTCGAACTGCAGGTTCGCGATGATCCGATCGAGTGGGACGACAGGCTTATCGGCAAAATACCGGGCCCCCGCTCCGCCGCTCTCTTCGCTGCCGAACCAGGCGAACACGATTGTTCGCTTCGGCTTCGGGCCGGCAGCGATGGCTTTCGCCAGCTCCAGCACCGCGATGCTTCCTGACGCGTCGTCGTCGGCGCCGTTGTAGATCGTGTCACCGCCTGCGCTGGGAGCCTGGCCGCGCCCGATGTGATCGATGTGTGCGCTCAGAAGGAGCACCTGCTGCGACTGCTGTGGATCCGATCCGGTCAGTCGCCCAACGGCATTCCAGGTGTTCGTCTTCTGCACCGTCTTGACCTCCCCCGCGAGCGAGACACGTGTACCTGACGGCAGCTTCTCCGCGACGGCGTACGTCTCCGGTGATAACGCGACACAGGACGGCCGAGCGGGTGGAGCCGGCGCGCCGACGGTCCTCGGCGAAATCCGCGGCAGCGCTCCGGCCGCCGCACGGAACGCGCCGCAGCCATTCGGTCGTGCGAGGACCATCACCGCGCCCGCCAGGTGCCGGGATAACTCTCGGGTTATCTCGGGAAGTACCACGATCGAGCCGGGCGCGGCATTCTCACCCGATTTGAAAGGTGTGATCGTGCCGGAGATCGACGGGGCGTTCATGCTCGCGACGGTGATCTCCTTGCCGTGCGTGAAGCGCCGCTCTCCAATCGTGAGCACGGGCGCGGCCGCGAGTTCGGGACGTTCGACTTCGATCGTCTGCACGTAACCACCGTCCGTGCCCATCGGCTCGAGACCGAGCCGCCGCAGCTGCGAGGCGACGTAGGTCACCGCGATCCATTCATCGCGGGTGCCGCTTCCGCGTCCGTTCAGCGCATCGCTGGCGAGGAACTCCATATGCGCCCGAACGGAGACTTCACTGACGGCCCCTTCCGCGGGAGCATGGCCGGCCGCTGTGCCGACTCCAGTACGTGCAGCGCAGGCCGCGATCGTGGCAAGCAGAAGGGCGCAGGCGACTTTTTTGCGAAACGGCTCAGGCATTGCTTGGATTTTCGCGGACAGGAGAGGTGATGCGTGCAGTTGTCAGACTGTTGAGTTTAGCAGTTCTCATTGCGGCGCCGGTCGCAGCACAGGAGTACCGCGCGAACCTGCGCGGAAGGATCTCGAATCCGGATGGTTCGCCAGCGGCGAGGACGACACTCGTGGTCGTCAGCGAGTCGACCGGCGAAACGAGGCGCGTCACTTCTGACGCGGATGGACGCTACGCAGTCGCGGGTCTTCTGCCGGGCGTGTACACGATCGAGGCGAGCGGCAGCGGCAGATCGAAGTTCTCCATCCGGACAAGCGTGTCGATCTCGCAGGATCGCGAGTTGAATCTGAGACCTGGTCTCGTGCCCATCACCGCAGAGGCGGACGTACGCCCCACATTCATTCCGGCGGATCGGTCGCCGCTACTCCCCATCAGAATGAGCGGTTCGTTCATTACACGGCTGCCGTTGGACGGCCGCAACGTTCTCGACGTCGTGCTGCTGGCGCCTGGCACCGCGCCCGGCGCGTTCGCGATTGTATCCAATGGCCTGCCCGACCTGTTCACAGGATATCTGGTCGACGGCATTTACGACATCGATCCACGGCTCGGCATGCCGGCAGTGCGACCGCAGCTCGATTCGATCGATGAGATGGAAGTGCGTTCCTTCCCCCTGAAGTCGTCGTTCGGTCGCACGGCGGGCGCCCAGATCAGCGTGGTCACGAAATCCGGCACGAACGAACTGCACGGCGGCGCGCTCGCATTCTTCCGGTCCGATGCAAACAGGGCACAGCTGGGCGGCTTTGCCGGCGGGCCGATCGCACATGATCGGACGTTCTTCTTCGGTAACTACGAGTTCAGCGATGACGAAGGGGACACCTCGAGCGATTCGCCGTCGCATCTCGCCCACGTGCGGTTCGACCACATCGTTGGTGGATCCGCACACGTCGCCGCACGATACGCTCTCGATGAAGACGGCATCCTCGATCGAACAGGCCAGAACGGCGGCGTCAGTTTTCACGCCACGGGCGGGAGCCTTGCCAACGAAACGCGCGCCGGCCTGTCGCGGATCTCGTACGGCGAAGCGTCGCTACTCGCGGAGTTCTCAGGTGCGCAAACATACCAGTTGTCGAACGTGACGACCGTCCCGCTCGGTGGTCACCTCCTGAGCGGCGGCGGCGAGTGGCACGGTGCCCGCGAACTCGATGCAGATCATCTCGCCACCGTGTGGGGACTTTTTCTGCAGGACGACTTTCGTGCACTGCCCTCGCTCTCCGTGACGGTGGGAGCTCGGTTCGATCGCGCCGCCGCCGCGGATTCCGATGAAAGTGACAGCGGCGTTTCTCCCCGTGTCGGCGTCGCGTGGGCCGTGGACCGTGAGGGACAAACCGTCGTGCGCGCAGGTTACGGCCTCGCGCGGAACTACGCGATCTTCGATGGTGTCACGCCCAGCGTCGACGAGTGGAGGATCGGCGTCCAGCGGCAGATGGGTCGATCCAGATCGTTTGAAGCAGCTTATATGGCGAGCCGCGGAGAGGACCTCACAGAAGTCGCTGTGACCTCGCGTTACGATGCGATGCAGCTCCAGTTCGAACAGCGGTCCGAGACCGGACTCACCACAGTGACCTCGTACACGTACGGCAAATGGACGGAGTCGTTCAGTGACGCGGACGATCCAATCCGCTCGCCGCTCGACTCGCGGCATCGTCTGGTGAGCGCCATCGCGGAGCGATTGCCATTCGGGAAGGACGGCCGCTGGTTTACGAAGGGCACGGCTGCGAAGGTCCTGGGAGACATGGAACTGACGGGAATATTCACGTTGCAGACGGGGCGCCCGTTGTTCTTTCGCAACAACGAACAGGGCGACAGTCATCGTGCGCTGGACGGCGCCCTCATCAAGACCGTCCGCCTCGGTGAGCGCCACCGCCTCCTGTTGCGCGCCGAGGTCTTTAACCTGACGAACCGCGAAAATCCATTGGGACCAGGGCGCCGCTATCAGCTCGGTGGACGCTTCCTCTTCTGACGATCGTCAACTTCATCCAAACTGCAGACTTCAAAAGAACGAAAGTCGTTTTCGAATTGAATATTCTTTGGAGTTTGAAGTTGTAGTTGAATGTCAGTTACCCACTGCGTAGAGGTGCTTCTCGCCCCGAATGTAGATGCGTCCGTTCGCGAGTGCGAGCGAGGAGTACACCGGCTCGTCGATCGTGTTCGTGCGAACGATCTCGTGCTTCGGGCCGGCCTTGAGCAGGAACGTGTCGCCATCTTCGCTCGTCATCGCCACCAACCCGCCGTACGCGACCGCCGAACCCATGAAGTTCGTCGGCTTCGGTGGACGGCCGCCTTCGTACATCACCCTTCCTGTCTCTGCTTCGAGGCATGTGACGATGCCGTTATCGGTTGAGAGATACACGTAGTCGCCGTACAGGATGTTCGACAGCACGTAACCGGTTCCCTTCGAGAACTCCCACGCGATCCTTTTGTCTTCAGGCTGCTCGCCCAGCCTGATCGCGATGATGCGCTTCGCGGGAAACCCTGCCGTCACGATCACGAGGCCCTTGCCGACGAGCGGTGTGTGGATGGCGTTGCTCTCCACGCCTTTGGTCTTCCAGAGCTCCCTGCCCGTCGCCGGGTCGTACGCAATGACGTTGTCCGTTCCGTTGGTCACGAGCTCGGTTCGCGTGCCGACGTTCGCGAGTACGGGGGTGGACCAGGAGATCTGAATCGCACGCGGCGTCTTCCACAGTTCTTTCCCTGTCTCCTTGTCGTAGGCCACGACGACCGACGTCTTCTCGTCCTGATCGCGTTGGATGATGACCGAGTTGCCGAACAGCACCGGCGAGGTACCGGTACCGAGGCCGAGCGTGTGGAACTTCTCGACGATCTTCCAGGCGAGCTTCCCGCTGAAGTCATATGCGTAGAGCCCTTCCGGCCCGAAGTACGCGTACACCATCTTGCCGTCGGTGGTCGCCGTCGGTCCCGCAAACGTGCTGCGGCGATGGCGCGCGTCGAAGACCGGGCCTTCGTACGCCGTCTGCTCCCAGAGGATCTTGCCGGTCTTCGTTTCGAGCGCCAGCACCTTCAGGGTCTGCTTCCTGTCGCCGGCGACCGAGTCAGGGTGCGGCTGCTTGATGCGGACCGACTCGGGAATCACGCCCGGAATCGCTTCCCCTTCGATCGCGCTCGTGAGAAAGATGCGATCACCCCAGACGATCGGCGAGGAATAGCCATGGGGTAGCTCGGTTTTCCATGCAATGTTCTTCCCCGGCGCCCATTCCGTCGGCAGGTCCTGCTCGGTCGAGATCCCCTGCCCTTGAGGTCCGCGCCATTGCGGCCAGTTCTCAGCGGTAAGCGCGGCTGTCAACACTAGAGACAGGGCGAACGTAATCGACACAGTACGGTGCATCAACGAAAACTCCTCTGCGGGATTATAGACATGCCATTGGATAAACCCGGGGCGCCGTGACGAACTCGCGCCTCGACCGGACGAAGCGGCCGCTGCCGGGGACTGGACGCGCCGCGAATTTTCCGTCGAAACCGAGTGTTATTCTTGGGGACGCCTATGTCTTTCTATTTCACGCGTGGTGTTCGTCTCTGGGTTGCGGCAGCCCTCCTGCTGCCCGCGACCACCGTGCTCAGCGGTGCGGACTGGCCCGAGTGGCGTGGCGCTGCGCGGACCGGTGCCTCGGCCGAAACTGGCCTGCCCGATAAATGGGCGCCGACCGGCGAGAACCTCGCCTGGCGCGTGCCGATCGGCGGGCGGTCGTCACCGGTCGTCTCCGGTGATCACCTCTATCTGCAGACCTCCTCCGGCGCCGGCCCATCCCTGCAGGAACGCATCATCTGCTTCAACGCCGACACCGGCAAGCAGCTCTGGGAATACCGCTACAACATGTTCACGAGCGACGTACCCGCGCACCGAATCGCGTGGTCGTCGCCGGCTGTAGACGGCGCAACCGGCAACGTGTACGCGATCAGCGGTGGCGGCCTGCTCTTGTCGTTGTCGAAGGATGGCAAGCTG
>DATLLF010000238.1:0-14844 GCA_035537955.1 Vicinamibacterales bacterium | reverse complement strand
GCTGTCCGATGCGGATCTCGGCGCGTGGCGGCGCGTGATCGGTTATGTGCCGCAGGAGGGGTTTCTTTTCCACGACACGATCCGCCTGAACCTGCAGTGGGCCAGGCCCGCCGCGACCGAGGCCGAGATGTGGCGTGCGCTCGAGAATGCGGCCGCGGCAGACTTCGTTCGTGCGAAGCCCGAGGGTCTCGACACGATCGTCGGCGACCGCGGCGTGCGGCTTTCCGGAGGCGAGTGCCAGCGTCTGGCCCTCGCGCGCGCGCTGCTGACGAGACCAGACCTGCTCGTGCTCGATGAGGCAACGAGCTCGCTCGATCCGCTCAACGAGCAGCTGATTCTGGACGCTGTCGGCCGGCTGGGCGGATCCGTGACCACCGTGATCATCACCCATCGCCTCGCCGCGATCCGTGACGCCGATGTGATCTATGTGTTGGAGAACGGCACGGTGATCGAATCAGGATCGTGGCGCGAGCTCGTCGCGAGAAATGGTGCGTTCGCGCGGCTCCTGCGCGCGCAGCACGGGCCGGCTTCCGGCTCCCGGCTTCCGGCTTCCGCTGCTGCGGGGTGACGGTCTCAACTCCCAATTGCCAACTCCCAATTCCCAAGGCGCTTGGAGGTTTGGGAGTTGGCAGTTGGGACTTGACGCCTGTTCCCGAATTCCGCGCTCACCCTCGCCGAACGACGACGTAAGGCCAGTTCCCTCCCCGCTCCGCGCCCACCACTGAGAGCCCCGCCTGGCGGACGAGATCTTCCACGTCCGAATGCCGAAGCAGCCTGTAATAACCGATCTGGATCGAGAAGACCGAAGGTCCGCGCCGTCGCGCGCGCTGCCGCAGCCATCGACGGAGTATCCCCCCCGAAGCAGGTACGTCCGCAGGAGCGGGATCGGGGAAGTAGCTCACGAGTATTGGACCGCGAGTGGCGGCGCCGAACTGGCGAAGCGTTTCGACGCGCTCGGCGTCGCTGCGAAGGTGAGAAAAGCTGCTCCAACCCACGATGGCGGCGTCGAACAGCGGCTCGTGCCTGAGGTCGAGCGGCTCGTTGCTGCCGGCGACCGCCTCGAGAATCGGCATGCTGGCGTAGCTGCCGCGATACGCACGTAGCGTCGCGTCGCTCGGCGCCGCGGCCGCCATGGCGCGAACGAGCGGCTCGGCGGGATCGAAGGCAACGACCGAATACCCCTTGTCGACCAGCGCGAATGGCTCGCGGCCTCCGCCAGCGCCGCCGACCAGAATTCGAGCCGGGGGTGCAGGAAAGTAGCGAGTCACGGCTTCTTCTTCCCAGTCGAAGAGGCCCCTGCGAAAGGCGATCGACTCCGGCTGGTAGCTCTCCGTCGCGCTGTAGGTGACCGCGTTGTACTCGTCGAAGAAATGGTCTGAGCCGAGCGCAACGATCAGCGTGGATCGAATGCGATCGAACGTGCGGTAGGCGCGATCGACGAGGTAGGTGAGACGAACGCCGCGCGCGGCCCAGGCCGCCAGACGCGCTCGCACCTAACGCACGGGCAGCACCGCGCCGCCGGCCTCGAAGACCAGTACGGGGCTGTAGCGGGTCGTGGTCGAATCGAGCAGCGGCTCACCCTCGATGTCGATCCAGACGTGGCCGTCGGTAGTGCCGCCGTCCCGCCTCACGCCCATTACGAGCCTGGGGTTTGCGTCGACCTCGCCGAGGAAGCGGTAGAGCATCAGGCTGCGTTCGAGGCAGTTCTCGCTGATCGCCAGGCGTCCAGCATGACTCACGAAATAGCGCATTGTCTGCAGCCTGGCTCGGCGAAACGACTCGTCGCGTCGTCGTCGCGAGACCTGACGAGGACACATCCAGCGAACGAGCGTTTGCAGTGCGACCGTTCGCTTGAGGACCGGCAGCACCGCTCGCCAGAAGATCACGCGCAGCAGCAGCGGCGCGTCGGCGCGAAAGCATGCGCTGAGGCGCGCACCACAATCTGCCGATCGGCCGATTGCCTGCGCGACGGTCATATGGTCATCGGTGCGGCGCTGGTTTCGCGCGCGGCGCTGAGAATCGCCTCGAGCAGGGCATCGATACGATCGAAGCCCGGCGTGTAGTCGACCGCAAAGACCGGCACGCTCGCGGAGATCTCGAGATAGTTCTTGAGCAGCCGGCGACGGCTCCGCTCCGAGTCGGGCTCGAAACAATGCGCGTGGGCGAGCAGCGCCTGAAATGCAGGCGTGGACGGCAGGAGCTCGATGTTCAATGTCTCGGACTGCGTCGTCGGGCGCAGCACGAAGAGCGCACTCAACGGCGCGGCGACGCGCTCGTGTGCGTGCATGTGGCCGCCATCGACGCCGAAGTACTTCGCCGACGCCGGTCGCAACCGGGGAGTGAACGGAAGCGGCTGTGTCCTGACCCCTCGCGGCGTCGCGATCATGACCAGCGTGTCATCGGCATACTGAGGAAAACCGCGACGCGCCAGCGCATAAGCGATGGTGGACTTGCCCGATCCGCGCTCGCCGCACAACGCCACAACACCTTTGGATCCCAGCACGGCACTGGCATGCAGCGTTTCATGGCCGAGCGCCTGCAGGAACAGCGGCACCACGCTGCGGCGATACAGGTCCTGCAGCCGCGCGCGTGAGGCATGCGGCGCCGGGAAGACGCGGATGATGTTCACCGCGTCCGCATCGACACGAAACGTCCCCAGCTTCGGCCAGTGCATGGCCCACCAGCCGTCGCCCGCGTAACCGTAGGCGCACACGACATCCGCCAGGTCGTGCCAGGTCTGCACGCGTGTGCCATTCTCGATGCATGCGACCTCCGATGCCGGTCCCTGCTCGTATTCGAGCGTGAACATGGGTTCTGCCGGCGGGGCTCCCCAAGAGCGCAGGGCTTCTGCCCTGCCTCGATAATGAAGGCGCACCCGCCGCCGGCGCCTACTCCTGTCCCTTCGGCTTTCGGTTCGAATCGCCCGAGTCGTCTGCCAGCAGGCTCAGCTTTCCGCCGCCCGGCATCTTGAAGACGTTGCCGACGTCACCAACACGCTGAAGCGTTGGCTTCTGCCACGCCGCCGGGGATCCCTTAGGCGACGCGTTGTTCCGATCCTTCTCAGACATGAATCTATCCTCTTGTTCCTTCCACCTTTTCAGTTACCGGCTCCATGCGAGCGTACCCACGCTTCAAGGTTCAGCACGTCCCAGACGCGGCTCAGGCCTGCACGACTGGATTGCGACAGCGCCTTCTGCACCATATCGTCCGTTTTCCGCGAATCGATCACACCCAGGGCGGCGAGTGCCGGAGCGCCGCCGAAGCTGCGCCAGAGCTGAGGCACCTCGGCGACGAGGACGGACCGATAGAACGAGGTCGCGGCAACCTTCTTCTGCCGATCCAGACCGAGCGCCGGAAAGCGTCGTGCCACCGTCTCGCGAACGAGGCTCTTCGCTCGGCCGGCCCGCATCAACAGATGCGGCGGCGTGCGATAGAGCATGTCGACGAGGTCCGCGTCCCAGTAGGGATGCATGATGCGCACGCCCAGCCCGCGGCCCATCTCGAAGACTTCTTCGAGCTCCATCGAGGTCAGCGTGTGGTCCAGTCCGGAGCGGACCTCGTGGAAGTAGAACCCTCGTGCCGGATCCGACGGCGTGACCAGCGCCTCGATCCTGCGATCGAGATCCGCCTTCAGCTCGCCATCGGGCGCCACCCAGGGACGGCTGCTTGCTCTGCGCAGGCGATCGACTCGATTCGCGTGCCACGTCTGCGGCGCCAGGCGGTGGAGCGCGACGCCGGCGAGCGGCCGCATACCGAATGTCCAGAACGTGCTGCGCAGCAGCCGCCACAAGGGCAGTCTGTAGGACCGTTGCCACGTCGTGAACAGCGTCGCGAATCCGGAGAGGTCACCGGAGCGCATGAGATCCGCGGAAAGATACGGACTCACCGTGAGCCATTCATCGCCGCCGGAGCCGGTGAGTATGACCTGCACTCCGCGCCGCTTTCCGCGCCGCGCGAGTTCGCGGTACGCCGGGCTCCACGTGTTGAGGAGCGGAGCCGACGAACTGCGCGTCAGATCGAGTGCGGGGGCGAGAAGACCCTGCGAGCGTACCGCATCGAGGAACGGGATGAACTCGTGCTCCAGGCCGAGCGACGTGCCGACACCGCGCTGCACGAGCTCCTCGTTGCAGTCGGGATGCGGGAACCCGAGCGACAGGGCGATCGGATCCGGCTTCTGCGAGCGGCGCGCGAGGTCAGCGGCCACGGCGGCGACGCTGATCGAGTCGAGGCCGCCGCTGAGGAAGATCCCCGACCGTCCGAGTGCCATCGCTCGCTCGACCGCCGTATCGAGCCGATCGTCGAATTCTTCGAGCTGTGCCTCGGTGATCCAATCGACAGGCTCTCCCTCTGGCGCAGGATCCCAATACCGTTCGACGCGTGTGCCATCATCGGTCGCGATCAGACGGCACCCGGGCGGCACACGGCGAACCGCGCTGTAGAACGTTTCCTCCGGGTACGGCCAGCGGTGGCACAGGTGATCCGCGAGCGCCGCCCGATTCACCGACGCATCGACGGACGGATGATTGACCAGCGCATCGATCGATGTGGAGACCAGCAGCCTGTCGCCGCTGCCCCGCGCGAAGAATAACGGGTACGCGCCGAGCGGATCGCGAATCGCGAAGAGCCGGCGTTGCATGCCGTCCCAGATGACGATCGAAAAAATGCCTTTGATGCGGCGCGTCAGTTCGACGCCCCACTTGTTGTACGCCGCGAGCAACAGCCCCGCCTCGGACGCGGACTCGATACCGAGAGACGTGGCAAGCTCGGCGCGATTGTGCAGTACTCCGTCGAACAGGAGACCGCGCCAGCGGTCAGCGGCGGTGGAGTACGTGTCGCTGGCCTGGCCTTCGATGGTGACGCACGTGCCGGCGGGGAGCGCTCCGAGGGTGCGAGTGGACGAAGAGGCTCCGGGCTGGCGATGGCCGTAGACGGCCACCCAGTCCAGTTTCGCGTCGACGTTAGCCGTCAGGGCTTGCGCTGTCATCTTCTTCCGCGAGCAGATTCTCCCGACGAAGCTCATTGAGGAGCTCGTCGACTTCGAGTTCGAGCTGGCTGCGTTCGACCTGGAATTCCCGCTGGAGCATGTCGGTTATCGCCGCGCGATCGAGCCGCTCTTCCAGCAGTTCCCAGATGCGATACCCCGTACGATTCAGCTCGAAAATCTGGTTTGTCGTCAGATCCACGAGCACTGCCGCATCACCGAACGGGCGTGAGATGACGTCGCGTTTGCGTTTCAACACTGCCCTGATCCGAATGACCGCTGTAGCCAGATATGCGGGCGAGATTGCAGCTTAAGACGCAGGTTGAAGTCAGTCAACGCACGTACACCGCTTGTCGTGACGCGCCGGGTACATCTGTAGCCCTGCGGATACACGGGTTTAGAGTGACCTGGGAAGAATGACGTGAATTGTATCCGCATCCGCAAAGGTCTGGTCGCGGGGAGACTAACGCTGGAGCTGAGTGCTCGGTGCTCAGTGCTGGTGCTAGGTGCGGGGGTGCTAGGTGCTGGTGCTGCGGTGCTGGTGCTGCGGGCCATGCGATGGTCCCTCCGCAAGCCGCAAGCCGCAAGCCGCAAGCCGCAAGCCGCAGGCCGCAAGCCGCAAGCCGCAAGCCGCAAGCCGCAAGCCGAGAGCCGTCTTGCAGTCCCTGCGGCCGCGAGCCGATAATCCGTCAGTTCGATGGCGGCACGAGAGGAGCCGGAAGTACACTAACGACGCGGCAATCGATGCGATTAGGGTTCGATCTCGACGGCACCGTCGCCGATCTCCAGGGCGCGCTCGCGCGTGAGGCTCGTCGTCTGTTTCCCGGAATCGATCCCGGCACGCTGCCGCGGTCGGTCGCGCCGCAACCCGACGGGACAGGCGAGGAAACAGCATCTGCGCCGCCCGGCTTCAGCATGTCGGCCCTCACGACCCGCCAGCAGCGTGAGCTGTGGGAAGCCGCGTGTGCCCGCGAGAATTTCTGGGAAACGCTCGACGAGATCGAGCCTGGCGCGCTTGCGCGGCTCTCGCAGCTCGCACGCGAGCGCCGCTGGCAGGTCATCTTCCTCACGAGCCGTCCCGAAACGCGCGGCGACACCGCCCAGACGCAAAGCCATCGCTGGCTCAGCGCACATGGCTTCGAGCTGCCATCGGTATTCGTCGTCCATGGCTCGCGCGGAAAGATCGCCGCATCACTCAATCTCGATGTCCTCGTCGACGACCGTCCCGAAAACTGTCTCGATATCGCCATCGATTCGGCCGCGCGCGCAATCCTGGTGTGGCGCGGTGGTGAAGACACCGTACCGGGCAGCGCGCGACAGCTCGGCATCGGTTCCGTGACGTCGATCGCGGAATGTCTGAACGCGCTCGAATCTCTGGATCGGGGCAGCGAAGGTGGCGGTCTCGTCGACCGCTTCAAGCAGTTGCTGGGCCTCAAGCGCGGACAGAAGCGCTCCTCTTCAGACCGTTCTGAGGAGGATTACAAATCCGCGCTGGCGGGCCCAGGAGTGTAAGACCCGTTCCCGCGCAATCGTCAAAAAACGCAATAAAAACAGGCTGTTTCGACCCATGTGAGGAGGGCATTCTCGATGCACCCCGAACGTGCGGTCGTTCGACGCACGTCAGCGAAGCACGGCGTGCCACATCGGCGACTGACAGGGCCCATTGGCCCGGAAAGGTTCGTCGATGTTCGCGACCGCTCCGCTCGCTCGTGTCGTCGCTCTCGCCAGTGCAGTGCTGGTTGCCGGAACGTCTCCCGTGCTCGCCGTCGATACGGTTGGTGACCGCACGATCCCGCAGGTCGATTTCACGCTGGCCGACACCGCCCCGTTCGTGCCGAGCGTGGCGAGCGTGATGCCGCCCGCACTGTTGATCGATCGCGCGGCCGAACCAAAGAGCACCACGATCGGCGAGGCTGCACAGAACCCTATTGACGCGCGCATGCCCGGCGTTGACGCAACGGGCGCCTCCACCTCGCTGCGCCGCAGCATGTATGTCTCCTTCGCCGCACTGCAGATCATGGACGGCATCTCGACACGAAAGGCACTGAGCAACGGCGGCACCGAAGCGAACCCCGCGATGTCAGGCCTGGCGAGCAACAGCGCCGCACTGTTCGCCGTCAAAGCCGGAACGGCGGCGGCGACCACGTATTTTGCGGAGCGACTGTCGAAGAACCACCCGCGCGCCGCGACGATCATGATGGCGGTCCTCAACGCCACCTATGCGGCAGTAGTGGCACACAACTACCGCGTCGCGCGCCGTTGAACCGCGACGCGGATCGGTCGATCGGCTGATCGGTCGATCGTTCGATCGATCGGACCAAAGTTGGCCGGCTCAGCGGCCGATATGCGGGGTCAGCCGATCCGATCAACCGATCAACCGATCGGTAGATCGACCGATCAACTGATGTGCCTATGAATCTTGAACCGATCATTCTCACCGGCGGGGTAGTCGCCGTCCTCTTGTGGGCCGGGCTCGCAGCGTATGTACTGCACATCGACCGCCGCCGGACCGCGGCCAGATCAGTCGTGGCGGCCATCCTCGACACGTTGAGCGCCGCCGACGTGCGCTCGGTGTCGACTGCGGAGCGCCTGACACGCGTCGTGCCGCTCCTCGACCGGATCTCGCGCGACATGATCCTGCACACGGCCGCTGATGGCAGTACGCCGCGGGACACGGTCGACGTGCTGACGACCCACCTCGTTGAGCGATGGGGAATCTACACCCTGGTGCGCGAGGCCTCCTTCCATCGAAAGTCGCGCGACATCTGGCGCCGCACCGCGTCGATGAAGGTGTTGTTCCATCTGAATCACCCGCAAGTCGTCGACATCCTCTCGCGTGCAGTCGAGAGCTCGAGTGCCGAAGTGGCGTCGGTCGGCCTCACGCTCCTTGGTACGTCGAGCGATGAGCGCGCCACCGGGATCCTGATCGACGCGCTCAAACAGCGCAAGCAGTCCCCGTCACGCATAGCCGTCCACCTCGAACACTCGCCGCTGCGTCCGGCGGGCGCGTACCGGCCGTTGCTGCGTGATGCGGATCCACTGGTGCGTTTCTGGGGCGCGACGCTGCTGGCGGAATATCCCGAGTTCGACTGGGTCGAGTCGGAGCTGGCGCTGCTGGTGACGGACGTCGACGCCCGCGTGCGCAAGGCCGCAATCCAGTCGCTGGGCAGAGTCGGCGATGAGGTCGCCGCCTCCGCCGCGATGCAGCTCCTGCGTGATCCCGCCGCGTTCGTTCGTGCCCATGCCGCGCGCGCCCTCGGTGAGCTGGAACGATCCGACACCGCTCCCGCGGTTGCCGAACTGCTCGGAGATCACGACTGGTGGGTCCGCACCGCGGCGAAACATGCCCTCGAGGCGATGGGTTCGGAGATCTGGCCGGTGCTGATGCGGTGCCTGGATCATCCCGACGAGTTTGTCCGCAACGGCGCCGCCGAGGTGTTCCAGAACCTGGGTATTCTCGACAGCCTCATCGTGATGGAAGCCGCCTCCGACGATCCGAGTCACACGAAGATCGATCTGCTGCGCCGCATCGCGGCAGCCGGCGGGTTGCGTCTGACCGATTCACTCATCGAGCGTTCCGGTACGGCGGCGCCGCGCATCCGCAATCTTCTTACGAGCATGGGGCTCGAGCAGGTCGGTGCCGCCTGATGATCGCAGCGCTGCTCATCGCGCTCACGGCGTTCGCCGTGACTGCATCGCTCGGCTACCTGATGATCGTTGCGGCGGCGTCGGTCGCCGGGGCGATCTCACGTGGCGGCCGACGCGAGCGCGCGGCTGACGCATACCAGGCTCTCGCGGGATCCCGGTTCACCATTCCTGTGAGCGTGATCGTGCCGGTCGATGGCGACTGCTCCACGATCTCGCACTCGGTCGAGGCGCTGCTCGGTCTCAACTATCCGGAGCTCGAAGTCGTAGTGGTCGCGGAGTCGCTCTCGGATCGATCGTGGGAAAGGCTGAAGAAGGACTGGGCCCTCGAGCCGAAGGAGCTCTTCTACCGGCGGACGCTCCACACGTCGCCGGTGAATCGCATCCTCGGCAGCGATCGCGATCCGCGGCTCGTCGTGATCGAGAAGGCTCCGGCGGGTCGGGCCGATGCGCTCAACTGCGGCGTCAGCTTCGCGCGCTACCGGTATGTCGTCTCAGTGAACCCTGGCATCGCGTTCGATGCGGACGCGCTGCTGCGTCTCATGTCGCCGGCCCTCCGCGATCCGGGCGCGGTGCTCGCCGTCACGAGTTACGTCGAGCGGCGCCCGGCAAGCGCCGCGATGCATCCAGGGGTTGGAACGGACCCTGGCCCACAGACCTCAGACCCCGGCTGGATCGCTGCAGCTGATGATTACCAGCGCCTCGCGTCGATCCGCTCATGGATGGCAAGCCGGCTCGCATGGCATCAGTTGCAATGCGGTCTGCCGCCACTGGACGGTGTCACGGCCTGGCGTCGGGATGCGGTGATGGAGCTGGGAGGATTCTCGACGAGCGCGGCCGACGCGGAGCTCGATCTTCTCGTTCGCCTGCAGACGTCCCAGGGCGACGGGCCCTCGGGCCGCGTGGTTCGCACGTCTGAAGTCTTCGGTGACGCGGCAACGTCGACCGTTCGTGGTGCCGCCGTTCTCGCCTCACGTCGCCAGAATGCCCTCATCGAAGCACTGAAGACGTTCCGCCGCGCGCCCGGCAAGGACCGCACGCGCCGGACGATGACGATCGTTGTGGGAGTGGAGCTGCTCACGTCGGCTGCGCAGGGGATTGTCGCGGTGCTGATCGTCGCGGCCGCGCTGGCCGGCTGGGTAAGCTGGCGTGCCCCGTACCTTACGTTCCTGCTGCTGACATTTGGCTACGCCGTCGTCTCCGCGTCGGCGCTGCTTCTTCGTGGAGGCACGCCCGGCGCGCCGTCCGGCGCCGATCTCAAGCGTCTCCTGCTGCGTGCGCCACTCGAGTTCGCGGTGTATCGTCCTGCGCTCATCTGGGCGCGGCTCGTCGGACGTTAAAGCCACCGGCTTGCGGCTTGCGGCTTGCGGGGGGCCTGGGCTGGGGCTTGCGGCTTGCGGCTTGCGGCGTGTGGCGGGCTTGGGCTTTGGACATAGAACTGCCGCCAGCCTCGAGCCGCCAGCCATGAACCGCCAGCCATGAACCGCCAGCCGCCAGCCGTGAACCGCCAGCCTCAAGCCGCCAGCCGCCAGCCGGACTACTACGTCGTCGCGTCGTCGTCCTTCGGCGGGTCCTCGCCGGTGCGCGACGTCGCCGCACCTGGACGGAGCGGCGGCAGGACGACCTTGTGGCGGCGCGCAGGCTCCGGTGTGCCCTGGCGGAAGGAGCGGTAGTCCACCTTGCAGCCATGCGCCATCAGGAAGTTGTGGAAGCGCTTGTAGTCCTGCGTGGGGATTCCAAACAGGCGCAGGAGCCCGCGGTAGTTGCCGTGCGTCGTGCGCAGGCCGCGGACGACGAGCTCGCGGATGTCGTGACGCGTGATGTCGCGTGACAGAAAGATCGGGTGGATGTGTTCCCAGAAGGAATATCCGCCCGTGACGAGCGCGTCGTAGAGATCGTCAGCGACCTGACGTCGCCGTTCCCGCTGTGGCAGCAGCGTATCGTTCGAACGCAGCGTGGGCGGCAGGTGCCCGACATCGATCATCTCGCGATCGGCGAACCACATGGCCTGCTCGATCACGTTCTGCAGCTCGCGGATGTTGCCGGGCCAGCGATACCGCTGCAGCAGCTGCATGGCATCTTCCGACACTTCAACCGCGTGATCCGCGCGCTTCAGGAGGTGCTGCACGAGCAGCGGGATGTCGTCGCGGCGCTCGCGCAGTGGCGGCACGTGAATGTGGATGACGCGAAGGCGATAGAGCAGATCCTCGCGGAACTCGCCCGCGGCCACACGATCCGGCAGGTTGCGGTTCGTGGCGGCAATCACGCGCACGTCGACGAGCGTCGTCTCTTCGTGCGCGCCCACGGACTGGATCTCGCCCGTCTCGAGAAACCGCAGCAGCAGCGCCTGCATGCGCAGGCTCATCTCGCCGACTTCATCGAGGAACAGCGTTCCGCCGTGCGCCATCTGCAGCTTGCCGCGTTTGTCGCGGTAGGCGCCGGTGAAGCTGCCCTTCACGTGGCCGAACAGCTCTGATTCGAGCAGGGTCTCGGTCAGCCCGGCGCAGTTCACCGCGATGAACGGCCCGCGCGCGCGCTTCGAGCTCGCGTGGATGTGTCGAGCGATGACATCTTTGCCGACGCCGCTCTCGCCCGTCACGAGGACCTTGGCGTCGCCCGCGGCAGACCTGCGCGCGAGCGCGAGGACTTCCAGCATGGCGGCGCTGCCGGCAATGACAGTTGGCACACCTACGGAGTTCGGCCGTGCCGTAGTCCGAGGAGCAGCTGCTGCGTCGTTCATCGAGTGAGCCCCGTCATTTTATTAGAGCCGTCGCCGACCTGCTTACTTTTTCTGCGCCTGACCAGACTCGCAAGCGTCGAGCCACGTGAGATGATTCCGGCAAATCCAACCTCTTCAGTGGCTTATCTCAACGAGCTGGCGCGAGCGGCAGAGCCCGCGCGTACTAAAACTGCACCTCCGGCTACAAAGCTGCCTTGCGGCTAATGGATTGTCTGGTTCGCTCGGACCGGAAGGGGCTGATAACGGCCGATCCGGCTCGGCGAGGCAGTGACGGTCCACAGTTCCAGGCACTGGCCGCACCGGTAATGCAGGTAGACCAGCGACCCGCCGATAAGCAGAATCGCGCTGGATCCGCAGAACGGACAAGGAGACTGATCCCGCTCAGGTTTGGCGTGCACGCCTCGGGAGGATCAAGAGAACTGCCACCGACAATGTCTAAAAAACAGCACATCCTTAAGGGTCGAGTCTGTTTTCAGCTAAGATCGACACCTTTTGGGGCGACAAAAGACTGCCTGACAGCCGACTTAAGGCGGCGTCGGTGAGCCGATCTCACTTTCTTTCACCGCTCCTGCGGGCGTCGGACCGGCCTCTCACCCTGCGAAATGTCCGCAGCGGACTCTCCGTGGCGACACATATCGAAACCGCTTTCAGCTCCGCGGACCGCAAGCGGGGGCTCCTCGGGCGTGACGGCCTTCCGCCCGGTCAGGCGCTCGTCATCGCGCCAACCAACCTGGTGCACACATTTGCAATGCGTTTCCCGATCGACATCCTCTTTGCGGCCCGCGACGGGCGTGTACTGAAGGTGTCAGAGGCGGTGCCGCCTCGTCGGATCGCGGGCGCGCTGCGCGCCTTCGCGGTCGTGGAGCTGGCGGCCGGGGAGCTCGCGCGCTCCGGCACGCGTGCCGGCGACCTCCTCGAAGTCGCCTGATCCCGATCCCGGCTCAGGGCAAGTAACTGGCCGCGCGGCCAAACGGTCGTCGCGCGGAAACAGCCGTTTTTCTTGTCCCATCCGCCGAAGGTTTGGTCCCGACCAGACTTCCACTGCGGGGCTCCGCCACACCCAGGTGGCGACGCGCATGGTAAGTAGCTGCAGATTGTTCGAGTTACAGTGATGCGCCAGCGCCTGACACATTCGGGCATCACGCTTGCGGTCAGGCATGGCGCGGCGCGACACGGTCACGGGCGCGACCGCAGCAACAAGCAACACAAACAAACGTTTTTCAAGCTCCCCGAGGTGCTCATGTCAGGTCGCCGTTCTCATCCGAGGTTCATGGTGGCGACACCGTGGGATGGGGCCATGCGAGTCCTGCGCGACGTGGTGATCCAGCACACCGATCGCGACGAACTGCAGGCCGTCAGCAACGTACCTGCGGTGGCCGGAGAAGACATGACGCTGGACCTGATGGGGGCTGGCACGACCCTCGGGCTGAAGGTGAGGGTGATCGACAGCCGCCCGGTCATGGTCGAGGGGGCTGTGCGTCATCGGATCCGGCTCACCGTCCTGAATGGGTTCGAGGCCGTCACCGAGAAGCCGGTGCCGACCGCAGCTGCGGAGGCGATCTGAAGTGGAAGCGCTCGACGCCATCCTTCGCGCGCACGACGTGGTCGCCGTCCTCGGTCGAGACGTGTCGGTCAGGCTCGTGGACATCAGTAATTCGGGCTGTTTGATTCAGAGCGAGACTCGGCTCGCGGAAGGGACGACCGGAACGTTGCGGCTCTCGTACGACGGCGTCGATTACGTGGACGACGTGCGGATCGTGCGATGCCAGGCGCCGACGGTCGGCGACAGCTGGTTCCGGCTGGGGGCGCAGTTCCTGTGGACGACGCACCCGAGCGAACGGTCGCTGCGAAGAGTGATCGCCGGCTTTCAGCCATCCGCGGTCCGGACGCTGCGCTTCGAGCCTGGCAAAACGAATTAAGAGATTCCGTCATGTGACGGATGGGACACGGCGGATGGCACAGCCGCCGGACGTCTCCAATCAGAAACCTGTGCAAGCGGTAGAGCGGCGATTCAGGGTCCAGCGCCATTTCTGGCGATAAGAGCCGGCGGGCTCACTAGGGATCCAGCAAATCACCGCCGCCCATAACGGGCGGGATGGTCCCGCCGACGAACATCGAAGTGGAGTGAGAAAAGAGTCATGAAGAACCTGTTCAATCGGTTCGCGAGTGAAGAGGCTGGTCAGGACCTGATCGAGTACGCGCTGCTGGCGGGGCTGATCTCGCTGGTCTGCGTGCTCGCCATCCAGGCTGCCGGCACCAAGGTGTCGAAGCTGTTCGACAACGTGAAGTCGTCGATCCCTTAATTCTCGAGGGCTGGCCGCGGCTGGCTCGTTCGGCCGAGGTCATGTTCTCCGAGAATGGAGCTGATGATGAAGAACCTGTTCAATCGTTTTGCGCGCGAGGAGTCGGGCCAGGACCTGATCGAATACGCGCTGCTCGCCGGGCTCATCTCGATCGTGTGCGTGCTCGCAATCCAGGCGGCCGGCACGAAGGTGTCGCAGCTGTTCGACAACGTCAAGACGTCGATTCCGTAGTCAGATCGGCGTGGTTCGGGGTCTTCCCGCCACGCCACGTCAATTGAGATCGCAAGAGAGTGGAGTAAATGATGAAGAACCTGATCAACCGTTTCGTCGTCGAGGAAGCCGGGCAGGACCTGATCGAGTACGCATTGCTCGCCGGACTGATTTCGATCGTCTGTGTGCTCGCCATTCAGGCCGCTGGCACCAAGGTGTCGAAGCTGTTCGATAACGTCAAGACGTCGATCCCTTAGTCAACCGGCGTTGGGCCCGCGCGGTGTGGGCCCAACGCATCAACCTGTCAGCACCTGGATTCTTCTCGCACGAGATCGACTATGACAAACATCAGAAGCCTCTGTTCGCGAATGGTCGTTAACGAGGACGGCCAGGACCTGATCGAGTACGCGCTGCTGGCTGCGCTGATCTCGGTCGTGGCGGTGCTCGCGATCAGCGCGGTGGGCTCGAAAGTGACCACCAATTACCAGAACATCGAGGCTGGTATCCCATAGAGCCCGGATCGGGCTCCTTTTGCCAGAGTCGAACAAGTCATGTTCCTTCGATTCATTTGGGACGACCGAGGCCAGGACCTCATCGAATACGCGCTGCTGTCGGCGAGTATCGGCCTCTGTGCCGTCGTCGTCTGGCCCACCATCGTTGATAAGCTCGAACTCGCCTATCAGGGATGGGATACGAACGTCCAGAATCTGTCCGGCTGTACGCCTGACCCGGGCGGCACTGGCTGCCCATGATCGTGCTCCAAGCCTTGGCGAGCCGGCTGCTGAGCCAGGCGGAATTGACCGAGATAGATACAGAGTCTGCTGGTTGAACTGAATGACTTCAATTCACGTCGCAACGATCGTCGTCGCCGTCGAGGCGGCGCTCTGGGACCTGAAAACCAGGCGGATTCCCAATTTTTTGACTTTTGGCGCCGCAGTGGCGGCACTGCTGGTTCATGGCTATGT
>DATLLF010000237.1:0-7496 GCA_035537955.1 Vicinamibacterales bacterium | reverse complement strand
CATTTTACCTCCGTGAAAATGCGACATCGGACGCTATAATCCGCCGCGCGATGACGTCCAGAATCGACTGTCCGTAGAGCAGAAGCAGGGGAGCGGTCATGAGGAAGCTGCGCTGGCGTTGTGCACTCGTCATCTCGACGTTATTGGTGGCGTCGCCCGCCGCGGCCCAGTGGACGTCGCTCGGCGCGATGCCCGCTCCGCGTCAGGAGGCCAACACCCTTACCTTCCGCAACCGCCAGGGGACCGTCGTCGTCACGGTGCTCGAGCCCGACATTTTCCGGGTTCGGTTCGCGCCGCGTCAGGATCTCGGCCGCGATCATTCGTACAGCGTGGTCGCCGGTGTGCGCGCCGATCCCGGCGCGGTCTTCCGCATCGCCCGCGATCGGTCGACGATCCGCCCGCCGGCGCTGCAGATGACGATCACTCACGATCCATTCCGCATTGCCATCGCCGATGCCCAGGGCAACTCGCTCGACGAAGACGATCCGCAGAATGGAATCGCCTTCTCAGGGCGGACGGTTCGTGTCTGGAAGCGGCTGCGTGAGGACGAACACGTATATGGCCTGGGATCGAAGACCGGCGACCTCGACAAGCGCGGCCGGAAGCTCGGTGGCTACAACTACACGATGTGGAACAGCGACACCTACGCGTACGATCTCAGCACGGATCCGATCTACGTGTCAGTGCCGTTCTTCCTCGTGCTGCGCGGCGGGCGCAGCCACGGCATCTTCTTCGACAACACCTTCCGCAGCAACTTCGACATCGGTCACCAGTCGGAGGGCCTCCTGTCGTTTGGCGCCGATGGCGGCGATCTCAACTACTACTTCATCAACGGTCCCGATCCCAAGAGCGTGATCACACGCTACACGGCTCTCACCGGCCGCATGCCTCTGCCGCCGCGGTGGGCGCTTGGCTACCATCAGTGCCGCTACTCCTATTACCCGGACGCGAAGGTGCGCTTCATCGCGCAGAACTTTCGCGAGCGGAAGATTCCCGCCGATGTGATCTGGCTCGACATTCACTACCTGAATGGTTTCAACCCGTTCACGTGGGACCCGAAGCGCTTTCCGGATCCGCCGGGGCTCATCGCCGACCTGCGCAGGCAGGGGCTGCGAACCGTGGTCATCATCGATCCGCATCCGAAAAAGGCGCCTGGCTGGAAGCCGTACGATTCAGGACTCGCCGGCGATCAGTTCGTGAAGAATCCGGACGGCACCGTCTACGAAGCGCCGGTGTGGCCTTCGCAGGCAGAACAGGATCCAGCTCCGAGCGTGTTCCCCGACTTCAGCAAGCCCGCCGCGCGGGAATGGTGGGGCACACTCTTCGCCCCATTGCTCGAGGCCGGCGTTGCCGGGATCTGGAACGACATGAACGAGCCCGCCATCTTCGACGTGCCGTCGGGCACGATGCCGCTGACCGTGCGGCACGACAACGAAGGTCAGCCTACCGATCACCGTGAGATTCACAACGTCTATGGGCTGTTGATGACGCGAGCGACGCACGAAGGGCTGCTGAAACTCCAGCCGAATGCCCGGCCCTTCGTGCTCAGTCGTGCGTCGTATGCCGGTGGCCAGCGCTATACCGCGCTCTGGCCAGGTGACAACGTCAGCGACTGGGGACACCTCCGGGGTTCGATCACGACGCTGATGGGAATGGGTCTGTCAGGACTGACGTTCGTGGGCAGCGATATCGGCGGGTTTGCCGAAGCGCCGTCCGCCGAGCTCTACACACGATGGCTGCAGGCCGGTGTCTTCTACCCGTTCATGCGCTCGCACACCGCGATCGGCACGCCCGATCAGGAGCCCTGGTCGTACGGGACGTATCACGAAGCAGTGAATCGACGGGCGATCGAACTGCGTTACGAATTGCTCCCCCACATCTACAACGTCATGCGGGAAGCGACTCTGACGGGCCTGCCGGCGCTGCGCCCGATGCTTCTGGAGTTTCCCGGCGATCCGAATACCTACGGCATGGAGGACCAGTTCATGTTCGGCGCCGACCTGCTGGTCGCGCCGGTGCTGCGCCAGGGGGCCACCGAACGCGAGGTGTATCTGCCGAAGGGGGACTGGTTCGACTACTGGACGGGAGAGCGGCACCAGGGCGGCGCACGCATCCGCGTACCGGTGACGCTCGCGTCATTACCCATATACGTGCGTGCTGGCGCCGTGCTGTTCGAGCAGCCCGTCGTCCAGCACACGGGGGAGATGTCAGGACAGCCGCTGCGGCTTCGTATCTTTCCAGGGGCGGCGACAGAAGCCACCTTGTATGAAGACGACGGCGAAACGCTGGAATATACGCGAGGAGGATCGGCGGTCCGGCGCGTGCGCTACGAGACCGGCGATCGCGTTCGTACCGTCGAGATCGGCGCGCCGTCGGGGTCTTATCGGCCGGCCGCGCGAAGCATCGAAGTCGCGATTCCCTGGGACGGCGAACCGAAGCGCGTCGTCATCGGGAACGATCAGGTTGTGTCGCGCGTGGACTTCGATGCGCTCGATTCCGCATCGTCCGGTTGGACGATCCATCAGGGCTCCATCATCGTGCGACAGCCCGACTCGTTCGGCGCGCTGCGCATCCGCATCGAGCGATGAGAGGCTGCTTCAATCGACATTACCGCCTGCGCTCTTCGCTCATTTCCCAGTTGAAGTCATAGAACACACGCAGCTGATTGCCGTCCAGATCCGCGACCCTGAACTCGCGCAGGTTCCACGGCTTGTCTTCCACGGCCTCGACAATCTTCGCCCCGGTATCTTTCCAGCGCTCGAATAGTCCGTCGACTTCCTGTTTGCTGTTGAGATTCAGCCAGACGATCCCCGAGGCCCTCGGCCCGTGCGCGGCGCGGAACGGCGCGTTCGTGAGAAACATTCGGCAATCCCCCTGCGAGATGCCTCCAATCCCGCCGTCATCATTTCCCCAGTCGAAACTGAATCCGAGCACATTCACGTAGTACTCAGCGGCTTTGTCGACGTTGTTCACCGGAATCTCGGGAACGGCCTGTGGAAAGCGGGTCAGCATTGGCGATCACTCTCTCGCGTATCCCTGAACCGCCATCCGCTTACCGCCCAGGCGATGCGCCTGTTCGGACATCGCGTGAACGCCGCTCGCATCGATCCATCGATTGTAGAAATTGAACAGCGCGCAGACGGTGATCGCGAAATAGATCGCCTCGTCTGTCCACCCCGATGAGCGCAGCGCCTCGAGATCCGCAGGGGCGATGCGCGGGGAGTCGTGGTTGATCTTGTCGACGAACCGGAACAGCGCCTTGTGCCGCTCGTCGAGGGCGGACGAGTCGACGTCGGCCAGCACCCCGCGCACGAGGGTCTCGTCTCCGAGCAGCTCCGCCGCAACTGCGGCGTGAGAGCCGATTCAAAACGGGCAGTCGTTGCGCCGCGACGTGTACGCCGCAATCAGCTCGCGCATCCCCGGGCTGAGCGGTGAGGGCCCACGAAGAATCTCCTGCGTGAACCGCGCGAGATGGACCGTCGCGGAGGGCAGGTATGCGAACAGGTGCCAGATCTGCGGATACTCCGAACCTTGCTTCTGCATCGCCTCGATCAGATCGCGATACGGGCCGGGCTCCGGGTTCCGCTCAACGTCGGGCAGGAACATCGGTTCCATGATTGACCTCTGCGGTGCTTTTGGCCTGTCGAATCAACTCTACGTTGCGCTCGTAGGAGGCGTACGCCGGATCGTGCCCGGCGGGCGGGTATCGATGTCCCGCGTAGACGGGATACGCCTCGGTGCGCAGGTGCGCCAGCATGTGATGCCCGATGCGCGTCTCGCGTTCGTGACGCACCGCCGTGATATCGATCGGGGCGACAACGATGCGCTCGCCGGGGCCGGGGGATGCCTCCGCAAGCAGCCGGCCGTCGTAATCGACGATCTGGCTGCCGCCGGGCCATGAGTACGGCGGATAGTGCCTGAGGCTGGCGCCCTGGTTCGACGCTACGACGAATGCCGTGTTCTCGAGCGCGCGGCACCGGTTGACGAGCGTCCACCAGTTCATCGGCTCCGTCGCGCCCCAGGGATCCATGTAGGCCGACACGCGAATCAGCACCTCCGCACCGTTGGCGGCAAGCTGGCGGATCGCTTCGGGAAAGAGCCAGTCGTAGCAGATTGCGCAACCAAGACGGCCGATCGGCGTGTCGGCGACTGGAAACAGTGGCTCGTCGTACCCGGGCAGATCGTGCGGGCTCGCGTGCACCTCGTAGGGGATCCAGGTGTTGACCTTGCGGTACTTCGTCAGGATGCCCTCAGGGCCGATCAGGCACGTGGCATTGAACACGACGTCCGGCCACCGCGGATCGAGCTCGATCATCGAGCCGCTCTGGATGTAGATCCCGTGCTCGCGCGCCTTCTCACCCAGCCGCCCGGTGTGTTCGTTGGGGATCGGCACGGCCAGGCGGTCCATCAGCTCGCGATGCGACGCGAACACTGGCGCGGAGTGTGCGAACTCGGGAAAGACCACGAGGCGGACCGGCAGGAACGGCGCGCTGCCGGCTACCGCCGCATCGATCATCGCCAGCATGCGGTCGGTATTCGCCGCCATCTGGCGTCGATCGAGCGGGTTCGGCAGATCCGTCTGGCAGGCGGCCGCGGCGTAGCGGAGGGGCGTCATCGGGTTCTGTTCAGGGTGCTGAATCAGCGCTCGCGCGCGCTGATCTCGAGAGGCGGAACGCTTCTCGACACGATGCGCGTATTGTAGCGGGTCCGGTAGTCCAGGTGCGCGGCGCTCGCGGGGTAGCGCTGGTCCGATGCATAGGGATAGCTGCGCATGCCATGGAAGGGCAGTGGCTCCACCGTGTGCGGGCTCGCCGACGTGATGTCCATCTCCTTGCTGAATCCGTCGGCGTAGAGCAGGAAGGTTCGCGCCTGCCCCGGCGCGAGTGCCGGCAACGCGTCGCGGTCGAAGGCCAGCGCGATCTCGTCGCCCGGCCTGGCGATGACGAACATGTCGTCCACGCTTTTCAGCAACTCGCGAACGTCACCCTCCTTCGTGTACTGCCCGATCATCGTCTTCCACGGCGAGAGGCGGCTGACGCGCTCGTAGTCGTACGTGAATGGCTGACGCCCGTCGGGTGATACCTCCGCAGAGAACCCGCGCCAGCGCAGATTTGCTTCGACAGGATCCAGGCGCGTCACTCGTATCGGCATGTCCCCGCCGGAGCGGTCTACCAGGATTTGGTCCCAGTAGACGCGCATGTTGGTCCGTATGCGCATCTGACGTTCACCGGGCCGGAGCTTTCCGCGGAGATGTATTGCGAGCGTCTGCGGCCGGCCGACAGGGATCCCGATGTTCTCGATGGTGCGCCACTGCCCGGGTGCGGACATCACTTCCAGCACCGGCGGGTGCAGCTCGAGGCCGCGCTGATGTGCAGCGAGGTTGTCACTCGAGAACGCGTAATCGGTCCAGCCTGTGGCCAGCACGATGACGTCGGTGGCGCCAGGTCCGATATCGAAGCGCAGTTCGTGTGGCTCTGCATAACCTCTGATGTCCAGCAGAGAGAATCCGTCGACGTACTGACGGTCCAGCACGCTCAGGCGAGAGAGTACGTCGCGGCCGTGTCCGTCCACTGCAGATAAGGGCGGGCGCGCCGCGCGCACCGTCGTTGGAGGGAAGCGTCCGGACTCGACGGCGCCGAGCCCCTCGTTGGGGAACACGCCGACATCCTCGGCGTGATCGATCGCCACGAGCTGCATGTGATCGGCGAACACCGCCTCTTCCAGCTCGTTGGTGACGCGGAGTTCATACCGGCTGCCGCGCGGCTGCAGCCTGCCGGGAGGGATCCTGACGTACTCGTCCGGATCGGGTGTGTTCCACGCACCCGGCCCCTCCCAGTACCCGATCTCGCCGCCGCCCATGAAGTCGGTCACGAACTCGAATCGCGAGCCGTTCCACACATAGAGGTAGGGGCACGACGAGGGCTTGCGATCGAGCTCGGTAACGATCACCGGGCCGGTATCGGCAATGGTTTCTGCCTGCAGCGTTCCGGACGGCCAGATGACTCGCACGACGTCCGCCACCTGGCGAGCACCGAGCCCGAACACGATCTCTGGCGGACCGAGAGCCGGTGTCACGGCAGTCGTTTCCACGCGCTGCCGCAGGCTGCCCGCGCGCAGCTCCACTTTCGACCCCACTCCCCCACGATTGCTGGCTCGCCCCGCAAGCCGCACCGGAATGGATTTGTGGCTGCTGCCGCCCTGGTTGCGCCAGCATCGAAGCTCGCCGTTTGCCAGCAGTACGAGCGCGTCCAGATCGCCGTCGCGATCGAGATCCCCGAAGGCGACTGAATCGATGTCGGATGCGAGCGATTCCGAGAGACGGGTCAGGCCGGAGGGCTCTGCGACACTCGACCAGCGCTGCCCGATATTTCTCGACAGCTGCACGGCCTTGCGCGAGGCAGTGAAGACGTCCAGCAATCCATCATTGTCGTAGTCCACGAACTGGGCGACGGTTACGCCTGCCGGCACCTCCGGTCCCGCAACCTCACTGAAGCGACCCTGGCCATCACTGGTCACAAGGAGGCCGGCGGCGTTGGATCGGCCGAACAGGAAATCGGTACGTCCGTTCTTGTCCACGTCTGCGGCGGCGAGCGCGCTGTATGAAGCAGCCGCGGGCAAGCCGACCTCCGCGGCGACATCCTTGAACGAGCCGTCGCGCATGTTCTTGAAGAGCCGCGGCCGGCTCGAAGCCCCGAGCACCATCAGGTCGATGTCTCGTCGATCGTCGAAATCCGTCGGCACGATGGCGATGCCGCGCACCTCACCGTCGAGCAGGCCGCCGGCGCGGGTGATGTCGGCGAACGTCCTGTTGCCGTTGTTGCGCAGAAGCTGATTTGGCGCCGGACGATCTCCGCCGCCGGTCGATCGCGCGCCGCCGGCGATGAAGATGTCCAGATCGCCGTCGTGGTCCACGTCGACGAACGCCGCGGAGACGGCCAGGTCGGGCGTCGAGCGCAGACCGGCGGCATCCGTCACGTCTTCGAACGAGCCGCCCTCGCGCTGGCGCAGCAATCGAGCTCCACCAGGCCGCAGAAGAAGCAGATCCAGCTTCCCGTCGTTGTCGTAATCGGCCGGCACGGCAGCATGTGCCGCCAGCGCGCCGCTTGTGGAAAGACCGGTGCGTTCGGTCGCGTCCGAGAAGCGTCCCTTGTCGTTCACATAGAGCCGCTGGCTGTGCGACGAGCCGCTGGTCACGAACGCATCGAGATCGCCGTCGCTATCGAAATCGGCGAGCGCGACCCGTCCCCCGATCGTGGATCGCGCTTCTCGACCGGCGGCCTGCTGCGAGGGGAATGCGTCCGACGTGCTGTCTGCGAAAGTCACTTTGGGCACGGACGGATCGACGAGCTCCGCCTCGGCGCCGGTAGATGCGAGTGCCTCCCCGTAACGCCCCTGCTGCAGATACGTTTGCGAATACGTGATGCCGTAGGGGGCCTCACGAAGGGACTCGAACGTCTTCATGGCGCGGGCGGCCTCGTCAGCGTCGCCCGATCGAG
>DATLLF010000236.1:0-4712 GCA_035537955.1 Vicinamibacterales bacterium | reverse complement strand
TACACATACGGACCACCCGCCTTCGGCAGCATCGTGGCGAGCTCCGCCGTGTAGTTCGCGGCGAGCAGCGTATAGATGCCGCCGACGACCCAGACAGCCATCACGAGAGGAGCGGACGCCATCAACGCCGCGATCGAACCGGGAAGCCGAAAGATACTGACGCCGATCGTGCCGCCGACGACCACTGCGAGTCCGAAGCCGAGCCCGAGGACCCGAAGCAGCCGTCCTTCCTGCGCCGGTGTGTCTTGAAGTGGGATCGTCGTCACCGGGGGGGAGGGATTATACGTCGGCGTTCCCGCGGACCGTCGGCTCAGCGCCCGCAGCGCATTCGTAGCGCAGCCCCCAGCAGTAGGATCCGACGTGCGGTGCCGACCAGCGCAGGTCATCGCGTTGGGTCGCGCGGCACGCCCGAGGTCGTGATCACGACCGAACGAATCGAACCGTCTGTCTCGAAGCGCAGTTCGTCGATGCAGACGACTCGATGGTTGCGATTCGTATCGCCGAGCGGCCGGCGGTGGTAGACCATGTACCAGCGGCCGGACGCGCCGCGGAGAACGGAATGGTGGCCGGCACCGGTCGCGACCGAGGGGTTCTGCTGCAGGATCTTTCCCACTCGCTCGAAGGGACCGAAAGGGGACGAGCCAACGGCGTACGCGACGGCGTAGTTCGGTCCGGTCCAGCCGCCTTCGGACCACATGAAGTAGTACTTCCCGTCCTTGGGCAGCATGAACGCACCCTCAACGTATCCCTCGGGGGTGATCTCGCGGAAGGTGCTGCCGTCGGCAAATGGCATGAAGCCGGTGAAGTCGTCGTTCAGGCGGGCGATGTTGCAGTGCCGCCAGCCGCCGTACACGATGTAGTGCGCACCGTCGACGTCCTTGAATACGAACTGATCGATCGGCTGCGCGCCGTTGTGGAAGCGATCGATGAGCGGGCGGCCAAGGTAGTCCTCGAACGGGCCCTCCGGTCGTCGAGCGCGGGCCACGCCGATGCCGCCCGTCTGGCGATCGTTCTGGATGTCATTCGCGCCAAAGAACAGGTAGTACCAGCCGTCCTTCTCGATCACGGATGGCGCCCACAGCGCGCGAGTTGCCCATGTGGTCTTCGCGACGTCGAGGATGCGGCCGTGCTTCGTCCACGAGACGAGATCCGTCGACGAGAAGGCGTCCATGAACGTCTGCTGATCGTACGGCGCGGAATACGTCGGGTAGATCCAGTATTCGCCCGCGAAGAGGTGCGCTTCGGGATCGGCGTACCATCCGGGCAGGATCGGATTGCCGGAAGTTGCCGGCTGGCCGGCTGCACCGAGGCCGCATGCCGGCAGCGCGACGCCAAACGCGGCAACACGCGCGGCAAATCGTAAACGTTGAGTAATCGAGCTGTGGCACTGACGATTCATCGGGCAGAACGCTGATTATCGATCGAATACAGCAGCCACGTGCGGGCAAGGTGATGGTGCTCTTTCCACGCGCTCCAGACCGCGCTGACCCACTCATCAGCTGCCGCTCGAAACTCCTCCACCGTGCTCGAGCGATAGACATCGAGTACGGTCAGGCGTCCGCGATCGGTCGGGAGAGCGGGCTTCTCGCTTCCCGGTGGCACGCGCAGATTGCTCCAGATCGCGCGGTCAGCTCGCGGATCCCCCTGCCGTTCCATCGCGGCGCACAGACCACACAGATGCGCGGCAAACGATTTCAGCGAGAGGATGTAGGCCGGGTGCTGCAAACAGTAGGCATCGACGATGGCGCGGCGGCGGTATGCGAACCCTGGGTTCTCGTACGCGCGCGCGCCGAGCTCTTGGAAAGCGGCGTCGCATCCCGCACGTCCGCCGAGAGGCGCGCCGCAGTCGGGGCATGGTACGCTCGCCACGCAGGTTAAGCCCCCATCACAGTTCCGTGTTCCGCCAAACCCGACGAATGGCTTTCTTCGGTCACCACCCGGAATCGTCTCGTCATCGATCGTTCGTCGCGACGCAGGTCGGGTACGCTACGCATATGAACACGAAAGACACCAGTGACGCGCTCAGACGCCTGTTCTCCGAACTCGTTGACGGGACGCGCGGCGCTGCGGGTGCGTTCATCCTGAACTCCGGCGACATCGGGCTGCTGCGATCGCTCGACAGCATAGCAGCCGCCGATGCTTCTCGCTCGGTCAATGAAGGAGCGACGATCGCTGCGCACGCACAGCACCTGCGCTTCGGGCTCTCACTGATGAATCGATGGGCAGTCGACGGCGGTAATCCCTTTGCGGATGCGAAGTGGGACGCGGCCTGGAAGATTACGGCCGTCGACGAATCGGAGTGGAACGAAATCCGAAACGGGCTGCGAGACGAGACTCAGCGCTGGCTAGCGGCACTGAGCTCACCCCGTGACGTGTCCGGCGTGGAGTTCACCGGCATGATGGGCAGCATCGCTCATCTGGCGTATCACGTCGGTGCGATTCGTCAGATCAACAAGACAGCGCGCGGGCCACGCGAAGGAACGTTCACCTCATGACTCGTTCCACGCTTCTGACTGCGTTGCTCGTTGTGTCCGTGGCCGCCATGTCGAGGGCGTCCCCGCAAACACCGGCCACGCGATCGCTGTACGACCGCTACACGGAGCCGATCGCGATCTACAAGACCGGGCTCGGCACGTTCACCAGGCCGATCTCGTCGGCGAACAAGGAGGCACAGGCGTACTTCGACCAGGGCTTCCAGATGATGTACTCGTTCGCGAAGCCGGAGGCGGTGCGATCGTTCCGCGAAGCATGGAAGCGCGACCCCGACTGCGCGATCTGCTACTGGGGTGAGGCGTGGGCGTGGGGGTCCTATCTCAACGCGCCGATGACCGACGAGGAAGCGCCACACGCCTACGCCGCGGCGAAGAAGGCGTCGTCGCTGAAGCACCGCGCCAACGACAAGGAGCGCGCGCTCATCGAGGCGATGGCGGTGCGCTATGTCGAGAAGTTCGACGCCGGCAAGCGCGTCGAGCAGGACCGAGCCTACAGAGACGCGATGGAGAAAGTCTCGGCACGATATCCCGACGATCTGGAGATCGCCACGCTCTACGCCGATGCGCTCTTCCTGCTCGAACCGCGGCGCGGCAGGCGCGACATCAACGATCCGAACGTGCGGCGGCTGCACGAAGTGCTGGAGAGCATCCTGTCGCGAGACGTGCATCATCCCGGGGCGTGCCATCTCTACGTCCACGCGACCGAGTCCACGAGCGTGCCCGGGCGTGCGGAAGCCTGTGCCGAGTTCCTCGGCCGTTCGATCCCCGGCGCCAGTCACATCAATCACATGCCGTCGCACACCTGGAACGAGGTCGGCCGCTGGGGGGATTCGGTCCGCGCCAATCTCGAGGCGTGGCATTCAGACCAGAAGGCGGCGATCGGCGAAGGCTTTGCGATCTATCCCGAGCACAACCTGCACATGCTGCTCTATGCGGCGTCGTACGACGGCCAGGGAGCGATCGCGATGCGCGCCGGCAAGGATTACGCGAAGCTCACCGGAGACACGTTCTACGAGGTACTCACACTCATCCGGTTCGGCCGATTCGACGAGGTCCTCGAGGTGACGAATCGCCCGAAGGGAGAGATTCAGGGCGGGTTGTGGGATTTCGCCCAGGGATACGCGCACCTCAAACAGGGGCACACGGATTTCGCACAGCTCTATCTTGGACGCGTCCGCAAGGCGGCCGAAACCTCGACCGCGAAGTTCCGTGTGCACCCGGCGAAAGAGCTGCTCTCGATCGCCGCCGGGATCCTCGAAGGAGAGATGCAACGCGGTTCAGGCGATCTCACAGCCGCGATCGCATCGTTCCAGCGCGCCGCTGACCTCCAGGATGCGCTCGTCTACGACGAGCCGGAGCCATTGCCGTTTGCCGCGCACCATTGGCTCGGCGCCGCGCTCCTCGAGAGCAAACGCTTCGACGATGCAGAAAAGGTCTACCGCGCGGACCTGAAGGAACATCCGCACAACGGGTGGTCGCTACTCGGTCTTCAGCAGGCGCTCGCGGCAAAGGGCACTCCTTCGCCGCAGGTCGATGCGGATCTCGCGGCGAGCTGGACGCGCGCCGACACCTGGATCCGCTCGTCACGCTTCTGATCGACTCGAGCAGCGATATTCCTCTACTGCGATGAGAGGTCCGGCTGTCGCTCGCCGAACCAGTAGCACAGGCCATCGGGTGCCACGACGTAGAACACTTTCCACGTAGCGTCGTCATGTTGTTCGAAATCCAGATCGGCGGATGATTTCTCGAGGCCCTTCGACTTGAACTCCGCGAGCAGCGCCTCGACGTTCTTCACGTGGAACGCACACCCGTCCTGGGAGGAGTCGCCGCCGTTTTCCGCGAGCCGCATCTGGACCTCGTCGCGCGCGAGCACGGCGGATCGATGTGGCGCGTCGCTGCGCGAGACGACGCGAAACCCAAGCATCTGTTCGTAGAACGGCACCGCCGCATCCACGTTGGCGACGGGCAGGTTCATGTTGTCGCCCTGGTAGCCCCACGCTTTCTCGAGGGTTCCTCTCATGCCCGGCTCCTTTCCTCAGCGGCAGCCCTGAATTCGTTCGCTGCGGACGGAGATGTAACGTTTCTCGTCCTCGCGCGTATTGTGAGCGGGACGCTGATGGAGCTGCAGGCTCTCCGCTGTCGACGTGTCGTCTTGCGCTCTATCTGTGTGGCAATGAGCTCCTCGCCGACGACCTCACGTCCGAAACGTTCCTGAAAGCC
>DATLLF010000235.1:0-19698 GCA_035537955.1 Vicinamibacterales bacterium | reverse complement strand
TCCGTCGTCGAAGCTGCATCGTCGAACCTGGCGGACGCGATGTAGCGCTTCAACGGTGCAATGCGGCGCGGCACGAGATACTGCAGTCGGATCGCGCAGGGCCGGCGACTGGGCGTACTTTTGATGGTGCCGCTGACTTCGAAGAGCGCCTGCCGCATCAGCCTCGACGCGAGAAATGCGCCGACGATACCCAGCGCAATGCCGAGGAGCGTCAGGCGGCGACCGTGGCCGAGCACCATCCCCATCACCACTCGCGGCGACGCCCCGAGGGCCATGCGAATGCCAATCTCGCTCGTCCGGAATGCGACCAGGTGCGCCATCACGCTGTACACGCCGAGGCTGGCGATCACCAGCGCGAGGACGGCGAATCCGGCCAGCAGCACCAGCGCCAGCTTGCGATCGGCGATGTTCTGTGCGACACGCGTCGAGAGCGCTTGCGGCTGCAGCAGGGGGAGATCCGCGTCGACGGATCGCAGGGCTTCCCGCACGGCCGGCGTCATTCCGGATGGACTGACGTTCGTGCGAACCAGGATGTTCGTGAAGGTCTCCGGCCGCTGCAGCGCGGGCAGGAAGTAATCGGGGTCGGGCGGCGTGTTCAGGCCGGTGCTGCGCACGTCTCCGACGACGCCCACGACTTGCGAGGGCCGCTGCGCCATGCCGGTCACCAGCGTGCGGCCGATCGGATCCTCCCCGGGAAAGAAACGCTTCGCGAAGCTCTCATTCACGATGACGACGTGGGGGACCCGCGCGTTGTCGCGCTCGTCGAAATCGCGGCCGGCGCGGATCGGAATTCCCAGCGTGGCGAAGTACTTCGGCGATACGAGGTGGCGATTCGCCTGTTGGCGCTCGCTGAGCGGCGGGATCGAGCGGCCCATGACGGCCACCGGCGCGGGCGTCTGCCCGCCAGTGAGCGGCACGCGATCGGTCAGCGCCGCCGACGAACTGCCCGGCAGCGTTGCCAGCCGCTGATAGAACCGCTCATAGAAGGCAACCAGCTTTTCGCCGTCGTAGCGCTCCGCCGGCAACGCTACTTGCGCGGTGAAAATCCCCTCAGGGTTGAAGCCGAGCTCTACCCGCTGAAGACGAGCGAAGCTGGCCAGCAGCAGGCCGGCGGAGATCAGCAGCACCAGCGACAACGCTACCTCCGCGACCAGCAGGCCCGCACGCAGACGCTGGCCAGTGCTCGTGGAGCCGCGACTGGCTTCCTTCAGCGTCTCGTTGACATTCACACGCGCCGCCTGGAGCCCGGGCAGCAGGCCGATCGCCAGCCCCGTCGCGAGTGTCACGAGCAAAGCAAACGCGAGCGCCATCGGATCGAGCCGGATTTCGACAGCCCGCGGAATCAAATCCGCGCCCAACGCGACGACGGCGGCGAGGGCCCATTGCGCAAGCAGCAGACCCACAACGCCGCCAAGCACCGCAACGATCATGCTTTCGGTGACGAGGTGACTCAGCACACGGGCGCGACTGGCGCCAAGCGCGAAGCGTGCAGCAATCTCCTTGCGCCGCGCGGCGAAGCGCGCCAGCAGCAGGTTGGCGATATTCGCGCACGCGATCAGGAGCACGCAGCCGACCGCGCCGAACAGCATCAGGTAACTCTGGCGCTGCTGACCGACAGCGTCCTCGAGGAGCGGCACCACCTCGATCCGGGAAGGCGCGTCGACGTTGGCCGGGTTCGCCGCGCGGTAGCCCGCGGCAATGACGTTCATTGCCTCGCGAGCCTGCTCCAGCGAAACGCCCGGCCGCAACCGCGCGACTGCCTGAAAGAAATAGCCGGTCAGTTGTACGGGGACGATGTAGGGAATTTCGGCCGGCCGTGGTACCCAGATCTGGATCTGATTGAGGGGAAAAGCTGTCGCAGCCTCCGGCAGAACACCGATCACGGTGTACGGCGCGCCATTCAGAGTTAGTGTTTGTCCGAGAATCGATGGATCCCGGTTGAATCGATCCTGCCACATCCGATAGCTGAGGAGCGTGACCTGCCCGCCACCGGGACGATCTTCGCTTGCCGAGAAATTTCGTCCCAGGACGGGGTCGAGCCCTAACGTCGGCAAGAGAGAGGCCGACGCGTGAACGGCGATCACTTGCTCCGGGTCTCCTCGTCCAGTCAGCGTGAACGCGTTGCCCGCCGTCAGCGCGAGATCGCTGAACACCTGCTGCCGCTGCTGCACCTCGAGGTAGCGGGTATGCGAAAAGCCAACGCGGTTCAGGTTGTGCACCTCGTCGGTCGACGTCAACCTGACCAGGCGCCCGGGTTCACGATACGGCAGCGGACGAAGAAAGATGGAATTGACGACGCTGAAGAGCGCGACGTTTGCGCCGATCCCGAGCCCGAGTCCGACGACCGCTACGAGAGTGAATCCCGGAGATTTCAGGAGTTGACGAACAGCGTAGCGGACATCGAAGTGCACGGCGCCCTCCCACTGACTTGCGTGGATCGCCTTCGCATCTTACCAGCGAGCCTCAATTGAAGCGCAGCGCCTCAATCGGGTCGATGCGAATGGCGCGCCGCGCGGGGCCGGCAACCGCAAGCAGACCGACGACGATCATCAATGCAGCCGACGCTGCGACGACGCCTGGGATCCTCAGACCGCCGGCCTCGGCGATCGGTAAGTAGGAATCAAGACGGACCGCAATGGCACACCCGAGTATCGCTCCGATGAGAAGCGGGACGGCCGCCCGGCCGAAGATGCCGATGAGCAGGCGCCGCGGCTGCGCCCCCCAGCGCCGAGCGGACGCGATCTCACGCCACCGCTGAGCGACGATGAACGCCATGAGGGTGTAAATGCCGGCCATCGAGAAGAGCAGCACGATCACCATCACTGCCCCCAAGCTGAAGCCAAACATGTGATCGAATGATCGCCGCTGCCAGTACATCTCCTCGAGCGATTCCAGATGTCCGACGCGAAGCTGCGGATCGAGCTCGCGGGCGACGTCCCGAAGCCGGCCTGCCGCCGGACCAATGCCGGTTGGCGCGCGAATCGTCAGACTCACCGGGTGGGGTGCGACTCTCATGGGGTGGAACACCACGGGATCATCGTTGCTCACCGGGAAATCCTCAACGACGCCAACGATCTCATGCCATCCGGGTGGCGCCGCCGCAAGCCCTCCCGTGCCGTGATACCGGAAGCGGCGGCCCAGCGCGTTCGCCTCGCCGACGAATTCTGTGACGAACGATCGATTGACGGTCACCGCCTTACGCCCCGGCCCGAAGTCGCTCGCGTCAAAACTGCGCCCGGCGAGAAAGTGAATGCCGAAGACTTCGAAGAACCTGGCGTCTACCGAGTTGAATCCTGTCTGCGCGCCTTGCGCCTCGCTACCCTCCACCTCCATATCAACGACTGGTTCGTCCCAGAGCGCGACCGCGGACGCAGTCACGCCGGAAATGCCGGCCTCGGATGTCAGCCGTCTCACCGTTTCGATTCGGAGACTCTCGAAGCGGGACGCCTCGCCCGCCATGCCGAGCGAAGCCGTGAGAAACTCCTCGACAGGCAGTCCTGGCCCGACGATCGCCGGGCGGAAAACTCCCCACAGCATCTCGATGGCTGACGGCAGTACCGCCAGCGAGAGCGCGACCTGCGTGGCCACCAGGGCCGTCCACGTTTTCCCCAGACGAGGGCCGTTCCCTCGATGACCCAACGCGACGAAACCCGCTCGCTGCCAACGTCCGGTGACGCGAAACGCCGGCGCGGCACCCGCAACCGCGGCGGCAAGCACGCTGAGACCCGCGACGCAGAGGACTGTTGCCAACGACGGCGTGAAGTCCATCCAGAACGGCCGTGGACCCAGCGCCGGCATGACCATGCTGGCCAACTGGCCGCTGAACTGGCGGGCGAGGAGGAACCCGCCGATCCCCGCCCCTGCCGCGAGCACGAGCACTTCGACGAACAGCTGCATCACGATGCGCCCGCGGCTGGCGCCCAATGCGGTCCGAGCGGCGAACTCGTCGCGCCTGGTAACGGTCCGCGCGTACACCAGAATGGCGATGTTCGCGCAGGGAGGCATCAGAAGCAGAGCGCCCACTAGAAAGATGACACCGGCCAGCCAGCTGTTACGGTTGACCGTCGGGAACATGCCGGCGGCGTACGGCACGGCGCGCGGTTCGAGCTGGGCGCTCGTTCCGGCGGCGATATCCCGAGGCAGCAGACCGAACGTCGTCACTTCAGCCTGCGCGCGTTCCAGCGTCGCTCCAGGCACGAGTCGCGCAAAGATGAAGGCGTCTGCACTCGAATGCACCCTGCCAACGGGATTGGTTCGAAGCGGGATCCACAGACGCTGGTTCACGGGAAACCGGAACCCCACGCGCCAGCGCCGGAAGTCCGCAAGCGGCGTCGTGCGGTGAACGCGTTGAGCAGCTTTGTCGAATGGCTGGATCGCGACCACGCGATTGCCCTCATCCAACGGCAGCGTGGTCCCGGACACCGTATCCCAGATGGTGAACATCGAAGCGCCAAGCCCGATGGTGACCGCCATCGCCAGGCCTCCGACCAGCGTCAGCCCCCAGGATCGGCGCAGCATGCGCAAACCGAGCTTGGCGTCGAGCCAGAACGTTTCGAGCCAGGGCAGGCCCCGGGCGGCGCGGGCCGCTTCGCGCAACTGCGCCGCGCCACCGAGCTCCAGCCGCGCCTCTCGGCGCGCCTGTTCCGGGCTCATCCCGCGGCGGAGCTTGTCCTCCTCCGCCATCGCGAGATGAAGTTCCAGCTCGTGGTCGAAATCGGCGTCGCTGGCAGCAGGATGAAGGAAGTTGTGGATCCGGGCGACGACCGTCCAGAACAGCGCGCGCATGTCAGCTCTCGGGCTGCAGCACGCGGCCGATGAGGCCGGAGATGCGTTCCCAGTTCTTGGTCTCGGCTTTGAGCTGCGCACGCCCGGCTCTGGTGATTGCGTAGAACTTTGCCTTGCGGTTGTTCTCGGACGTCCCCCACCGGGCGGAGATCCAGCGCTTCTGCAGGAGCCGCACGAGGCACAGATAAACCGTGCCCTGATTCACGATGACCGCCTGCGCTCCGACCTGCTCGATCCGACGAGCGATGCCGTAGCCGTGCAGCGGACCCATCTGCTCCAGCGTCTTGAGGACCATGAGATCGAGCGTGCCCTGGAGGATGGCTGATCTGGTTTCCACCACGTGTACTTTCCTGTGGGATGACTAGAGGAGTGTAGGTCGCCTAATGTGGGATGTCCACATGAGACGACTCACGACTGGCCTCCGCCGCACCAGTCGCGCAACCGCGCCTCGGCATCCGCCCGCGTGGCCGTCCACAGTGCCTCGGCTCCCCAGCCTTCTATTGCGAAGCTCGCCGTGACAACCGCGCGTTCCAGGCATGCATCGACCGGCAGCCCGGCGAGGTGCGCCAGGACGAACCCGACCGCAAAGACGTCGCCGGCGCCGGTCTGATCCACTACGCCGGCAGCGCGCGCGTCCCATGAGTAGAAACGCTCGTCATGCGCGTCGTACAGGATTCCTCCCTTCGCGCCGCGCTTGCAGACGACGAAACGAAGTCGCCCGTTGACCAGCCGCCGAAGCGCGCGATGAGGATCCGCCTGCGTTGCTTCGAGCTGGAGTTCATCTTCACCGGGGAAAAACGCATCGACGTCGGCGAGAACTTCCCGCCAGTCGTGCAGCGTCGACTCGGTGACCGGCCGGTGTGGATCGATCGAGACGAAGGCTGCTGGCTCCGCGCGTCGCGCCAGCACGAGTGCGCGTTGCACGCCGTAGGGCATCGGCGCGAGATGAAAGGCGCGAGCGGCGGTCCACTCCGGCGGAACGAGTTCTGGCCCGGGCGAAACCTCCTCGTGTGTCGGGCACCCGAGTCGATGAATCAGGCGCCGGACGTGCTCCTCGTAGAGCAGCCAGGTGCGCACGCCACGACGACCCAGGCGATGCACACCGGTCAGATCGACGCCGCGCTGCTGAAGTTTTTCGAGGACCTCGGCTGGATAATCGTCACCAAGAACGCTGACGAGGCCCGGGCGCGACTCCCACAATGTTGCGCCGAGAGCACCGTACAACAACGCGCCACCCGGCTGCCCCATGCGCGTGGTCCCGTCGGCAAGTACCACGTCGTCGACGAGCAGGTTCCCCAGCAGCACGAATGACGGAATCACGACGGCGACTCAGTTCCCTAGTTCGGCGAACGCGTCGGCCAGGGCGCGCACGTTGTCGCGATCCAGATCGTTATTCCATATGCCGCCGTGTTTGACCGATGAACCAACGATGAAGCCGTGCGCCGTCGAAAATCGCGAAATGTTCCCGGGTGTGATGCCCGATCCGACGAGCACCGGCACGGTCGCGGCGCGCACGACATCCCGTACTTCGTCGGCAGAAGCGGGCTCTCCTGTCGCGGCGCCGGAAACGATGACGCCGTCGGCGAGGAAGAACTCCGCAGCCTTGGCAGTCTCGACGATCGACACGTCGGCCGTGATCGCGTGCGCGCTGTGCTTCTTCTTGATGTCGGCGAAGATCAGCACCCGTTCGGCGCCGATCGCGCGCCGGTAGCGGAGCAGTTCGCCTGCGCACGACTCGATCACTCCTTCATCGGCGACGTGCGCATACACGAATCCTTCGACGCGAACGAAGTCGGCACCGGATGCGTGCGCGACGGCGAGCGCCTCGCGGTTCGCTCCTGCGAGCACTTGCACGCCGAGCGCGAGGCCGGTTTCGCGCTTCACTTCCCGCGCCAGGGCCGTCATGGCGGCGGTGATCTCAGGGCCGACAGCGCCCTTGAGATACGGCCGGTCGTGCATGTTCTCGATGGCCAGCGCCGTGAACCCTGCATCCCGGTAGATTCGCGCCTCCGTCAGTGCCTGCTGAATCAGGTTCTCGAGCGACTGGCAGGCGGACGGCGTTCCCGGAAGCGCGCCGAGATGCAGCATGCCGACGAGCGCACGCGGCGCGCCAAAGCATTGACGAAACACCGACAGCGCATCGGTACCGACTCGCGGGGCCACAGTCATTGAAATGCGCCAACGTTATAACCCGGATCAGGTCGTTTGCGCATTCACGCGGGGAGGTGGCACCGTGGTGGCAATGAATCTCGAGGCCACAGATCAACTGTGAGTGAGTTCTACGACTGCCTGAGGCACGGCGTCAAAATGGTCCTGTCAGCGACGTCCACAAGTAGCCGAAGAGCACGACGAGCATGATGGCCGCCAGTCCAAGCAAGGGGCCGAGAAGAATCGTCCAAAGCCCCGATCGATGCGCCGCCCACCACATCACACGGCTGGCAACAATGGCTGTGAGGGCAGCGACTGCGATGAGGATAAAAGCGGTCAGCATGCGTACGCGGGCGCCATCCTGGTGTTGCGCCTCAGTGTGACAACGGGTCCGCTTCTCCTTATACTGCTAGCACTCCCCAGCCATTGAAGGAATCCTCATGGCCACGAACTTGGTTTCCATTTCACGCCAGAGATCGCCCGGATCCTTCACAAGCACAGAATGAGCTTCATGACTCCGGCGCTGAAGTTCTGGCGGTCGATGGACCCGGCGCTCAAGAGCGAAGCGAACGAATGGGCGAAAGCGCACGGTTACGATAAGGGCATCAATCGATGACGGTTGTAGACCGCCATGAGCGACGGATTCAAAAACTACATCACGCCCGCCGGATACCGCCGCCTGCAGGCCGAGCACGCACGGCTGTGGAAAGTGGAGCGCCCGGCGATGGTGACGACCGTCGCCTGGGCCGCCGGCAACGGCGATCGTTCGGAGAACGGCGACTACATCTACGGCAAACGAAAGCTGCGCGAGATCGATCGACGGATCCGATATCTGTCGAAGAGTCTCGATAGCGCGGTGGTCGTCGACAACTCCGGCAAGACACACGATCGGGTGTACTTCGGCGCAACCGTCACGTTTCTGCACGAAACCGACGGCGAGCGCGTCGTCACGATCGTGGGTGTTGACGAGCTCGATTCCGGCAGCACACGTGTGTCGTGGCGCTCCCCACTGGCCACGTCACTGCTGAAGGCAAAGGTCGGAGACGTGGTGACGGTTCGTTCGCCGCGTGGACTCGAGCAGTTGGAGGTCCTGGCAATTCGGTACGACGCGCCGGCCTAGCGGAAACCTGGAGGCTCGTTCAGGGCGTGAATTCGCCGCTGATGCGGCGACCGTCTTGTTCAGCGAACCTCGGCGTACGGCGCTGGCACCTCTTGTCCGGATGCAAGCGCCGCCTTGACGTCGCGAGCATGGCGACACTGTCCGCGATATTCGAACCCGGGGCAGGTGCACGTCACGTCAGCATCCGCCACGACGACTTCGTAGTCGAGTCCCTCGTGCGAGGTGCTCGCGATCCGGAAACGCTTCGACGGCGTCCCTGACAGCACCCTCACCAGTCGCTCGAGCGCGCGTCGAAAGGCCTCCACGTCGGTCGGACCGCGGAGGCTGACTGCTCCCCTCTGATCGACCTCGTGGCGCGTGCGAAAATCTTCCGACGCTTCCTGCACCAGGCGTCCGACCAGTTCGTCATTTGCGCTGCCGTCAAATGCCACATCCGAGGAGAGCGAATGCAGCGCACGCTGCAACTCATCGAGCACGTCTCCACCGGCACCCTCCGCGATGGCCTCGCCTTCGACGATCGCTGCAACAAGCGCAGCCTTCGTCTCGAGCACCGCGTGGACGAAATCATCGATCGTGTCCTGAGCGACAAAGTACGTGACATTCACCGTTCGGGTCTGTCCGATGCGGTAGGCGCGGTCCTCGGCCTGCCAGTGATTGGTTGGCACCCAATCGAGATCGTTGAAAACGACCTGCGTCGCCGCTGTCAGATTCAGCCCGGTGCCGCCCGCGATGATGTTCGCCAGCAAAACACCGACGTCGTCGTCGTGCTGAAAGAGATCGACGATGGTCTGGCGCGTGGACCCGGGCGTTTTCCCGGTGAGCACGACCGCAGACGAGCCGAATTCCCTGGCGAGCTTCTGAATCGGATCGTCGAAGCACGAGAACACGATGACCTTCTCGCCCTGCTCGATCGCGCCTCGTACGAAGTCCAGCGTCGCGGATGTTTTCGCAATCGCCAGTGCCTGCCGTGCTTCGACAAGGAACGCCAGAAGCCGGCCGCGTTTTCGCGGATCCGTCGCCTTCGACACCGGGCCCAGGCGCTCGTCGCTCTTTCCAGTCAGAAGTGCCAGGACCTTCTTTATCGCGCGTGCGCCAGTCGTTGCCGGCACAGTCACAGGCACCCACGCTCGCAGCTTCGGCGGCAGCGCCAGCACATCGTCCTTCGATCGCCGCAGCATGACGCCGTGCAGTTGCACCGTAAGCTCGTCGATGTTCGAGGCACCGCCGGTCTTCCAGCCAAACTCGCCTTTCTCAGCCGCGCAATAGCGCTTCGCGAAGGCGAGAAAACTGCGCCCGAGAGGATGTCCGACAAGCTGCAGCAGCACGAAGAGGTCGCGGGGCCGGCTCGTGAGCGGTGTGCCGGTCAACAGTTGGACTATCAGAGGATGGGGCGTTTTCGTGCTCGCGCTGTCGGTCAGACCGCGTGCGAGTTTGCTGCGGGCGCTCATGTGGTTCTTCAGATAATGGGCCTCGTCGAACACGAGCGCAGCCCAGTCACATTCCTCGAGCGCGTCTCGATGCCGTCCGAGAACGTCGTAATTGACAATGACCCATGTCGCAGTGCCAGCCTGTGAATCAAATCGCGCGGCGAGTGAGCGCAGCGAACGAGCCACGCGAGCGGAGTGGGGCATGGGGCCCCCGCGAGCGAGCGTGTAAGGGGGTCCGGGGGACGAAGTCCCCCGGTGAGTGAGGTCAACCGGAGCGCTGCCGTCGATCACGACGATCGACGCGTCGGGGATCACTTGTTCGATTTCGCGCGCCCAGTTTCGCTTCACCGAGGCGGGGCACACGACGAGATACGGACCGTTCGGCGCGAGATGCTGCAACGACACGATCGCCTGTCGCGTCTTGCCGAGACCCATGTCGTCGGCTAGGATCGCGCGGCGCCGTCCCAGCAGAAAAGCGACGCCTTCGACCTGATGCGGGAACAACCCGTCGGCCAGCGCGTACGCCTTCCTGAACGCCGTGTCTGCGTCGTTTCCCGCTACTCCCAGGAGTTGGGCGAATGCGGCGGCCTGCGCGTCGAGCGGATCGGCCATTGAGTGAAGACTCTCACGAAAGTTGCCTCTCCCGTGCCGGGGAGGTACGCGCGGCTGGAAGCACCTCCTCGCGCGATCAGAATCGCAGCGACCGCATTTGATGGATGGCCGTGCGTACCGTCTCGTCACGGGTGATTCGCGTCATGTTCGGCAGCGACTCCGTCAACTCGGCGATGGCCGCGACCAGCGCGTGTCGCTCGCGGCGTCGCAGACCTGACGGTGGCAGCTCGCAGAGCATGACGTGGCCCCGCCATGGGTCGTCGGGGAGGGACGACACGACCCATAAAAACTTGGGATCGACGTGCACGCACGACCACGACTCCGGCGCATGAACCGGACCTTTCGGCGCCGGCGCCCCGCGCCGGATCGCGGCGTCCATCGCGCGCAGAACCCAGTGCGCAAAGAACGACTTGAATCCGACCGGCACGGATGGGCCGAGCGCGGCGCTGAGGCGAGTCCCAGCACCACCAAGCGAACGATCCACGATCATCGCGCGCGGAACGACGACAAGTCGATGGCCGGCGGCGAACGTGCGGCGCGGCAGCGCCGGTGCATAGGCGAGCTGCGTCCACGTCGCGAGAAAATGCTCGCACTCCTCGGTCAGGGCAGTGCGAACGGACGGTGACTTGACGGCGGCGGATAGCGTCCGACGCAGCTGACGCCGTGCCACTCTGGCACGACCGAGCAGAGCGAAGCGAACCTCGCGCGCGGCGGTCTGAATCGCGTCCAACCCTTCCCTGGACTCGAGCCATTCGCGCACCGGTTCACGGGACGTTCGCCGAAAGCGCAGGCGTCCGCCAGCCACGTCAAACCAGGCCATCATCGTTGCGTGTTTGCGAGGATCGTGCCGCCGTGAAATGGGCGCATCGCGTCGATGCGAATCCACCGGTGACCCGCAGACCTGTCGGCCTGTGACGATCCTGTCGGTGCGCGGCCCACACACCAGGATCGTTCGCACGTCATGGATCGCTATCGCGCAAAAGCGATCCCGACGACACCCACGATCGAGACGAGGAGCGCGCCAGGCACCGCGAACCTGATCCAGCGGCCGTAGGGCACGTCCGCCGCGAGCAGCACCGCCAGCACCGCACCGTTCGTGGGCGTGATCATGTCCATCAGACCGGCGCCGGTCTGATACGCGATGACCCCTGCATCTCGAGAAATTCCAAGCAGATCGCACAGCGGCGCCATCACCGGCATCGTCAACACCGCCTGACCGCTGACGGATGGTACGGGGACGTGGAGCAGCGCATGTGTCGGTACCATCAACATCGCAGCCGCTAAGCCTGGCAGTCGCGCCAAAGGTGTCGCCAGTGAGTAGAGAATCGTGTCGAGGATCTGCCCGTCCGACAGGACGACGCTGATCGCCCGCGCGACACCAACGAAGAGCGCCGCGGCGAGAACGCTCTCCATTCCCTTGAGGAGTCCGGCCGCCGTCTCCGACAGGCTGCGCCCCGCGACGAGTCCGACCGCAACCCCCGCGACGAGGAACAGCGCCGACAGTTCGTTGAATCCCCAGTCGTAGCGCAACACTCCGTAGACATAGGGAATGAAAGGCAGCAGCACCATCGCGAGCAGGACGCCGTCGCGTGCAGTCGCTCGCCGGGCTTCCACCGGTTTGATACCGGGCAAGACCTGGTCGCGCGAGGTCATGGCGACGGTCCACACGATCCATACGACCAGCGCCGCAACGAGCAATGTGAAGCGCAAGGCCGGTTGACTGAGCGCCGGCATCTCCGCGAAGCGCAGCGCTATCCCGGTCTGGAACGGGTTCGTAGGGCCGAATGTCGAACCGACCGCCGCAGCCCCCACGCTCATCGCGACGGCCGTGATCGGCCCAAACCCGAGGCCGCGGCTGAGCACAAGCAGGACGGGAACCAGCGCGATGATCTCCTCCTGCATGTTTTCGAGCGCGCCGAGCGTCGCAAACGCGACACATATGAGAACGACGATGAATCGCGGATGATTCGTGCGGCCGACCAGCGCGCCCACCAGGCGCGCCAGCGCACCGGTGGCATCGAGCAGCGCGAAAGCCCCGCCCACGAACAGCACCGTCAGGATCACGTCGGCGCCAGAGACGATGCCGCGGGGTACGGCGAGGAGTGCGGCCATCGGCCCCACCGGTGCCGGGTCGATCCGCGCGTAGGTGCCCGCGACGACGACGTTACGGCCGGTTGCCGGATCGGCGCGGCGCTGGTAAGCCCCGGCAGGCAGAATCCACGTGAGTGCGGCCGCGATCGCCACACCGCCAAGCAGGAGGATGAAAGGATGCGGGAGCTCGAGCTTCAATGCGTCGCGGATTCGCGCGGCGAATAGTACCACCTTGCGCCGCAGGTGCGTTCGCTGCGGCTGGTGGGCTCAAGGTGGGCAAACCGAGGATGCTCCTGGCCGGCATCCCGGGTGTGGTCGACCGACAGTCAGCACACCTGCCACCTCGCGCCAGACGGTCGGCGCTTTCTAATTGATGCGTGTTGCCTCGCGACTAAAATAGCGCTCGACGAGAATGACGGCGCGCGCATACGGTGTCGAGTCGACAGCCCCGATACGTATCTGCGACAACGGCGGATGGACGGATACCTGGGTGGCCCGGCGCGGCAAGGTGTTCAATATCGCCGTCCGCCCGCACCTCACCGTGCGGATCGACACATTCCCTTCCGGCAGCCGGGACGCGCACATCGTCCTCGACGTGCGGAACTACGCGACCCGGTACGTTCCGGTCCTGATTGGTCCATCGTGGGGACCTCACCCGCTGCTCGAAGCATGCTTGCGCGAGGTCACGCCTCCGATTGACGTCGACATCGAAGTGACCATTCGATCGGATGCGCCGGCTGGCGGATCGACCGGCACGTCGGCGGCGACGGTCGTCGCGCTGATTGGCGCGCTGGATCGGCTCTCACGCCGGCATCGGACTGCTGAGGAGGTCGCCCGTGCCGCGCATGCGATCGAGACCGTTCACCTCGGGCGACAAAGCGGCGTCCAGGATCAACTCTGCTCCGCGCACGGTGGCATCAATTTCATCGAGATCACCGACTATCCGCATGCCGTGGTCTCGCCGGTCGTCGTCTCGGACCCGATCCGGCGCGAATTGCAACGTCGCCTGTGCCTCATCTACCTTGGCCGGTCGCACAGTTGGTCAGCGGTTCACGAAAAGGTGATGCGAGATCTGGAACGGCGAGGGCCCGGCTGCCGTGAGCTCGAGGCATTGCGCGGAGCAGCCGTAGGAGCGCGCGACGCGCTGCTTGCGGAAGACTTCGCCGGACTGGGATCGGCGATGTGTGCCAACACTCTTGCGCAATCAGAGCTGAGCGCCGATCTGATTCCCGACGACGCACGGCGCGTCATCGAGATTGCGGCTGCGCACCGAGCCATCGGGTGGAAGGTGAACGGCGCCGGCGGGGACGGCGGATCCATTACGCTGCTGTCCGGCGCAGATCGCGCGGCACAACGCGCCATGCTGCGCGCACTGCGCGAGGACAACCCGGCGCATGCGGCAATTCCGATCGTGATCAGTCGCAGCGGCTTGCGCATTCGCGACCTGCCGGCGCGCGACTGATCCGCCAACTCGCTGGCAGTTCCTGCCGCAGGACCACGACGTCGAGGCGGCGCACGCTTGCGGGAAGTGGTCTGCCCCTGATCGTCGTCACATCTCGGAGATCTGAAACGCTCCGCTCTGCTCATTCTTCGCGATGTAGTCCGACAACGCGAATGCGGCGATATGCGCGGCGAGCGGAGCATCCATTAAGTGAAGATTCTCCACTGAATGGCGATAGGATTGCGTTTGCCGCGGATATCGGGGAGCGGTGCCGCAGCGGGCCGAACCAGGGCTGCTGGGGACGAACGGACGAGGTAAGCACGGAAAGGACGGCGAGATGAACATCTCTGCGCCACGGCTCATTCTGTGCTTCTGTTTCTCATTGGCACTCGGCGTCACTGGGTCGACGGCAACCAGAGCACCACAGATTTGGGACGAGGCTGCCCTTGCCGATTGGGCCACACCGATCGCCTCGCTGAAGGTTCGGCCGGGACATTACAGCGCGGCCGAATACTACGCGGCTCCGTCCGACAACCTGCGCACCTATCCCGTCTACCGACCCGACCGGGAGCCACCCGGGTATTGGGAATGGCTTCAAAAGCAAAAACCGGAACCGCTCGTCGACGTGACGAAGATCCGGAACCCACAGGACTGGATCGCCGCCGGCGCACGCGCGTTTCGCGAGATGGATGATCCCTCGACGCGCTCAGGCGATGCCGCTTTGATAGCGCGCGCACGCGACGCGGAAACGTTCGCGGGGGTGCCCGGACTCGCCGACGGCAGCGTCTTCCAGCCGCGATGGGTGATCACCGATCGTGGTCTGATGCTCAGCAACCTGGATTGCGCGAGCTGTCACCGGACAGTGAACGCGGATCGCACCATCCAATATGCCGCACCGCTGGCGACAATTCCGACGGACGGTCCTGTAGGAGCGGCCAACGCATTCCGTCTCGGCTCAGTGACGCGGCCGTTCCCCGGTGACACCGCCGGAGCCGTCTTCAAACGCATGTTCGACGTGCCGTGGAACCCCGACTCGCGCCTGGAGCGCTTCTTCACGCTGACGAGAGCGGGCGGCGTGTTCGCGAATCCACATGGTGTGATCCCGCGCCCCAACGGTAGTCCGCTATATGGAACGCGAGTGCCAGACCTGCACGTGCTGCGCTACAGCCGTTACATTGACGCGACCGGCACTCACAGGCTCCGCGGACCGGAGGACGTCGGCCGGTACGCGGCGCTCATCACCGGCGCAGACGTGATGGACTTCGGGCCGCACCGCATGCTCAGCGATGAGCAACGGAAATTGAGGTACCGCCACGCCGACGAGGTGCTCTATGCCATTGGTGCGTACTTGTTGTCGTTGGAGCCGCCGAAGAATCCGAACGCGCCGCCTGCCGATCTCGTGAAACGCGGGGAGGACGTGTTTCGACGGGAGAAGTGCGGTGCCTGCCATCCCAAACCGGATTACACGACGGGTGAACTGACGCCGGCTATTGGCTTCGATGTCCCCTTCGATCATCCGAACTTCGGAGACGTTCGCGATCGCTCCGTCGGAACCGATCCGGGGCTCGCGCTGCGCACACGCAAGGGCACCGGCTTCTACAAGATCCCTTCGCTGCGCGGCCTTTGGTATCGGCCGCGGCTGATGCATGACGCTTCTATCGTGACGCTCGAAGAGCTCTTCGAACCAGCTCGCCTGGATCCCGACTACGAGAGGAAGGGCTGGAGCCCGCCTGGCGTGACCAGGGGCGCGATCCCGGGCCTGGAATTCCTCACCAAACTCACTCCGGAGGACAAGCGGGCTCTGATCGCGTTTCTACGGAGCCTCTGACGGGTCGCGGCAGTTCGTGAGTGATGTGACCGGATCGCCCATGGAGTAAAGACTTCGCGAAACTCCGCCGAACGCCTCTATCTTTCCGCGTCCGCGCTCGGACCGTAGATGTTCGGCACCTTCGACCCCAACGCGCGCAGATAGGCGGCGAGCTGCCCGCGATGATGAATACTGTGGTTGTTGGCGAACCCGATCCACGCCGCGCGCGAGCGTTTCATGATGTTGAAGAAGTCGATGGTCTCGGTCATATCGGCGGCAGGCATCGACGCCAGGGCGCGCAGCTTTTCGGGAAAGTTCTTCTTGTAGAACTCGACGACGTCGTTGACGTTCGAGAAGCCGGCTTCGAGCTTCGTGTTCTGTTCCGGATCGAAGTGGAATCTGCCGTTCTTGATGCAGTCGATAAACCAGAGGTCGGCGGTCGCGATGTGCGTCGCAAGCTGCCACGCCGTGCGCGACTTCGGGTCCGGTCTGTAGTCGCGGTTATCATCCTTCACCGCGGCAAGCACCTGGCAGGTGACCGGGAACTCTTCCTGCCACAGCGTGGCGAACATGTCGGCAGCGACTTTTGCCTGATCAGGCGTCATCGGCGTTCCTCCCATCTTGTGGGCTTTCGATTTTAGTCCGCGCGGCGTCACTTGCGGGCTGGACCTTTCTCCCGAGCCGCGAAGGTCTCCGCGATGTTCAACGCAATGGACCTCGTCTCCGCGAACGAGATGTTCGATACCACGGCCACGACGAGGCCGCGTTCGGGGAACGACATGAACGACGTGGAGCCACCCACCGGAGTACGACTGGCATGGCCCGCCACTTCCGTGGGCTCGCCCGCGAGCGTTACGGTCTCGAGCATCCAGCCGAGGCCGTATTCGGTTTCCTTGCCCGAGGCCAGCACCTGTGGCGTCTGGAGCTTTCTAACAGTCGCTCGCTGCAGCAGCTTGCCTGTGCTGAGCGCCACCCCGAACCGCACCAAATCGGCCGGCGTGGAGAGAAAGCCGCCGGCTCCCGCGAAACAGGAGTAGTCGACGGCCGGCGCCAGTTCAGGGCCGTAAGTGGGGTCTCCGCTCAATCGCGGGTAGTAGAACGTTGCCCGATCCGGGATCGATTCGGTTGCCGAGTCGGGTGTCGTCGCGGCCATCCCCAGCGGCGTAAAGATCTTCGTGCGCATGAACGTGAAGAACGGCTCGCCCGCTGCCGCTTCGACGGCGGCGCTCACCAGGATCCAGCCGAACGTCGAATACTTGTACTGCGTCTCCGGCTCGAACAGCAGCGGATCATCCGCGAAACTCTGCACCCCCTCCGACGCGCGCTCGCAGTGCGAGGACGGCATGTAATCCACTTCGTTCCGGTAGTGCCTGACGCCCGCCATATGTCCCATCAACTGCCGCAGTGTGACGGGCCACTCCTTCCTGTGGAATGCGGGCACGTACGTCTGAATCTCGTCTCCGAGATGCAGCCGATCGTTCTCCAGCAGCAGGCCGACCCCCGCCGAAGTGAGCGCCTTGGACGCGTGCCCGATCCTGAAGCGGGTATTTGGCGTGACGGGCACCCGGTTCTCGAGATCCGCCCAGCCGAAGCCTTCCGCCCACACGATGTCGCCACCGGCACCAACCGCCACGGACAGTCCGGGCAGGTTGTGCTCGACGAGACTCGCACGCGCGAGCTGTCGCGCCTGCTCAACCGCGCCGGCCCACTCTGGCGATGGCGTCCCCTGCGTAACGGACTGCACGTCCTGCGGGTTCGGGTGCAGCGGCGTCGCCATGCTGTTGAGGAACGCATACAGCCCGAGCCCCGCCGCGAACAGCACGCCCAGCGCAACACCGATCGCGGCGAACCATCCCTCTTTTCGACTCGTTGCCATGTTTCAGTTCGTGCAGTCGCTCAGTCGCGTGAACGATGATATGACCGTTCAGTGCGCATGATCGGCGTGCGAGCCGCAGGAGTCGTCACCGTTCCGTGAGCGTCGAGTGAGATGTGGGTGAGAACGGTGCTTGCTCTACGTCGTCGCGCCCTTTCGCCTTATTGACCGGTGCCAGTGCCATAATTCGCGGTCTGGAGAGTTCCATGCGCTCGAACGTCCGATCAGCATTCCTTCTCATCCCATTGCTCCTCCTCAGCGCGAATGCTCAACGGGGAAGCGATCCCATCGAGCGGATCCGCGAAGTGGACATCAAGGCGGACCTGTTTGCGCTCGCCGGCGATCAAACGCGCGGACGCGAGGGGGGCACCCTCGACGAGCTGTCGGCGTCGGCGTGGATTGCGGAGCGCGCGCGTGCCGCCGGGTTGCAGCCCGCCGGTGACAACGGCACGTATTTCCAGTTCTTCCCTCTCCAACGGTTCCGCGTGTCGGCCAGTAGTCCCGTCATGCTGTCGGGAAAACCGCTGCGGATGGGCGTCGATGTCGTGACCGACGCGGTGGTACTCGCCCACGTTGACGCGCCCACGCTGACCGTGAGCGAGGAGGCGCTTTCGACCGGCGGAAGCACGCTCGCCGGCATGGACGTGAAGGACCGCGCGTTGTTGGTCCGCTACGTTCCTTCTCCTCCACCGGCTGACGCCCCCGCGGCGCAGACGGCGGGCCCACGAGCGGCGAATCCGCTCAGAACCTGGGCGAGAGGTATTCAGAAGCTCGTCGCTGATCAATCACCCGCGGCGATCGTCGTGATCGTTCCCGACCAGGCAAAGGATCAGTGGGAGCGTGTGGCGTTTCCGTTCTCCCGTGGAACGTACGCACTCGATCCCGACGGCACAGCCGAGCAGAGAACGGCGAATCGCGGCACGCCGCTGTTGTACGTTCGCGAGGCCGCGGTCGACCTGACGCCGCCGGCACCCGATGCGCGCCTGGTCGCCTCCATATTCACCGACAGCTTCACTTACCCCTCGGTGAACGTCGTCGCGAAGGTGACCGGACGGGATCCCCGGCTCCGCGACGAGCATGTTCTCTTCAGCGCCCACCAGGACCACGACGGCGTGCGCTACCCGGTCGAGGGAGACAACATCTGGAACGGCGCGGATGACAACGCGACGACAGCCGTGGCACTGCTGGCCATTGGTCGGGCGATGGCGGCGCAGCCTGCGCGCCGATCCGCACTCTTCATCTGGCACGGCTCTGAAGAACGCGGCCTCATGGGCTCTCGCTGGTATGTGAAACATCCGACTGTTCCCCTGACGTCGGTCGTCGCGGTCCTCAACGGCGACATGATGGGCCGTAACGATCCGAACACGGCGGCGCTCCTTGGCGCGCTGCCTCCGCACAGAAACTCACCGGAGTTCGTGCAGATGGCGCAGTCTGCGAATACGGCCGTGTCGCAGTTCGTGATCGATTCTTCGTGGGACGATCCAAACCACCGCGAGGGTTGGTATTACCGCAGCGACCATCTGCCGTACGCACGGGCAGGCATTCCGTCGCTCTTCTTCACGACGCTATTGCACGGCGACTATCACACGCCGTTCGACAATCCGGACCGGATCGATTTTGCGAAGCTGACGAAGATGACGCGATGGATGTACGCCACCGGGCGTCTGGCCGCCGAGGCCGAGAAGGCGCCCGCGCTCGATCCGGCATTCAAGCTTGAACGCTGCCGGGATTACACGGGCACGTACTGTTGACGTGCTCCCGCTTCCGTGGGCCGACGATCTGGCAGAACCGAAGATCTCGGACGATGTCGGGTCCGCGCCGATCGAGGCAGTTGCGAAGACGATCCAGTCATGACCCGCGACGAATTCAAGCGCTCGCTCGGCAACGCTGCACCACCGCCAGGTCTCACGCCGGTCCTCGTCGCGCTCTGGCACGATGCGAAAGGAGACTGGGAAGCGGCGCATCGAGTCGCCCAGGATGTGGACGATGAGAACGGTGCCTGGGTCCACGCCTACCTGCACCGCAAGGAAGGGGATGCGTCGAATGCCGACTACTGGTACCGCCGCGCCGGGCGCCGTCACGCGCGGATGGCGCTCGATGCGGAATGGGCGGAGATCGTGACGGCGCTGCTGAGCGTCTAGCGGCTCGTCGGTCGCGCGCTCATCGTGATCCGCTACCCAGCGTCACTCGGACGGCGTGCGTCGCACCATCACGCAGGATCGGAATGTCCCCAGTCACCGAACTGCCATCGACCTCCACACGCACGACGCCGCGCGACACACCCGCCGGGTTGTCCACCTGGATCCGGTACTGCGCACCCTGCGGCTCGAACACGACCTCGTAACCAGGCCACGTCCGGGGAATGCACGGATCAATGTGCAGCGCGCCGCCGCG
>DATLLF010000234.1:0-5119 GCA_035537955.1 Vicinamibacterales bacterium | reverse complement strand
GCCCGTAGCTGCGGGCAAAGAAGTCGAGATACTCCTCGACCGTTGTCAGCGCGTAGACACCGGCGTAGTCGGGCATGAAGCCGGTCATCCGCCGCACGCGCTCGGGATCGGAAACGACCGAATAGCCGCCGATGCGCGCGTCGCCGTGCTGCGGCGTCTCCAGCGTCGCGAGAATCCGCATCGTCGTGGTCTTGCCGGCGCCGTTCGGACCGATGAAACCGAGCACCTTGCCGCGATCGACGCTGAACGAGACACCGTTCACGGCGTGCACATCGTCGAAGTGCCGAACGATGCCGTCGAGATGCAGCATCGCCTCACTCACGGCTGGCCCCCGGGCCACCCGATCACGACGTGGAAGCTGTCACGCTCGGCGATCGCCGACATCCCGGCGTTCAGGAATGGGGAACGCTCGAGAACGGCGATATACGAACCCTCGGGCTGATTGTCGATGAGGTGCATCAGCCGGCCGGAGAGGGGCAGGTCCGTTGGCACCACATCACGTCCAATCACGCCGCCATCCTTCAGCGTCGCCTTTCCGCCTTCGGCGAGAGGATCGCGCAGGCTGTAGACCCGATTACCGCTGCGGTACAGGAGCAATTTCACCGTCGCGCCGAATCCGTTCACCACGCTCGTCGCGGCGGCGTTGCGAGTGAACGTGAGCCGTTCCCTGGCCGCGCGCGTCCCGATCTGCTCGAAGTTCGCAGGCGATCGAGCCTGGATCATGCCTCCATAGAAACGCTGCGCCTCGGTGAGATCCAGGAGCTGTCGTTCACGGCTGCCCTTGCCGTCCAGTCCAAGCGAGAACACGGCGACATCGCGCGGAAAATTCAATCCGCCCCCGGGTGTCATGCCCGCGGCGTAGAGTGAGATGGTGGCGCGTGTCGTAGCCTGGTGTCTGACCTCGTCCAGCATCGTGAACGAGACGACTCTGCCGCTGACGCTCAGGCCCTCGCCGACGACCACGTAACCGGCGAGCAGCACGATGAAGATGGCCGAGATGAACGGCGCCGTCAGCACGAACAGCACTTCCCTTTGTTTGCGCCACAGAATCCAGTAATTGATCGGCCCGATGAGCACGGCAAAGACGATGAGGATCGAGAAGTAGGCTCGGGCGGGGACGCCCTCGATGCCGGGGATCGGCAGACGAAATCCACGACTTGCAATGACGCCCCAGTCACGCGCGCGGTTCGCCGGCAGCGCCCAGTTGTCGTCCTGTAACAGCTGGCGCTCGGAGAGCACCTTGTCCAATCCGGTCTCGGCGATGAACTCAGACGAGAGTGTGTGAACACGCCCGAAGAAATACGCATGCACCTGACCGTCTGCACCGATGCCAGCCTGTGGTGAGGCGGCGGGCACGAACGTGCGAACGTCACCGTCAGCAAGGAACAGATCGCCGCCGCAGGCGGTCCACGCGCGCAACCCGTTTTTCTGATCCTCACTGAGCTGCGTCCATTCGGACGAGCCGATGACGACGGCTCGCAACGATGTGTAGCCGAGCCAGTTCGTGGGCAGGCGCGATGGTTCGAGGATGAAGTCGAGCGGCGGCAGCCGCGTCCCGCCTGACGGCAGGGTCCTCGAGATCATCGTGCGCGACCCTGACACTGCCTTCACCGTTCGCGGCCAGCCCGCGGCCAGGCGGCCGTATGGTGTCGAAGGATCGGCGACGATGAGCGAGGATGCATCAGCGGGCGGTGCACCGCTCTGGAATCCGACGTAGTTGAAACGCTCGATCGTTTGATCCCCCTGGCGGATCTCGAAGCGGATGCTCTCGCTGTCGGCAAAGACCGGGACCGGAAGAGTTATCCGCACGCGATCGCCGCGCGCGAGCCGAATGGACTGGCGGACGAGGATGCCGCCCGGTTGCGAGGTGCGAGTGGCGCGAAGGTAACGCGAGCCCTGGCCCACGATCTCGATGATGCGATCGTCACCCAGGTTGGTGATGTCGAAGCGGACTGGGAAATACCCGGGCGCCGTCCTGACCGCCCAGTCGGAATCGAAGATGATGCGCAGCGACTCCGTTTCGGCGGTGCGGTACTCCCTCGCGTCGCTTACCCCGGCCGTCGCGCAATAGATGACGAGGAGGGCGCTCAGCCACAGAACAGCACGCGGGCACCTGCGCCGTGGCACGTTGTTCACCTCGCCTGCAGCGTCTGCGGCAATCCTCGTTCGACCTCGGGCACCGCGTCGAGAAGGGCAGCGACCACGCGGCGGCCGTCCCAGCTTTCCAGTCGCGCGGCGTAGTCGAGCACGAGCCGATGACTCATCGCGGGCGCGGCTACGCGCCGCACTTCGGCGAACCCGACGTTCGGCTTACTCCTCAGCAGCGCGAGGCCGCGCGAGGCGGCGCCGATCGAAATCGCCGCTCGAGGAGAGGCGCCGTATTTCACGAACGTGCGAACCGCTTCGGGGGCATCGGCGTTGGTCGGATGCGAAGCGGCGACCAGCCGGGCGATGTAGTTGGCGACCGCCCGCGGCAGATGGATTGCGTCCACGAGCGAAAACAGGTGCTGCAGGTCGTCGACACTGAGCTCGGGCGCGAGGGCCGGCGGCTCGCCATGCACGCGCGTCACCAGGATCTCTTCGAGCACCGATTGCTGCACGCCGGTGACGTCGACCTTGAACATGAACCGATCGAGCTGCGCCTCCGGCAGCGGATACGTGCCCTCGAGCTCGATCGGGTTTTGCGTGGCGAGAACGAAGAAGGGGCTCGGCAGTGCCCGCGTCTCCCCGAACGTCGTCACGCGCCGCTCCTGCATGGCCTCGAGCAAGGCGGCCTGCGTCTTCGGCGACGCCCGATTGATCTCGTCGGCGAGCAGCAGGTTCGTGAAGACCGGGCCCGGATGGAACACGAATTCCTTGCGTCCTTCGCGCTCCTGAAGAATGTGGCTGCCGGTGATGTCGGTCGGCAGGAGATCCGGCGTGAACTGGATCCGCCTGAAATCCAGGGACAACAGCCGCGAGAGCGCCTTCACGAGCTCGGTCTTGCCGAGGCCCGGCAGCCCTTCGAGCAGGACGTGTCCACGCGCGAGGAGTGCGGCAACGACCTCCTCGATCGTTTCTTCCTTGCCGAGGATGACGCGTCGCAAGGCGTCGACCAGGCGCGTGATCCGGGCGTGGGCGTCGCCGAGACGATCGGGGTTCGTCAGGGTCATTTCTGAAAGTATTTTTTGACCGCGCTCTGGTGGCGCGGCGCGAGATTGCGGCGCCAGGCGCTCTGGCCGGCGACGGCATCATACTGCCTGGCGGCGCCGCCCCGACTGAGCTCGGCGGATTCCTGCGGCGCACCTGGCAATTCCACGACCGGCGCCCAGTCGTCGGCGCTGCGCGCCGCGCCTGGAGGAAGCGGCTTCGCCTTGAACTTGTCGAACGGCGCCGTCTCTTTTCCCCACGTGAGGTCCGCATCGCCGCGGCCACGATTGGCGGCACCGGTGCCTGGCTCGCCATCGCCGTCTCGAGGAACTTCCGATGCGAGAGGGAACTCTGCCGGATCGAAGCGGCCGGCCTCCTTCGCGAGCTTTCCAGCGCTCGCCATCCGGCCGGACATCTCGCCGAGATACTTCGCGAGCGACGCCTGCAGCTGCCGCAGCGCACGCGGATCGGTCGGGAGCCTGGCCCCTTTGGCCAGCGCCTTCAGTTCAGCGGGCGCGGTGGCAAGCATTCCGCTCTTCGCGAGCTTGTCGAGCGCCTTCGAGAACTCCGCGGCTTCCGCTGATGCTCCGGTTCCGAGACTCCCGCCGGCTTGCGCCGCGGCAGCGTAGCGCGCAAGGCTTTCCTCCGCCCACCTCGCGGCGTCTGCTTTCTCGGAAAGCGCGGCTGACATCTCCTCGCGCAGCGCATCGGCGGCTTCCCACGACGACGCGTCGACGCGCTGCTTCGCGCTTTCGCGAATGCGCTCGATCTCCGCCTCCAGGCGATCCTCCTCGGCCTCGGTGATCAGCTCCTGCTGCTTCAGCTCCGCCACCGTCACTGTGAGATCGGTCGCGATCTGATCGGCGAGCACGCTCGGGTCAGGCGGAAATCGCTGAGGGATCCACAACGCGAGCCCGAGGAACGCGACCGCCGGTGGCATAGCAGCAAGCCTGCGCCACGGCTGCAATCGTGGCAGCTCGAAGCGGGAGAGCGCGTCGGCACGTTCGGATCCGCGCCAGGTCATGTCGCCCGTCTCCTGCAGCGTCAGGAGCAGCCCGTGGCCGCCGCTCAACCAGTCAGCGAGCGCGACCACTTCAGCGGGACGATACGCACGAGCGACGGACAGAATCAGGACCGGAACGGCCGTCGCCAACGGCGCGAGCCAGAGCCACGGCAGCACGGGCGCCGCACTCGCGACGAACATGCGGCACACGAGCGCCACCAGGCCGCCGAGGAGCAGGCTGGCCACCGCCCAGCGAGGCCACTCGTCGAGAAAGAGGCCGAGCCTGAGCCGCCGCGCGAGACGCCGCAAGTCCGGGCTAAAGGAGGCGGGCATGCCGGTCATAAGAGGTGCAGGCACTCGAACGGGTTTGATTATCTCAGGTCCTCGGTCGGGCGCTGTAGGCGAAGCCGCACTGATTCACCACAGGGATCACAGAGAGCACAGAGGCTGACACTTTTCTTTCGGACTCAATCGGGCGGCGAAAGAAGGCACGCGCAAAGAGTAATTTTCTGTGCGCTCTGCGCCTCTGTGGTGAATCTTTGCCGGAAGCCGGAAGCCAGACGCCGATCTTACGCCGGCTCGAAATCCAGAGCGACGCCGTTGATGCAATAGCGCAGACCGGTCGGCGGCGGACCGTCAGGAAAAACGTGACCGAGATGTCCGCCGCAGCGGCTGCAGTGGACCTCGGTTCTCGTCATGAAGTGGCTGCGGTCCTCGGTGGTGCCGATCGACCCCTCGAGTGGCGAGAAGAAGCTTGGCCAACCGGTACCGCTCTCGAACTTGCGCTCGGCCACGAACAACGGCTGTCCGCAGCCGACGCATTTGAACGTGCCCGCACGCTTCTCCTGCAGCAGCGCACACGAACCCGGCCGCTCGGTCGCGTGCCCGCGCAGCACCTGGTACTGCTCCGGCGTCAACTGCGCCCGCCATTCGTCATCGGTCTTCGTCACCGGATATGTTTCCGTTTTCATGATTTCTCCCCACGCC
>DATLLF010000233.1:0-29796 GCA_035537955.1 Vicinamibacterales bacterium | reverse complement strand
GTTCCTGTCGGGCGGTCTCGACAGCAGCGCGATCGCGGCGTTGATGGCGAAAATGATCGATCGGCCGCTGCAGACGTTCTCGGTCGCCTTCAAGGAGCGCTCGTTCAGCGAGCTCGATTATGCGCGCCAGGTATCGAACGCGATTCGGGCGGACGCGCACGAAGTCGTGATCGACGACAAGGACTTCTTTGGCGCGTTGCCGAAACTGATCTGGCACGAGGACGAGCCGATCGCGCATCCATCGAGTGTGCCGCTGTACTTCGTGTCGGAGCTCGCGTCGAAGCACGTCAAGGTCGTACTGACCGGTGAAGGGAGCGACGAACTGCTCGCCGGGTACGGCAAATATCCGCGCGCGCTGGTGAACTGGCGCGCCGCCTCCGCGTATCGCGCCGTGCCCGACGCGTTGCGCGGATGGATCGCTTCTTCACTCGTGCCTCAGCTCCCCGGCCGTCTCGCGCGCTACGCGAAGCGATCGTTCCTCACCGTGCCGCGCACGCCCGAGGCGATGTTCTTCGATAATTTCGCGGCGATCGGGCTACACCGCCAGTCGCTGCTGCTCTCGGCGCCGATTGCAGCGGGCGCCACACCGGAACGAGCCTACGGACCCTCGCGCATGTACTTCGACAGGCCCAACGGACACAGCACGATGCTCGATCGGCTGCTGTATGCGGACCTGAAAACGTACCTGGTCGAGCTGCTGATGAAGCAGGACCAGATGAGCATGGCCGCCTCGATCGAAAGCCGCGTCCCCTTCCTCGACCACCCTCTCGTCGAATTCGCGGCGGCGTTGCCGCCGCGCATGAAGCTTCGTGGGTTCACCACCAAATGGATCCTGCGCGACGCGGTTCGAACGATTCTGCCCGAATCGATCCTCACGCGAAAAAAGATGGGCTTTCCTGTGCCGTTCGCGTTGTGGATGAAGGGGCCGTGGCAGTCGGTCGCGCGCGACGTCCTGCTGGACCGGCGTACCCGCGAACGCGGCATCATCGAACCGCATGGGGTCGAACAGCTGATCGCGTCGCACGCCGCCGGCGTCCAGGAAGGAGGCGACGCTATCTGGAGTCTTTTGAACCTCGAGCTCTGGTACCGCACGTTCATCGACGGTGACGGAATGCAGTCGCTCCCGACGCCGGCACCGTCAGCGTCAGCTCACGCACCCTCAGCGTCAGCGCCCGCACCCGCTGCGCCAGCTCACGCACGCTCTGAACCAGTGCAGGGAGCGTCGCGGTGAGGATCCTCTGGCTCAACGCCGGGCTGCTCCTGCCTCTGGACAAGGGCGGAAAGCTGCGCACGTGGCACCTGATGCGGCACCTCGCCAGGCGCCATTCGATCACCTACGTATGCTTTGCGGAGCCGAACGAGAAAAAGGAACACCGCGAAGGGATGGTGGAGGTCTGCAACAGCCTCGTCACCGTGGCCCGCAGCGATCCGGCAAAAGGTTCGACCGCCTTCTACCTGGATGCCGTGCGACACGTCGTGAATGCCTTGCCCTACGCGGTCGGTAAATACCAGTCCGACGAGTACGCGGGCCGCGTCGAGTACCTGCTGCAGCACGGCCGGTTCGATGTCATGGTCGCGGACTTCCTTCCGCCCGTGGTCAACCTGCCGAAGTCGATCCCGGTCCCGGCGGTTCTCTTCACACACAACGTCGAGGCGGAGATCTGGAGAAGGCATGCAGAGAACGCGTCCAACCCGCTCTCGCGCATTCTGCTGAAGCAGCAATGGCACCGCATGTTGCGGTTCGAACGCGAGGCGCTCACGCGGTTCGACCTGGTGCTGGGGGTATCCGACACCGACCGTGAGACATTCGCTCGACTCTATCCCGGAGCGCTGCGCCGTCCCGTGCACGTCGTGCAGACAGGCGTCGACACGGCGTACTTCACGCCAATGCCCGGACAGGAACGCCCCCGCCATCTCGTGTTCACCGGATCCATGGACTGGCTCCCGAACGAAGACGGCATGCTCTACTTCGTGCGCGACATCCTTCCGCGCATCCGCGCGACCGAACCAGACGTCACGCTGAGCATCGTGGGCCGCACACCGACACCTGCGGTGCAGCGGCTGGCCGCCGAGAACGGGATCGAAGTGACCGGCCGGGTGGACGACGTGCGGCCGCATGTCGCGGCGGCGGAGGTGTACATCGTCCCGCTGCGGATCGGCGGGGGGACGAGGCTGAAGATCTTCGAGGCGATGTCGATGGCGAAGGCGGTCGTCTCGACAACGATCGGCGCTGAAGGGCTTCCCGTCACGCCGGGGCGCGACATCGTGCTGGCGGACGAACCGGCAGCCTTCGCCGACGCCGTCGTCCAGCTCATTCGGGATCGTGAGAAACGACAGAGCATCGAACGCGCCGCGCGTGACCTCGTCGTTCAGAAGTACGACTGGGCCGCGGTATCGCGTGATTTCGAAGAGGCGCTCTCCGCTGCACGAGGCGAATCGCACGTCAGCCGCATGAGCGCGTAGTGCAGGAGCCGGAAGCCGGGAGCCTGGAGCCGGAAGCCGTAGTCGAAAGCCGCATTGAGGATCAGCACATGAACGTTTCAGTCTTCGGGTTGGGTTACGTCGGTAGCGTATCGGCAGCATGTTTCGCGCAGGATGGCCACAGTGTCGTCGGCGTCGACGTGAATCCGGACAAGGTGGCGAGCCTCAATGACGGGCGCAGTCCGATCGTGGAAAAGGGGTTGGACGAACTCATTCGCGAGAACGCGTCCAACGGACGGCTGCGCGCCACAGTCGACACGAAAGAGGCGGTGGACGCCACGAGCCTCTCACTCATCTGCGTAGGAACGCCGAGCCGCAAGAACGGCAGCCTGGATCTCACGTACCTCGAACGCGTCTGCGAGCAGATTGGCGACGCGCTCGCAACGAAGGACTCGTATCACGTCGTCGTCGTTCGCAGCACGGTGCTGCCCGGCACGACACACGGCGTCGTCATCCCCGCCCTCGAAAGGACGTCGGGCAAGAAGTACGGCAGCGGTTTCGGGGTCACGGTCAACCCCGAGTTCCTTCGCGAGGGGACGGCGATCAACGACTTCCGCCACCCACCCATGACGCTCGTCGGGCACAACTACACGTCGGACGCGCAGCCAACCCAAGCGCTGTATGCGAAGGTTGAAGCGGACATGGTGACCACCAGCATCCGTACGGCCGAGATGATCAAGTACGCGAGCAACACCTGGCACGCGCTCAAGGTCTGCTTCGCCAACGAGGTCGGCAATCTGTGCAAGCGTCTCGAGATCGACAGCCACGAGGTCATGGATATCTTCTGCCGCGACCAGAAGCTGAACCTCTCGTCGTACTACATGAAGCCAGGCTTCGCGTTCGGCGGATCCTGCCTGCCCAAGGACGTCCGCGCCATGCAGTACCGCGCGAAGGAAGTGGACCTCGACATGCCGGTGATCCAGGCGATCCTCGGCAGCAATCACCTGCAGATCCAGCACGCGCTCGAGATGATCGGAGACACTGGCAGGAAGCGAATCGGCCTGCTCGGCTTCAGCTTCAAGGCGGGCACGGATGATCTTCGCGAGAGCCCGATCGTCATCCTTGCCGAAGCGCTCCTCGGCAAGGGCTATCAACTGTGCATCTACGACAGGAACGTCTCGCTCGCGCGTCTCGTAGGCGCCAACCGCGATTACATCAACAAGCAGATCCCGCACCTGTCCTCGCTGCTGAGTGAGTCGATCGAGTATGTCATCGACAACTCTGACGTCCTCGTCGTCGGCAACGGCTCCCCGGAATTCGCCGAGGCCCTCCGCCGCACGCGTCCTGATCAGACGGTCATCGACCTTTTCAGGCTGAAGGGAATCGATAGAAAAGAGATCCCGGCGCAGTACACGGGAATCTGCTGGTAGCGTCTTTTGGCCAGGCGTTATATGGCCGGCGCGAGCGAAAGCGAGCGCTGGGGCCGAAGGCGCGCGCGCTCCGATTAATCGAACACCCGCTCGATCGATTCCCAGATGTACTCGAGGCTGACGGTGAGTTGATGGTTATCGTCAAGCATGTGCAGCTCGACGTTCGGACGCGATCTGGCCCACTGCTCGACTGACTGCGGATCGACGGCTGTGTCTCTCGTGCCCTGGAAGATCTGGATCGGCATCGTCAACACCGCGTTCACGCAGTCGTAGCTGCACGCATCGGTGTAGAGCTCGTATCCCACTGGCATCAGACGCCCGTATCCATGGTGGAAGACGTTGAGCACGCCGGTCGATTGCCACTGATCGAGACCGCGATCGCCGAGATCACGGGTACGATTTCCCGAAAAATCGAGGGCGGGAGCGAGAAGCACGAGCCTGGCGATGGGGTGGCAGGTCGATGACGTGTGGCGAATTGCTGTCTGCACGGCGACGAACCCACCCAGACTGGAGCCGATCAGAACAACCGGGGCATCCGGCAGCGCAGCGATCGCCCTCGACGTCTGGTCGATCATGCGCGTGATGGTCAGCGTCGAAAAGTCCGGATCGTTGAAGTCGGGCGTGTGCAGCTTCAGGCCGCGATCGCGGAGCTTGGCGGCAAAGAAGGTGCCCTTCGTCGAACGCGCAGACGACGCGAAGCCGTGCAGATAGAAGACGTGCATGCCGAAGTGGCTAGAGCATCACTTCGCAGCCCGGGCGGCAACGGCAGCGGATGTGTCCCGGCCCGTCCGTCGAGTAGTCGTAGGTGAGCTCCTCACCCTTGCGGATATTGCGTGCTGCGATGATCCAGATCGTGTCGCCTTTCACCATCGTGTAGCAGTTCGGCGTGCAGGAGTGATTGACGAACCGCGCGATGTTGCCGCCGACGGCGGCGTCCCGCACATACAGGCGATTCAGCTTGAAGCACCAGATATGACCGCTCTTCAGGTAGCGGGCCTCGCGCTTCAGGCTCTCCTTGTTGGGGATCTTCTCGCCGTCATACGTGACGATGCGCTTGTTCTTGTTGATTGGCTGGGTGGCGAAGACGCCCCACCCCTGGATGCTGGATTTACGCTTCTCGATCATGAGTGGTGGGCTGCATAGCTTATGCAGCTCACAACTTTACCGTATCCAACCACAACCGTGCGCTCTCCCTGCTTCGATGTCCTCGCTAACTTCGTATGCGCGAGCCGCTTAGCGCAACAGCTCATCGGAGCGGCTGATATAATTCGCGTTTGCTTTATGGCTAACCTCGCATCTTTCGACATCACATCGGGCGTCGACCTTCAGGAAGTCGACAACGCGGTCAATCAGGCGCGAAAAGAGGTCGCACAGCGTTACGACTTCAAGGGTTCGAAAGCCTCGATCGATTTCAACCGCGCCGACAACAACATTTCTCTTACCGCAGACGATGATTTCAAGATGACGGCGCTGTGGGAAATTCTGCAGAGCCGCCTTGTTCGTCGCGGTGTACCGACGAAGAACCTCACTCCAGGCGAGCTCGAGCGGGCCGCAAATGACACGGTACGCCGCGTGATTGCGTTACAGCAGGGCATTCCGACGGAGGCCGCTAAAGACATCGTGAAGTTTCTGAAGGACCACAAGCTCAAGCGCGTCCAGGCAGCGATCCAGTCGGATCAGGTTCGCGTATCGTCTCCCTCCAAGGACGACTTGCAGGAGGCCATGCGCCTCCTTCGCGAGCATGACTTCGGCGTCGCGCTTCAGTTCGGCAACTACAGAGGATAAACCTCATGACCCATCTGGTCGCGATCGTCGGCATATGCACCGTCATCGCGACCTCTCTCGCCGACGTCGCCGCGGAGACGCGTCGGCAGAAGCCGGTCATCGAGCAACCGCAGAATCAAGCGCAGCCGCAGAGCGCCGCGGACGCGCAGGCGATCGCCGAGTTGAACACCCGCATCAAGGAATATGTCGCGATGCACCAGCGGCTCGAAGCTACCCTGCCGCCGCTGCCGAAGGAAACCAATCCCAAGGTCATCGACACGCACGAGCGGGCGCTCGAAAAGCTGATCCGCACGGAGCGTAAGAACGCGCGGCCGGGCGACATCATCACACCTGCGGCGCGACGAGCGTTGCGGCAGCGCTTCGCCCGGGTTTTCTCGGGCACCTCAGGGCAGCAGTTCAAAGCGACGATCCTGGACGAGAACCCGGGACGGATCGCCTTGACGGTCAACTCGCGGTACCCCGACGAGGTGCCGGTATCGACTGTCCCGCCGCAGGTGCTCTCGGCGCTGCCGCCGCTGCCAGATGAACTCGAGTACCGCTTCATTGGGGAGCGCCTCATCCTTTTGGATATTCACGCCCACACCATCGCGGATTTCATGGATAACGCCTTCCCGCGCTGATCTGCCGATTCCATGCGTGCAGCCCGAGCACCCCGAGCACTCATAATTGTCGTTCTCGCGCTCTCCATCGCCGCGTGCGCTCCACAGCCGCAGCGCGGCCCAGTGGAGGTCGATGCGCCGCGGACGGCGCAGCAGGCGGCGCAAGGTCCGCCAACGGCGCTGCCGAATCGCGCCGATTCATTGAAGTTTGGAGTCCTGGGTGATTTCGGAAACGGCACTCGCGAGCAGATGGAAACAGCCGCGGAGTTCGCGCGCGCGCACGAGCGCTTCCCCTTCGAGCTCGTGATCACGGTCGGCGACAACATCTATGGATCCGACCGGCCGCAGGATTTCGTCAAGAAGTTCGAGGTCCCCTACAAACCGCTGCTCGATGCCGGCGTGAAGTTTTACGCGTCGCTGGGCAATCACGATTCGCCCGAACAGGTGTTCTACAAGCCCTTCAACATGGAGGGCAAGAAGCACTACTCCTTCAAGCCGGGAAAGCAGAACGTCAAGTTCGTGGCATTCGACAGCACATATCCAGATCCGGACCAGGTGGCGTGGCTGCAGAAGGAGCTCGAAGGATCCGGAGAGGACTGGAAGATCCCGTACTTCCACCACCCCCCGTATTCGTCGGGGTCCCGCCATGGATCGCACGTGGATCTACGGGCCACTCTCGAGCCGCTCTTCGTGGCGCACAACGTCAGCGTGGTGTTCACCGGCCACGATCACACGTACGAGCGCGTGAAGCCGCAGAAAGGGATCGTCTATTTCGTGGTCGGTTCGGGGGGGCAACTGCGCGCGGGAGGCATCGACCGGAACACGGGCATCACCGCGGTCGCGAACGCCAGCGAGCGCGTGTTCCTGATCTGCGAGATCAGCGGCGACGAGCTGTTCTTCAACGCGATCTCGCGCACCGGACAGGTGATCGATTCTGGCGTGATTACCCGACGGAAGTAGCGCGAGCCCACGTCGACGCTGTCACAATCCTCGCACACTGCCGTCAGCCGTCAGACGGATTCCGCACCGGTCACAGATCGACCTTCAGGCCCAGGGAAACACTCGCCTCGGAATAGCTGGTGAACTGTCCAATGGCCGGGCGGCCATCGTACCACTGGGCGAATAGGCGATACGCGCGGCCTGAGGACCTTGTCACGAGGCCTGCCTGCACCGCCGTATCCAGACGCCAGCCCCGCTCCTCGAGGGACGAAAAATCAGACGCCCCGTACCAGGCCATCCTTCCCCCTAACAGCGTTGGCCGCGCTTCATACTCGATCCCTGACTGCCAGCGCCAACGGTCCTGGGTGTCGCTGCGGATGATGTACGCCGCTCCGACTTCCCCATACGCCCGCCAGCGGGGCGCGAAGCGCCACGCGCCACCCAGAGCCACTTCTTCGCGCGTGTAGTTGATTAGGGCTTGACATGTTCTATCTTCGTATTCGTCTCCGAGGTGCGCGGAGAGGTGCACAACGGCTACCTTGAATGCAAGGGGCGAAGTCGAGGCGGCCGTCGTGAGAGTCAATCCATAGTTCCCGTCCCATCCGATCGCGTCGTTCTTGAACTGACTATCGAACATCGCATCGAGACCTGCGTCGATGCCGAGCTGCCAGTAACGGCCACGAGGAGCGCTGCTGCCGACGCGCACGATGCCGAACCGGCCTCCAGCCGCCAGTAGAGTGCGCGGCGAGCGCGTGTCGGGCACCCGATTGCGTACATAGAAACCTTCGCTGATTGAATTCGTTGGCCGATGCGGATCGGCCACGTGAACTGGATAGATATCGCCCGCCGGAAACAGTTCAATGATTCGCGCGGAGGTGGGTTGCCAGACGACAGGTTTCTGTTGGTCGGGTGGATCTCCCGGCGTCTGAGCCAGGGCTGTGCCACATCCTTGCGCGATCAGAGCGGCGAGAAAGAAGCGGCCAGGACGGCTGACGATTCGAAGCATATGCGGTCGAGTGTCGCCTGCGGTTAAATATCTGCGACAACAGTTGTTTTCAGCTGGCCTTCTTGATCTTCAGGGCCTTGGCTGCTTTTCCGGTCTTGGCGTTCTTGCTCTTCGTCTTCAGGGCTGCCGAAAGCGCCGGCTTCGTAACGTTCGAGTGCTTCCAATCGAAGTCGAAGGTGTCCTGGATCTTCTTTGCCACGCGAACGTCGTGGATGACGACTCCGACCTCGCGGCGGCCGTCGAGCTCCAGCTTTCGCAGGCTCTGGCTGCCGACGAACGCCATGGACCCGTCGCGCACGATCGCGCGGACGTGCAGCCGCAGGTCTTTCAACTTTCGCGTCTCTATCCCCGGGAGATCCTTCTCCAGCTTGCCGATGATACGGATCTCGACACCTGACTTCGCCCGCTCCATGAGGAGCCGCTGAACCAGGTTGTCGGTCACCTTCTCGTCGTAGATCGACAGCCTCTTCTTCGCCCCTTTGATGAACGAGGTGAGCCGGGCGCGCGAGGTCTCGGGGCTCACCACGAACCGCTCGTGCGACGGAGCATACGTCTGGCGATTGCTGTCGGCCTCGAACAGCGACGCTGCGTCCTTCACCAGCTTCGGGTCGCGCGTGATCACGCCGAAGCTGCGGCTCTTGTCCATGTCGAGCTTCGTATAGTTGAAGCCGAGCACGTAGAGCGCGTCGTCAATGATCATCATCTTGCCGTGGTAGCGCGGCAGATCGTCTGCGGTCCTCGAAACGGTTATCCCCATCGCGAGCAGACGCGCTTCGAGCTTGCGCAGCGTCTTCTCTCCGCCGCGATTGGTGTGCGCGATGAGCGCGCGGACCGTGACACCGCGCGCCACCGCCGAGTCGAGCGCCTTCTCGAGCTCGGGCCGGTCGAAGCGGAAGATCACAATGTCGATGGCTTTTTTGGCGTTCTTGATGCCACGGACGAGCGGCGTGACGCCGTCGTCGGGCTCGATGATCAGTTTCACAGGTGTGTGTTTTGCGCTACTTGCTCTTGGCCTTCTTTTCGACCCAGTCGACGGCTGCATGCCCGTCGGGATCGAGCTTCAGTATGGCGTTGGTAACGCGGTCCGTCTTCAATTCGATCGGCACTTCCACGTCATACGAGACTTCCTCGTCGGAAGACGTCCGGATCTCGAACTTGAGCTCGAACCTGCGCAGGATCCCTTCGATCTCGGAGCGCAGTTCGTCGGTCTGCTTCCCTAACTTCACCTTCAGGTCGAACGGTTTCCGGCTCTGCGGCTCGAACGATTCGATGACCCACAGCGCCGCCACGAGGAAGACGGTCGAGAACACCCCGAGCGCGTAAAGACCGACGCCGGTTGCGAGCCCGACCGCCAGTGCACAGAGCATCACGACGGCGTCCTTCGGGTCCTCGATCTTCGACCGATAGCGTATCAGGTTCGCGGCGCCGACGATGCCGAATGCGCGGGCGAGGCTGGCGCCGACAACGAGCATGATCACGGCGCCGACGACCGCGAGCAGGATCTGCGTCTGAATGACAGGAGAGCTGCGCGTGGGCGTGCCCTTTCGTCGCGGCCGCAGCGCCAGCGCGGTGCCCAGTGCCGCCGCGAGCGGCAGGCGGACCATCGCATCGTCGATTTCGTGCAGCGGATGCGGCGGATGATTATCGGTATCGTTACGCTGCTGTTGCTGCTCGAGCGGCTGCTGCGGCTGCGGCGATTGCGCGGAGACCATGACGCACCAACGTGCAGGGGCGAGCAGCACCCACGCGAACACCAGAGCGACGGCAATACGCGGCATCTAACCTTCCTTCAGACCGAGGCCTTCGGCAATCTTCTGCTTCATCCGGCGGATGAAGCGATCGGCAATCTGCCGATCGATGCCGCCAGCGCGAAAGGCATCATGCCATTGATCGTCGGTCAGTCGCGAAAGTCGCTCGCAGATCCAGCGAACGTCGGCTGGAGCGATGTCTTCGAACAGCGCCTTGTGCCGCCCGCGATACTCGAAGCGGACGTGTCCGTTGTCGACACCGCGGATGAAGGGCGTCTCTTCGAAAACCTCGATGTCACCGCGCGGCGCATCGATGACGCCGGTGCGGCCAAAGGTGTGTCCGAGGTCACGCGCAACGTACCAGCGGCGTGCGCCTTCATGCTCGCGCGCCAGTGCGTAAATGACGTTCTGCTCGTCTTTCAGATCCGAGTTTCCGAGCATCGCGTGGAGCGTGAGCAGTCCCTTCATCTCCCGCGTTCCGACGAAGGGGTTCTGATAATACGACCAGGCGTCCCCCGGCTCGAGACCGTACAGGTCCGGATTCTTCTCGCGGAATCTCGCGGGCAGCTGCGGATTGGGCGACGTGGCCTTTTCGGCGGTCCACTCAGGCAGCAGGTAGACGGGCGGCTGATGGTAGCCGATACCCCAGAAGATCCTCGAGGCGATCACCTCGGTGCCGGCTTCCGGCGGAAACTTGACGCTCCACTCGCGCTTGCCGGGCCCGGTCACCGTGTAGCCGCGGCTGAAGCCGCCGCGCTTGATCTCGATCACGGTGTACTTGGCGGAGGGATCGGGCGCGAGCTTCTGTCCGCCGACGCCGTGGAAGAGATCGCGGCCGCGTTCGGGTTCCGTCCAGAGTTGCGCGAGCTGGTCATTCGAGGGACGTCCATCTAGCGTCGACTGGATCCTCGGCGTGCGACACGCCGCGACGGAGAAGCCTGTGAACAGGAGCGCCGCGAGCACGACACGATGGTGTTTGGCAGTCCAGGGCACTGCGGTCCTCCAAGCTGGGCAGTGGAATACTGCCGCGCTCCAAAAGGTGCAAGGGGCGGGCCACAGATCAGGTCGCGCGGCGCGTTGGCGTCGGCGCCTACGTGCTGCGTGCTGGGTGCTACGTGCTTCGTGCTAGAGCGTGCTGAGTGCTACCTGCTACGTGCTAAGTGCTGGTGCTATGTGCTAAGTGCTGGTGCTATGTGCTAAGTGCTGGTGCTATGTGCTAAGTGCTGCGTGCTACGTGCGGATAGCACGTGCTCGGTGCTGTGCTCCGTGCTAAGTGCTGGGCCCGCCCAGGCGAGCCGATGACTCACGCGAGTCGAAGGGGCTAGCGGAAATCGTGCGAATCGACCGGCGGGCCTGTGTCTGTCAGACTGAAGACCCGTTCTGCTTTGACCGATGTGACCCCCTCCTGGATCTGCAGCACTCCCTCGACGAGTAGATAAGGGGCGCCGACGATGGTGTGTTTGTACTCGGTGAAGAGATCCGGGCGCACGATGATGTTGGTGATGCCTGTCTCGTCTTCGAGCGTGAGGAATACGAACCCCTTCGCTGTACCTGGACGCTGTCGTGTGATCACCGCGCCCGCGACACGAACGCGACGACCGTGACGGCCACGGGGCAGATCCACGGCGCGCAGCACACCGCGTAATGCAAACTCCGCGCGGCGCAGCGCCATGGGGTGCGGGCCGATAGTGAGGCTCGTACCCGAGTAGTCGGCCATCAGCCGTTCCGGTGGCGACATCGGCCGCAAGGGTGAATCGGGCCGGAGTCCGCGGTCCGCTGTCCGCGATCCTGGACCCGGACTGCCCTGTGCGGATGAATCCGCTAGCGGCTGCCGGTCGCCAGATTGGGGATCGGCTGACACGCGCAGTCCGGACTCTGAACTCGGGAGCCCGGCCTCGCCGCCAACGAACAACTCGCCGGGTGGCCGCACAGCTTTTTCGATCTGCCAGAGTGCACTGCGCCGATCGTAGCCGAGCGAATTGAGTGCGCCGATCTCGGCGAGTGTCGCGAGCTCGTCACGTCGCACGCCAGTGCGCGCGATCAGATCTTCGATGGACGTATAGCGCGCCTGGTGCTCGGTGCTGGGTGCTGCGTGCGTGGTGCCTCGTTCTCGGGGCGGCATTTTCCCCACTCGTGCGCGCAGATGTTGCAGAAGTATGTCGCCTCGGGGGTTGCTTCGAGCATGGAGTGATCGTCGCAGCCGCATTTCGGGCATTTCTGTTCTTCGAGAACCTGTCCGCCTTCATCACTGCGCGCGGGGCCCCACCCCCGCGCGCGCTCGCTCGCGGGTGCCGCTTCGCGGCATTTCCCTCCGGCCGCTCGCTCGGGCCGCAGGCGCTCCGCGATAGCGCGTCCTGTTTCCTCGCGCAATCCGTTTACGTACATCAACCCCAGTCTGACCTGGCCATCAGGCTCCACCCTGCACTCCCAGTCGGACACCTGGACGTCGATTGGCGTGAAACGGACGCCGTGACGCTGCGCGTCCTTGACCAGCGTCGCCGGGTGGTAGAACCCCATCGGCTGGTTGTTGAGCATCGCCGTGTAGAACGCAGCCGGATAATGCGCCTTGAGATACGCGCTCGCATACACGAGCAGCGCGAAGCTGGCCGAGTGCGACTCCGGAAATCCATAGAGCGCGAACGACGTGATCGACTTGATGATTGCTTCGGCCGTCTCGCCCGTGATCCCCTGCCGCGTCATCCCCGCGCGCAGCTTGCCTTCGATCTGCTGCATCCGCTGCTCGGATCGCTTGAAGCCGAACGCGCGCCGCAGTTCTTCCGCTTCACCTCCGGAGAACCCTGCCGCCACCATCGCCATCCGCAGCAGCTGCTCCTGAAAGAGCGGCACGCCGAGCGTTCGTTTCAGGATCGGCTCGAGCGACGGATGTGGATACGTCACCGGCTCCTGCCCCTGCCGCCGCTTCAGATACGGATGCACCATATTGCCGACGATCGGCCCCGGCCGGATGATCGCCACTTCGACAACGATGTCGTAGAACTTTTCCGGCTTCATCCGCGGCAGCGTCGCCATCTGCGCACGCGATTCGACCTGGAAGATGCCGACGGTATCGGCCGCCTGCAGCATCTTGTAGACGGCGGGATCGTCGGGAGGCAGATGTGCGAGGTCGAGCATCCCGCCTGTCCGGTTTCTTGGTGCTCGCGGGGCCCCACCCCCGCTCGCTGCCGCCTCAAGACTCGAAGACTCGCCTTCGGCGGCGGCGGCAGGCGCTCCTCGCAGTCCGGTATTCACCAGATGCAGTGCATCTTGAATCACCGACATCATTCCGAGTCCGAGTAAATCGACTTTTATCAGGCCCATGTCGGCGCAGTCGTCCTTGTCCCACTGGATCACGACCCGCCCCGGCATGCTCGCGTTCTCGAGCGGCACCACATCATCGAGACGTCCCTGGCAAAACACCATCCCACCCGAATGCTGGCCCAGATGGCGAGGCAGGTCCTGGATCTGTTGCCACAGATGGCCAAACGTCTGCACCAGTGGCGATAGCGCGTCGATCCCGACGTCTTTGAGGTTGCGCTCGAGCGTCTCCTTCGGATCGATCCACTCGAAGTGGTTCATCACCTTGGCGAGACGATCCACTTGCTGCGGCTCCATCGACAGCACTTTGCCGACTTCGCGCGCGGCGCTGCGGCCGCGATATGTGATCACGTTGGCCGTCATCCCTACTCTTGGCCCGCCGGGGGCCGCCCCGTGCCGTCCGTACTTTTCGTACATGTGCTGGATCACGCGCTCGCGACGGTCCCCGCTCGGCAGATCGAGATCGATGTCGGGCCACTCGCCGCGTTCTTCCGAGAGGAAGCGCTCGAACAGCAGTTCCATCCTGATCGGATCCACCGCCGTGATGCCGAGGCTGTAGCAGACTGCGCTGTTCGCCGCAGAACCACGCCCCTGCACGAGGATGTCCTGCTGGCGGCAGAAATTCACGATGTCCCAGACGATGAGGAAGTAGCCGGCGAGCTCGAGCTTCTCGATGAGATCCAGCTCGCGGGCGACCTGGGCGCGCGCGCGATCGTGGTAGGGGCGATAGCGATGCCGCGCCCCCAGCTCGGCGATCTTCCGGAGAAAGGAGATCTCGGTCTCACCCGGCGGCACTGGATAGCGGGGGAACCGGTAGCCGAGATCCTGCATCGAGAACTGCAGGCGATCCGCCAGATCCAGCGTCGCATGCAGGGCGTCGGGCAGGTCGGCGAAGAGCCGTGCCATCTGGATGGGAGGCTTGAGATAGCGCTCGGCATTGAGCGAGAGCCGACGCCCGGCCTGCCGGAGCGACACGTGCTCGCGAATCGAGGTGAGCACGTCGAAGAGCGGCCGCTCTTCGGGCGTGGCGAACCGCACGCCGCCGGTGGCCACGATCGGGACGCGGAAGGCGCCGGCCAGGGCGACGAGCATGTCGTTGTCGTCCTCCTGCTCGCGCCGCAGGTGCCGCTGCACCTCGACGTAGACATTCGACCGCCCGAAGATGCCCACCAGCGTGTCGAGCAACCCGCCGACGCCGTAACGCTCGGCCCTGAGCAAGGGCTGCCCGGGCAGCGCGATCAGGCCGCCGACGTACCCGTCGAGATCGGACAGCGAGAGCGCGCCCTCGCCTTTCCGCCTTCGCTGAAGCTCCGGCGGACCGCCGTAGCCTTGGCGGAGGCTGGTCGGCGCGCGCAGCTTCATTCGGGAAATCAGGCGGCACAGGTTCTGCCAGCCTTGTTTGGAGGAGACAAGGACGGGAAGGATACATCTGGAGATTTCTTGATGTGGTGATCTGGCGATCGATCTCGGAGATCTGGCGATCTGATGATCTATCTGACGATCTACCTGGTGATCTATCTGGTGATCTATCTGGTGATCGGCTGCCGGCTGCCGACTGCCGGCTCCCGGTTGCCGCTTCCCCGGTTCCCGGTGGGTCTCGATCGTCAACTCGGCGCCAATCAGCGGCCGAAGGCCGGCACTGCGTGCGGCCTTGTGAAAACGGGGGGCGCCGTATACACCGTCCTGATCCAGCAGGGCCAGCGCCGGGTAGCCGAGCGCCGCCGCGCGCTCGACGAGCGTTTCGGGCAATGAGGCGCCACGGAGGAACGAGAACGCGGAAGCCGCGTGCAGCTCGATGTACATCACGAAGGTCACGAAGGACATCACGAAGATCACGAAGGAGGTCACGAAGATCACGAAGGAAGACACAAAGATCACGAAGGAGGACACGACGATCACGAAGCTTGTCGTCTTCTTCGTGGCTCCTTCGAGCCCTTCGTGCTTCAGTCAAACACGCCCTCCAAGTACCACTGCCCCACCTCGCGCTCGACGAACAGCCGGTAGACCGTGCCATCCGCCATCGCGATGTCCCATTCGTCGCGATCCCACGGCCGCGATCTCGACGGGAGCCGGGAACCGGCAGTCGGGAGTCGGCTGATTGCCGGATTGCCGGATTCGACATCCGGTAATCCCTCCCGCTGCTTCAGTCCCGCTGCGTCTCGCTTTTCCGACTCCCGACTTCCCACTCCCGACTCCCGATCTGCGGCTGTCACCCACCACGCCCCCGACGAGCGCCAGGGACCCGCAGCCTGCACGATCGCGCCACCGGTGACCCCGCGACGATCCGTCGTCAGCCGCGTCGGCCGGCCATCGTCGACGCGGACACGCACGGAAATGGGCAGACGAAAGCGGCGGAACGCCAGCGGGAGCGACGTCTGCGCCGGCGGAGCGTCGACGGCCAGGGAGCGGTCCCACGCGGTGCGCGCCGCGTCGCCAGGCCGGGCCACGCCGGCTGGCGCCGGGGCAAACGCCTCCATGGCGAACCCCCCCGGACGCCAGGAGTCGACGAGCGCCGGCGACCCGGCGCGTCCCTCGCCCATCAGCGCGGTGAGCCGCGCCATCAGCGTGGCCACCTGCTCGGGTGCGGGCTGGGCGCGATCGAACAGCGTCCACTGCAGCACGCGCCCGGGAGTGGGTTCCAGGCGCACCTGCACGCGATCGATCGGCGCGGTGGGGGGATGCGACTCGAGATCCAGCAGCACCAGGGTTCGCAGCGTCTTCGGATCTCGCATCGGCGCCGGCAGCGGAATCACCCGCACGTGCACCTGCTTGTTCGTGAGGTGCAGCGCCGTCCGGATGGCCACCGCCCCGCGATCGGCGCGCTCGAGCCGTCCCGAGAGCGGTTCGAGCACCCGGGCCAGCACAAAGGCCAGCGGCTCGAACCCTTCGATGGGCCAGTCCAGTTCAAGCAGCTCCTCGAAGATCGGCTCGACCAGCCACGGCACCAGCGGCTCCTCGTCTTCGCCGCACGCGAGACGCTGCCAGCCCACACCCAGTTCGCCCAGTCGCGCGTGCACGTCGGGACGCGGCAGCGCGGCCAGCGCTCCCAGGCGCAGAATGCCCCACCGCCGCAACGTAACCCCGCACTGTTGCAGCGTCATCAGGGCCTGACGCATCTGGCTGGGAGCGGCCGCCGCGGGCGGGCGCGGGCGGCGGGTGTGGTGCGCCTGATGCGTGTCCCGCGGATGCCGCCATCCCACCGCGGGGGACAGCGCCGGAGTGCTCGACTGAAACGAGGCCAGCCCTGGCGGGATCGAGATCGGCACGACCGGGACCGTGACCGACAACCGGGCCTGCGTCACCTCGATCAGCACGTCGATGGGGAGCGCGGCGAGCGCTGCCTGCTGCGCGGCCGGTTCCAGTACCGTCAGCCCTTCCCGGCCGCAGGCGAGCAGCAATGCCGCCGCCGCCGTGGACGCCAGCGCCACGGCACGACACGCCGGGCACGCCTGGTGGATGGCATCACCCAACTCCTCGGGCGTGCCGAACAGGGCCGAGAGGCCACCGACATCCAGCAGGACGAACGGTCCCAACACCTGGAGGCGAGGCGTGAAGGCCTGTGCCACCTCGACCAATGCGTCGAGAGGCGTCGAGGGAGACGCGCGCAAGACCGCAAACACGACCGGCTCCTGAGATGGACGGCGTCAGCCGATGGCGAGCGGCAGCTCGCCCACGTAGCCGCGCGGCGAGGTCGCCCGCACGCCCGTCGAGAACCCGCCCAGCCGCCGCGTGCGATCGTGCGCCCCTTTCCATCGGATCCGGGTGTGCGAACCGGTAACCGGCAACCGGGAGTCAGTAACCGGCAACCGGCAGCCGGCAACCGGCAACTGGGAGTCGGCAACCGGCAACTGGGAGTCGGCAACCGGCAACCGGGAGTCGGCAATCGGTAACCGGGAGTCGAGGACGGCGCTCGCCGTCGCTTCCGACGTGATCGCGCTCCCCGCTCCCGTCGCGATCGACAGACCTCCCGCGCTTCGTGCGATCGGCGTCGCCGCCAGGAGCAGCAGGGCAACCTCTGTCCCCTCGACGACCCGCTGCAACCGCAGCCACGTGGACCGTGGTATCCGCGTGAGCGCCTGTGGGGGCGCATCGATGAGATCCAGCACCACCATCGTGCACACGCCCGACTGTGCGACCAGGTTGAAGGCCTTGATCGCGCGGCCCAGCGTCCGCTCGAGCAGCGTGCCCGGCCCCTGCACGCTCCGCTCGCCTGGGATCCAGGCGGGATCGAGGACGCCGCTGGTCCTGGATACGGCCTGGCCCCGAACCCAGAGCAGACGCGACAACTCCACGCCAGCCGCGGCGGCCGGCTCCGGATCGAAGCGATCGAAGGTGTCGATGAGCGCCACCCATTCCCCGCGCGCCGTGGCCGCAGCCAGCGCCGCCCACCCCAGGCTCGTGCGTCCTGAAGACACGGGGCCGTGCAGCTCCGACATCTGTCCGCGCGGCAGGCCACCACGCAGACCGCGGTTGACCGTCTCCATCGCAAAGGGCGCCACGGCGTCGCCAGGAGCCGGCCCCTCGGAGGTGAGTGTCCGATCGAGCTTGCGGGCCCGAAGCAAGGTCTGGACGGCGTGGAGCTTGTGGGGAGCCGAGGATGCGAGGGCAGTCATATGTTTCGCCTTTTGTTCTCTTTTTCGAGATCATAGCGAAACAAAAGCGAATGTCAAGGGTCTTCGAAGAGGCGTAATTGCGCGGTGGCCGTGCGGGTTGACCGGCGCGGCCGGCCCGGCAGATCGTCGAACACCGTCCGGCCGCCGTAGTCGGCCGAAACCGCGCGCTCGTGGGCGATGACCGCCGCCACCTCGGCGTTGGGGACGCGCCGCTGCTCGATGGCGCGCGTGAAGGCGTCGAGACGCCGCAGACCATCCAGCTTGTCCGAATGGCCGATCTTCGCCGCATCGAGGGCCCGCCGCAGCACCGCAAGAGACTCGTCGTAAACCTGGAGCGGCACCGGGAATGGATGGCCGTCCTTGCCGCCATGCGCGAAAGAGAACCGCGCCGGATCGGTGAATCGGGTGGGCGTACCGTGCACCACTTCCGCGATGAGCGCGAGCGACTGCAGCGTCCGCGGCCCCAGCTGCTCGACCAGCAGAAGCGACGCGAAGTCGCCGAGCTCCCGCTCGTGCGCGAGTGCCAGGACAGCGCCGAGCCGCCTCGGATCGACGTCAGCGGCGCGAACGTCGTGATGCGACGGCAGGACGAGCCGGCGGGCCTCGGCCAGGGTGTGCTCTGGATCGGTGCGCGTCAGAGCGAGCAGCGCGTCCTGGGCCGGTCGCGCCCGGCGATCGACTAATGGAGCGTATCAACGATTTCTATCGTGACCAGCTTCAACCTCGGGGCGCGTTTTCGGGCCGTTCCTTCGGAACGGCCCCTGTAGGAATCGACCATACACTCCACTAGGTTCGTAATCGTCCCCGCATGCTCCCCCACGATGGCCGCATGCGGCTCGCGGTGAAGTCGCTCACCACCGCTGAATGCCAGTAATACCGCCGATCCGAGGGCCTGGAACCAGAAGGGATCGCTCAGGCGCGTGAGGACTCCGGATCGGCCGTGCTGCGGCAGCACGCCCTCCACGATGCCGGTGCCGAGCCGTTGCATGCGGCTGGCCAGCCAGTACGGAACGCGCCCGCCATGGAGCGGAAGGTCGGCTGTACCGGAGCGCTTCATACGGACATTGTTCCTATTCCGAGGGCACCTCGACCGCATGCGTTAAGATCATCGGGTTTGCAGGCGCACCTCCTCACCGCCGCGCGTCGCATCGCCGCGGCCCTCACCTATCGGGATTTCCGGCTTCTCTGGTGCGGCGCGCTCACGTCGAGCATCGGCACGTGGATGCAGAAGGTCGCGCAAGCCTGGCTGATCGTGACGCTCAGCGGCTCGCAGTCCGCCTTCTATCTCGGGTTGGACAGTTTCGTCGGGGAGCTCCCGATTCTGCTGCTCACGCTCGTCGGGGGCGTGGTCGCCGATCGCCGCGATCGCCGGCACATGATGCTCGTCTCCCAGGTCGTCCAGATGGCGACCGCCTTCACCCTCGCCGGCCTGGTGTTTGTCGAGGCCGTGCGTATCTGGCACATCATCGCGCTCTCGTGCATCACCGGCTGCGCCCAGGCGTTCGGAGGGCCGGCCTATCAGTCGCTGGTGCCCACGCTCGTCGGCAAGGAACACCTGCCCAACGCGATCGCGCTCAACTCCATCCAGTTCAACCTCGCGCGCGTCATCGGGCCGGTCGTGGCCGGCGCGGCGCTCGCCTCCTTCGGGATGGTCATGTGCTTCGGCCTGAACGGCCTCTCGTTTCTGTTCGTGATGGCCGCGATCCTGTCGCTCCGGAACGTACACATTCCCCCCACCGCGACGATGCCCCTGGTCGATCAGATGAAAGACGGGCTGCGCTACGTGCGCGATTCGACCAACCTGAAGACCATCACGCTCGTCGGCTTCATCGCCGCCTTCCTCGGCCTGCCGCTCCTCACGTTCCTCCCGGTCGTGGCCAAGGACGTCTTCCAGCAGGACGTCGGCCTCTATACCCGGATGATGACCACTTCCGGTATTGGCGCGGTGTGCGGCGCGCTGGTGGTGGCCTGGCTGGGCCGGCACGAGCACATGGGGCGCATGCTGCTGATACTGCTCGCCGCCTTTGGCGCCGCGATGACGGCCTTCGCGCTCTCCCCGGACGTCCGCCTGAGCACGAGCATCCTGTTCTTCACGGGAGCGCTGCTGGTGATGTGCTTCTCGCTCACCACCTCACTCGTGCAGCTCATCGCCCCGCCGGAGCTGCGCGGCCGGGTGGTGAGCATCTACATGGTGGCCTTCCGCGGCGGCTCGCCGCTCGGCGGGCTGGCCAGCGGCTGGCTGATTACGCAGGTCGGATCCGCGCCCGCCATGCTCGCCGTGAACGGCATCACGCTCGCGCTCGTCGCCGGATATTTCCTCCTGCGCGGACACGGGATCAAGGATGTGTAGGTCAGGACCTCAGGACCTCAGGACCCCAAGACCTCAGGACCTACTTGATCGTGACCACGAAGCTGACGGGGACCTTTGACGGCGAGTAGCACACCTTGTCGTCGCACGCCTGATACTCGAGCCGACCGGACACCGTGAGGCTCTTCTGTCCGGCGAGCAGCTGACGGGCATCGGGCGTATCGAGCACGATCATCTCGCGCGTCAGGCGGAAGGCTTTCGAGTACACCTCCACCGTCTCGTTCAACGGCTCGAAATGGTACTTCTCCGAAGCCGGGTATTTCGTCGACTCGAGTTTCGCCCATGGCTGCGGATCGAGCACGAGCTGCACCACCTGGTAGTCGTGCTTCCCCGGCGCATACACGTGCATCGTCGGCCGCGGGGTCACGGCGAGCGTCACGGTAAGGCGCGTGCCAGGCGCCGCGGTCGGATGACTGATGCTCGATTCGACGGTGAGGTGCGGCGTGCTGGCTCGCGTGGGATCGCCGAACGGGTTGGCGGGCGCCGCCCCGGGCAGCTGGACCGGCGAGGTGACCGCGGCCAGGAGCACACACGCCAGCATCAAAGAGTGCATGGTTGAGCAGCGTACGTAATCCACGCTCTGGGATCAACCGCGCCCAACTGAGCGGCTGCGATAGAATTTTGCACGACTCGATGGCTCGCCTGCTCGCCCTCGCCGCGGTGTTCGTCTGTCTGGCCCAAGCCAACGCGTTCGGCCAGCAGACCCGCGCCGAGCTGCTGGAGCAGGAGCGGGCCGAGCGGGCCCGCTCGCTCGCGCCCTATCGCCCGAACCCCATCGAGCGGGGCTTGCTCTACCTGGACGAGAAGCGCATCATCGAGCGCCTGGGACAGGAGCTGACCGGCATCTACCCGAGGATCGGCGGTTTCACCACCGGCAGTGGCTTCGCGTTGGGTGTCGGTGTCCGCCACGCGATGCCGGGCACCGACGATTTCGAAGTGGACCTGTCGGCCGCGATGTCGGCGAAGGGGTATAAATCTCTCGATTTCCACGTGCGTGCGCCGGCGCTGCTCAGGGGCAGGCTGGAGCTCGATGGCGGCACCCGCTGGTGGGACTACACGCAGGAGGACTACTTCGGGCTGGGCGAGTCGCAGGCGTCCAGCCGGAGCGACTATCGATACCTCGGCCTCGGCGTCAACCTCGTCGCCCGTTTCCGGCTGTACCGATGGCTGTCGGTTGGCGAGGATGTCGGCTACCTGCGGCCCGACATCGAGGACGGCACGGACGATCGGTTCCCGTCCACCGGCGAGTCCTTCACCGACGAAGAGGCGCCCGGGCTGGCGCGCCAGCCTCGCCTCGTCTACAACCGCAGCTTTGTCGACTTCGACTATCGCGACCAGCCGGGCAACCCGCGCGGAGGCGGCCGCGTGCTGTTTCAGATCGGCACCGGCCGCGACCAAGACCCGTCCAGAGAGTTCAGCTACCGGCGCACGGACCTCGACGTCATGCACGTCTTCCCGATCTTCGACAAGAAGCGCAACTTCGCCGTGCGCTTCGCGGCCGCGCACGTCGATCCGCTCAACGCGGGGGGGCGCGTCGCCTTCTTCCTCTCGCCCACCATCGGCGGCTCGCACACCGTCCGCAGCTATCGTGAGCTGCGGTTCCGGGACGCGACCTACGTGCTGCTGAACGGGGAGTATCGCTGGGAAGCGTTCTCGGGTCTCGACCTCGCGCTCTTCTGGGATGGCGGCGATGTCGGCACCACGCTCGAGCAGATTCGCCTCGACGAGTTCAAGACCGGCTGGGGCTTCGGCCTGCGGTTCAATACCGATCGCCGGATCTTTATGCGAATCGACGCTGGCTTCGGCGGGCCCGAAGGACCGCGACTGTTCTTCAAGTTCAGCCCGGCATTTTGAGGAGCGCGATGACCTTCCGCCCCGCTGCCTTGCGTCTGGCCCTCGTCGCCGCCCTCGTGATCGCCGGCCTCGTGGCAGGCGACGGCGCGGGCGCACAGGCGCCCACCTATTTTCCGGACGATCCGATCGCCGTGGATCCCGAAACCCAGGACGCTTCCAAGGTGAAGGACTGGGACATCAGCGACCCGTACGACTTCTTCGAGAACACGTTCCTCAAGCCCGGCGATCGCACACCGCGGCGGGCGGTCAACGTCAACACCGCCGACGAAGTACCCGATTCCAGCTGGTTTACGAATCGCGCCGCCGTACGCGCCTTGTCCGCGGACGAGGTCCGACGCGGCCCCGACACCTCCAGCGGGCCGGCAGCGGGCCCGTGGACGGTCATCTCCGGCAAGAGCGACGGGATCACGCCGGGATTCACCATCCGCGACTCTGCCGGGGCCATCTGGTTCATCAAGTTCGATCCGCCGTCGAACCCGGAGATGGCGACCGGGGCCGAGATGGTGTCCACCAAACTCTTCTGGGCGCTTGGATTTCACGTGCCCGAGAACCACCTAGCGACGCTCCGCCGCGACAATCTCGAAATCGACGCCAAGGCCACCATCAGGGACATTCGAGGACAGCGGCGAGCGCTCACCGATGGCGACGTCGATCGCCTGCTCATGCAGGGCGCCCGCAACGACGATGGCTCGTTCCGGGTGATTGCGAGCAAGGCGGTCGAAGGCCGGCCGCTCGGTCCGTTCCGTTATTTCGGCACGCGGCCCGACGATCCCAACGACATCCACTTGCACCAGCACCGCCGCGAGCTGCGCGGCATGCGCGTGTTCTCGGCGTGGCTGAACCATGACGACTCGCGCAGCGTGAACTCCCTGGACACGCTCGTGGAACGAGGCGGACGCCGCGTCGTCTGGCATCACCTGATCGACTTCGGCTCCACGCTCGGCAGCGCCAGCATCTACGCGCAGAAGCCGCGCGCTGGCAACGAGTACATCTGGGAAGCGCGGCCCACCGTCATGACGGCCCTCACGCTCGGCCTGTGGGTGCGTCCGTGGATCAGGGTGAAGTATCCAGACTTCAAGTCCCTCGGCAACATCGAGGCGGCGTTCTTCCAGCCCGAGGCCTGGAGACCCGAGTATCCGAACGCGGCGTTCGACAGCGCACAGCCCGACGATCTCTTCTGGGCGGCGCGGCGGGTGATGGGGGTCTCGAACGACGCGATCCGGGCCGCGGTGGAGAGTGCTGAATACTCCGACCAGGGAGCCGCGGCCTATCTGGCCGAGGTCATCGCCGCCCGCCGTGACAAGATTGGCCTGGCCTGGCTGACGCACGTGAACCCGCTCGTCGACTTCGCGCTGGCCGGCGATGGCACGCTCACGTTCCGGAACATCGCCGCCGACACAGGACGGGCGTCCCCGGCCGATTCCTACGACGTGCAGTGGGCACGCTTCGATAACCACACCGGCGCCGCGACGCCACAGGGCGCTCGCCAGCAATTGACCGCGCTGTCCACCAAGGCACCGGCGGCCCTGCTCGACCAGCCGTTCGTCGAGGCACGCGTCTCTGCGCGCTCGTCGGCACATCCCGCGTGGGCCGAGCCGGTCCTGGTGCGGTTCCGCCGCGGCGAGGCCGGTTGGGTACTGGTGGGCGTGCGCCGGGGGCCTGACCCGATGCCCATGGAGCCTTCCCGGTGACGGCGACCCCCACCCAACGAGCACTCATCGTCGAGGACGATCCGGACATCGGACAGCTGCTCGTCCACTACCTGCAGAAGGCCGGCTTCGAGCCGACGCTGCTGACCTCGGGCCGCGACGTCCTCGTGCGGGCCCGGCGCGACCCGTTCGATGTCATCCTGCTCGACCTGATGCTGCCGGGTCTCGATGGGCTCCAGGTGTGCCGGGCGCTGCGCGCCGATGCGGCAACCGCGCAGGTGCCCATCATCATGCTGACGGCCAAGGGCGAGGAGCCGGATCGCATCGTTGGCCTCGAGCTTGGCGCCGACGACTACATCACGAAGCCGTTCAGTCCGAACGAGGTGATCGCGCGGATCCGGGCGCTGCTGCGCCGCGCTCACCGCCCCACGGCCAGTGACAACCGCATCCAGTACGGCCCGCTCTCGGTCGACGTGGATCGACACCTGGTGAAGACCGACGGCGAGGAGGTGAAGCTCACGGCCAAGGAGTTCCTGCTCCTCCAGTACCTGATGCAGCATCGCGGCCGCGTGCTGTCACGAGACCTGCTGCTCTCCGACGTGTGGGGGTACTCCTACACCGGCGGCACCCGAACCGTCGACGTGCACGTGCGACGCCTGCGCGAGAAGTTGCCCTTCCTCACCGATGCCATCGCCACGGTCAAACAGTTCGGCTACAAGCTCGTCGATCCACCCCCTACCTGAGCCGTGTCCGAGCTCCTGATTGCCGCGTTCATCGGGGCCGCGGTCGCCGTCGTGATCGCGGCCGCCCGAATCGCGCGTGGCACGGCGGCCCGCGAGGCGCGCGCGGCCGCGATGGAGGCCGTCGCCCGCCGCTACGCGCTGGGCGACCTGAGCCGGCCCTCCCCGGATTATGGCGACGACGATCTGGGTCGGGTCGCGCGCTCGATGGATGCGGCGGTTCATGAGCTGGGACGCCGGGTCAACGATCTCACCCGTGACCGGGCACGTATGCAGGCCATCCTCGCCAGCATGGTCGAAGGCGTGCTGGTGGTGGATGGGCAGGGCCGCCTGCAGCTGGTCAACGAAGCCGCCCGCCGCCTGCTGAAGCTGGATCGTGAGGCCACCGGCCGCCCGTACCTGGAGGCGCTCCGCCACCCCGGCATCGCCGAACAGATCGGGCGGACGCTGGGCGGCCACGATGCCGAGAGCCTCGAGCTGAACCTGGCACTGGACCGCAGCCGCACGCTGGTGGCCCACGTCGCGCCCGTCGTGGCCGAAGGGCGCGGCGCCGTGCTCGTGCTGCACGACATCACGGACCTGAAGTCGGCCGATCAGATCCGCCGCGATTTCGTCGCCAACGTCTCGCACGAACTCCGCACGCCGCTCACCGCCATCAAGGGCTACGCCGAGGCCTTGCTCGACGATCCCGAGGACGAGGAGGCGCGGGAGCGGTTCCTGGACATCATCCATCGCCACGCGACGCGCATGGAGCGGCTCGTGAAGGACCTGCTGCGACTCGCGAGGCTCGATGCCGGCCAGGAGGCCGTGGAACTGGCGCCGTGCGACGTCCAGGCCATCGCCGGCGGCGTGGTGGCCGACCTGGATCCGCTCGTCCAGGAGAAGCGCCAGCACGTGCAGGTCGGAGTTCCCGCCGACGCCCGGATGCTGGTCGCCGACCCGGCGAAGCTTCACGACATCCTGCGCAACCTTATCGAGAACGCGGTGAACTACACGCCCGAAGACGGCGGGATCGAGCTGACCACTCGCCTTTCGGGCGGACAGTTCGAGATCACGGTGAGCGACACCGGTCCGGGCCTGCCGGAACAGGATCTCCTGCGGGTGTTCGAGCGCTTCTACCGAGTGGACAAGTCGCGGGCGCGGCCCGGCGGCACCGGGCTCGGCCTCGCGATCGTCAAGCATCTCGTGCAGGTGATGGGAGGAACGGTCGTGGCCGCCAACCTGCCCCAGAGCGGTGCGGTGTTCACGGTGCGATTACCGTTGAGGAAGTAGAAAAAGAAAAGGGAAGGCTGATTTCTACCGCATCCCCAACGCCGAGAGGGCGTAGAAGGTGGCGGCGGCAATGATCGCCGACGCCGGAATCGTGAGGATCCACGCCCAGACAATCTGGCGGGCTATCCCCCACCGCACGGCGGACAGCCGCCGCGTGGCGCCCACCCCGACGATGGCCCCCGTGATCGTGTGCGTGGTGCTGACGGGCACACCGAGCGCGGTAGCGGTGAACAGCGACACGGCCCCCGCTGCTTCGGCGGCGAAGCCCCCGACCGGCTGCAGGCGCGTGATCTTCTGTCCCATGGTGTGGATGATGCGCCACCCGCCTGACAGCGTGCCGAGCGCGATCGCCGCGTGCGCCGACAGCACTACCCACCAGTCGATGCGGAACTCGCGGATGAGGCCACCCGCGAACAGCGCACCGGCGATGATGCCCATCGTCTTCTGCGCGTCGTTGGCGCCGTGGCCGAGGCTATAGAGGGCGGCGGAGACCAGCTGCAGGCGCCGGAACCAGCGGTCCACGCGCGACGGCGCGAAGCCCCGGAACAGCCAGAAGATGGCCGTCATGAAGGTGAGGCCGAGCACCAGCCCGATGCCGGGCGCCAGGACGATGAAGATCAAGGTCTTGGTCCAGCCGCCGGCGATGATGGCCGAGGGCCCCACTCGCGCGACGGCGGCGCCCGCGTACCCGCCAATCAGCGCGTGCGACGAGCTGGTGGGCAGCCCGAAGTACCAGGTGATGAGATCCCAGGTGATCGCCCCGACCAGGCCGGCGAGGATGACGGCGAAGGTGACGATCTTGATGTCGATCATGCCGGCGCCGACCGTACTGGCGACCGCGGTGCCGAACCCGAAGGCGGCCGCGAAGTTGAAGAACGCGGCCCAGATCACTGCTTGCCCGGGCTTGAGCACGCGAGTGGATACCACCGTCGCGATCGAGTTGGCCGCGTCGTGGAAGCCGTTGATGTAATCGAAGACGAGTGCGACAACGATGACGAGGACGACGAGCACGAACTCCACGGCGTCAGGTCACCCGTGCTTGACGACAACGCTTTCGAGGGCGTTGGCCACGTCCTCGCAGCGGTCGGTGGCTTCTTCCATCAGGTCGAGGACTTCCTTCCACTTGATCAGCGTGATCGCGTCACGCTCCTCCTCGAACAGACGCCGCAGCGCTTCGTCGTGCACGTCGTCGGCCGCATTCTCGATGCGGTTCACCTCCACGGCCCGTTCGTGGACGCCCACGCGCCGCTCCAGCGCCTCGACCGCCACCTTCATCTGCATGCAGGCCTGCCAGGTGAGCGAGGCCAGCTCGCGCGCGCCGTAACGGAGCGACGCCATCCGGTAGCGCCGAAGCACGCCGGCGGCTGCGTCGATGGCGTCCATCACGTCGTCGAGCGAGGTGGCGAGGGCGTGAATGTCCTCGCGGTCGATGGGGGTGACGAAGGTGGAGTTGAGGCGCTGGATCACGTTGTGCGTGAGCGCGTCACACTCGTTCTCGATCTGCTTGATCTGAAGGGCGGTGTCCCAATTCGGAGGGTCGGACGCCAGCATCCGCTCGAGCAGCGTGGCCCCCGAGACGATCCGGTCGGCCAGAGCCGCGAAATCCTCAAAGAACTTCTCTTCCCTGGGAATCAGACGAAATCGCACCGCGGCATTCTGTCATAGATTTGTTACATTCCTGTTACATCTCCGCGGGTGGGTGAAAAGAAACGACGCCCACGGCGAGGAACCGTGGGCGTCTGCACTTCCGGCGGAATGCCGCGCCGCCTAGAAGGTGTATCGGAGCGAGAGCTGCGTCTGCCGCGCGGTACCGAGACCGACGGTGCGGTTCAGCGGGCCCAGCATGTAGCGAACGTGCCGGCCTGCGCGTCGGTGAATGGCACGCCAGGCGCGCCGTTGGGCAGGCTGGTTGCCGGGTTTTCATAGTTCAAGCGGTTCAGCAAATTGAACATCTCGAACCGGAACTGGAAGCCCTGGTTGCCGAACCGGAAGTCCTTGCTCGCCATCAGGTCGAACTGCGCGAAGGTTGGCCCGCGCAGGTAGGTGCGGGGCAGGTTGCCGAACGTGCCGGGTTGCGGCGTGGCGAACGCGGCCGGGTTGAGCCAGCGAACGCCGCCGTCTTCGATGTAGGGATCCACGCCCGGCACCAGATCGGGCCGCTGCGTGCCGCGGCTGTTGCCACCAGGGATGTTGGTGACGGTGACACCGTTCACGGTGATGTTGTCGGGCCGCGCGATGGTGACGTTGATCGGTACTCCGCTCCGTGCGTTCACGATGCCGCCGATTCGCCACCCACCCGACCACAAGCCCTCACCGGGGAAGAGGTAGACGACCGAGCCGTTGAAAGTGTGCGGGATGTCCTGCGGATTGGTGCCGTACTCGGTCTCGAAGTCGAACGTGTTCTGCGCCGTCCCTGCTTCGTTCGAGCCCTGGGTCGTGCCCTTGTTGACCGAGTACTGGTACTGCAACCCACCGCTGAAGCCGGAACGGAAGCGACGCGTGAGGCTGATTTGCAGGGCGTCGTACTTCGCGCGGCCACAGCCGGCCGTCGGATAGATACCCAGGTCGACGCCTTCGAGGCATCCCCCCGTCTTGAAGTCGACTTGCCCATAACTTGGCACCAGCCGGACGCGCGTAACCGGGTCGAGCACGTTGCCGACGCCACGGAGGAACATGTCGTAACCCTTGCTGCCCGTGTAGCCGACCGTCAAGTTGAAGTCCCCCGGCAGTTCCTGCGACAGGCTGGTCCCGTACTGCATGTTGTACTCGTTCGGGTAGTCGTGGGTGTAGCCGCGAATCGACAACAGGCTGCGAATGGTCGCGGGATCCACGGGATAGGCCAGCGTGTTGGCGGGCACGTCCGAGGCCTGGACGCGGCTGCGGTCGATGAAGTTCTCGATCGGCTGGATGCGGTCTTCGAACTGACCTGGGCCGTAGTAGAGACCGAACCCGGCCCGCAGCACCGCGCGGTCGGTGAGCTGGTAGGCGGCAGAGACACGAGGCGAGAAGTTGTTCTTGTCGGCGTCGTAGAAGCCGTTGCCGACGTCGCCGAAGTCGTTCTCCTCGACGAAGAACGGTTTGGCGCGATTGTCCTTCTCCTTCACGACCGAGTAGTAGTCGTAGCGGAGGCCCAGTTCGAGGGTGAGCCGATCGCCGGCGCGCCAAGAATCCTGCATGAACCCGATCAGGTAGAACTGCTGCGGCTCGAAGAACGGCGAGTCGGCGGTCAGCGCGAACTGGTTCAGGCGGTTGTCGATGAAGTCGGTGATGCTGTTGTAGGACAGCTCGTTGCTGCCCAGGAACTGGAACTTCGACGAGATGCTCCGGTATTCAAACCCGCCCTTGAAAGTGTGCGGGCCCCGCGTCAGCGTCGCGGCGTCGGAGAACGAGAGCGACCGTGGATCGAACTTCGAGCCGATGGTCGAGGACGCGCTGCTGGCGCGGATCAGGAGACCGCTGCGGGCGATGCCGGTGGTGCCCCGCGCGTCGATCGATGACGACGTGAACGCGCCGGACAGCGACACGCCGGTCGGGTCGTAGCCAGGGGGGCCGAACGCGGTCGCGCTGGCCTGCGGCAGGTTGAGCCCCACCTTGAACTCGTTCACGGTGTTCGTCCCGATGAGGCTCTGGAAGTTGCCGACGAGGTTCTGCGGCCGCTGCTTGGCGAGGACGCGGCGCGCGGTCGCGGTGCGGTCGGGCGTGTCCACATCACCATCGCTGAACAGGTAGCGTGCGTAGAACGAGTGCTTGTCGTTGAAGCGGTGATCGACGCGCAGCGACATGCTGTCCTCACGCTGGTCCGCGGTGGTCGTGTTCGTGGCGAGCGCAACCAGCGGGTTGTCGGTCGAAACCGTGCCCACAGGGAAGCCATTTAGCAACGGGGCCACGGCCTGCGTGCGCGCGGCGCTCTGGCCCTGGCCGCTCCCGATTGGCTCGCCTGCCAGGATCCGGCGGCGCGCCTCGTCGCTCGGCACCGCCTCGGTAAACGACAGGCCCGTGTTCTGCCGCAGTCCTTCGTAGCTGGCGAAGAAGAACGTCTTGTTCTGCAGGACTGGGC
>DATLLF010000232.1:0-4249 GCA_035537955.1 Vicinamibacterales bacterium | reverse complement strand
CGGTCATGCCGTCGCTGAACGAGGCCCTGTCGAACGTGCTGCTCGAGTCGATGGCCGCCGGCGCGCCCGTTGTCGCCACGCGTGTGGGCGGCACGCCTGAAGCGCTCATCGACGGCGAAACGGGACTGCTCGTACCACCGGGCGATACGGGCGCGATCGTAGCTTCCGTGTCGCAGCTGCTGGACGATCCTGCCCTCGCGCGGCGGCTTGGGATCGCGGCGCGACGAGTGATCAGCGAGCAGTTCTCAGTCGAGCGAATGGTGACCGCCACCCAGGATCTGTACGCGGAACTGCTGGCGCAAAAGCAGCCGCGGAGGTCGATGGCCGCATGATTGGAGCAGCCACCGGCCGCCACGCTGTCGAGGCCCCACCGGCCGTCACGACACAGGTCGTCACCGGAGAGGGAGAATTCGCTGCGCTCGAACGAGAGTGGAACGACGCGGTCGTGCGCGCACAGGCGCACCATCCGTTCCTGCGTCACGAGTGGTTCCACACCTGGTGGGAGTGTTTCGGTGCCGGCCGTCAGCTGCACATCATCGTCGTGCGGCGCGGGACGGCAATCATCGGCATCGCGCCGCTGATGCTCGAGCAGGTCCAGATGTTCGGCCTGCCGGTCAGGAGGCTCGATGTCCTCCAGAACGACCACACTCCGCGGGCGGACTGGATCCTCGCGGGACCAGCGCAGGAGGCGTATGCGGGAATCTGGACGGCGCTCCAGGACTCATCCGACCGATGGGACCTGCTGCAACTGAGCCGTCTGACGAACGACTCCCCCACGCTGGCGGCCGTGGCCGATCTCGCGCGTCGCGGCGGATGTGCGACCGGTACCTGGCGCGGCGATGTATCGCCTTACCTGACGCTGACCGGAACCTGGGACAGCTATCACGCATCGCTGCCCGCGAAGTTCCGTTCGAACCTGCGCAACCGCCTGGGGCGTCTCGCGAATCTTGGCGACGCACAGCTCGAGATCATCACGAGGCCCGACGCCGCCGCGCGCGACGACTCCGTGCGTCTTGAAGCCTCGGGATGGAAAGACGAATCGCGGACGTCGATCCTGTCGGATCCGGCGGTGCACCACTTCTACACACGGCTTGCGGACCGGGCTGAGAAGCACGGCTGGCTTCGGCTGATGTTCCTGACCGTCGGCGGCCGCCGCATCGCGACGTCGTTCGGCGCGGTCTTCAACGAGCGGCTCTTCCTGTTCAAGACCGGCTACGACCCCGAGTTCGCGACCTGTTCGCCATTCAAGCTCCTGACATTCTTTGCCATTCAGTCGGCGTATACCGAAGGGCTCCGCGAAGTGGATTTCCTTGGCGATGCCGAGCCGTGGAAGCTCGAATGGACGTCCACCAGCCGGGCGCACGACTGGCTATTCGTCTTTGCGGGCACCACGCGAGCCCGGCTTTTGCATTCCCTGAAGTTTCAGGTGGTGCCGGAGTTGAAGCGATGGCGAGCGTGATTGGAACCTTCGTCCCGACCTACCAGGGGCTGTCGGCCACTGACCTCGTTCGTGGCGGCGCGCGGACGATGGAATGTTTTCCGTTCACCGCTCCGCACCAGGTGCCGTTCTATCGCGCGCGCAATGCGATCTACCACCTGTTTCGCGCGCTGCTCGGCACCAATCCTGGGCTCCGCGTACTAGCGCCCGATTACAACAGCGGCAACGAGATCATGGCCATGCGTGCGGCCGGCGTGACGCTCCGCTACTGCCCCGTGCGCTCCGACATGTCTCTCGATCCCGATGACGTCGAGCGGGCGTGCCGGACGCACAACCCTGATCTGCTGTACGTGATTCATTACGCCGGCTGGGCACAGCCGATGACGGAGCTCGTCGATCTCTGCCGGCGCCGCGGCATGCTGCTCGTGGAAGACTGCGCGCTGTCGCTGCTCAGCGATACGGACGGGCGGTCGCTTGGCAGCTTCGGCGACTGGTCGGTCTTCTGTCTCTACAAGACGCTCCCGCTGCCAAACGGCGCGCTGCTGGTGCAGAACGGGCCGCGCCTCGAGTCGCTCGAACGCCTGCGCCTGCGCGATGCCGGATCGGCCTCAGTGCTCGGCCGCACGGCGGAGCTGCTCGTGCAGCGCCTCCGCGGCCGCGCCAACGGTGTTGGCGCCGCGCTGCAGGCAGTCAAGCGCGGCGTCGGCCGCGCGGCCGGCGCACTGGACGTCCGTCGCGCCAACGTCGGCGACATCGGCTTCAACCTCGATGAGGTCGATCTGGCGATGTCGCCCCTGTCGCAGCGCCTGCTGTCGCGGTTCGACTACGCAGCTATCCGGCGCGTCCGCATGGAGAACTATCGCCGTCTTGCCCAGCAGCTCGACGGCGCGGCCACTCCAGTGTTTGAGACCATGCCTGACGGCGTCTGCCCGCTGTTCTTCCCGGTGTTCGTTCACGACAAGCACGGCACGGCCGAACGCCTTCGATCGCGCGGCGTCGATGCGCTCGAGTTCTGGAACGAGAGCTGTGAGCCTGGCGGGCATGAAATGGGACCCGACGCGCGTTTCATGCGGCGTCACGTCCTCGAGCTTCCGATTCACCAGGATCTGAAACCCCGGCACGTCGATCACATCGCGCGTCAGATGCAGACGCTCACACGGAGGAGGGCGGCGTGACCGTCGACTGCATCCAGGACGCCCAGGGCTTCCAGGAACTCCGCACGGAGTGGCAGGAGCTGCTTCGCGAGAGCGACGCCGACAACCCGTTTCTCACGTGGGAATGGCTGCACTCGTGGTGGACGCATGCCGGCACCGCTGGCACGCTGCGGCTGCTGGTCGTGCGGGATGGAGACACGACGCTGGCCATCGCGCCGTTCCGCCTGGTGAGCGCGCCCCTGTACTGGTTCTCCCGGCTGGAGTTCCTGGGCACCGGTGAGGCCGGCTCGGACTATCTCGACATCATCGCCAGGCGCGGATCGGAGCCCAGGGCGGTCGAATCGATCGCGCAATTCCTGGAGTCGCAGCAGCTCGCCGTCCGTCTGACGCATCTTCCGCAGGGATCGCTTGCCGCGCAGCTGGCCGATCGGATGGCCGACGATGGCTGGACGTCCTCCTTCACCGAGGACGGACAGTGCCCCATCATCAACCTGTCGGGCCATACCTTCGACTCGCTGCTGGGCACGCTGGGCGCCTCACATCGCGCCAACGTCCGCCGGCGCCTGCGCGCGCTCGAACGTCTCGGCGCTCGTTTCGAGCGGATCACGGATCACGGCGAACGCCAGCAGATGCTCGACCTGCTGGCCACGTTCCACTCGAAACGGTACGCGGATCGCGGCGGCTCCACGGCGTTCGGCCTGGCGTCGGTTCGTGCATTTCACGAAGAGGCCACGCGTCTGGCTCTCGAACGCGGCTGGCTGAGGATGTACGTCCTCCGGATTGGCGAGTCGGTCGCGGCCGTGATGTACGGATTCATCTATCAGGGCCGGTTCTACTTCTATCAGCACGGCTATGACGCCGATCAGGCGGCACACAGTGTCGGCCTGGCGCTGATGGCGCTGTCGATTCGCGCCGCCATCGACGAGGGCGCCACCGAGTTCGACATGCTCTGGGGCACCGAGGCGTACAAAGCGTTGTGGGCCCGCGACTCGCGCAGCCTTCAGCGCGCCGATCTGTTTCCCGTGCGTCTCGGCGGCACCGTGCAGCGGCACGCCGTCGAGGCGCGCCGCGGCGTGGCGCACCTTGCACGCCGGGTCCTGTCCCTGCGGTCACCTGGAGCGCCACGTGGAATCTAAACGGAGCCATCGCTGGCGCACTCACGTGAAGAGTGCCCTGGCCTCGACGATTTCGATGACGCACGAGCTGGGGATCGCCGAGGCGCTCGCGCGTGGACCGGGACGGCCGCTGATCCTCGGCTATCACCGCGTGGTCGAGGACTTCGCCTCCACCGCACGCCACGAGATGCCGAGCATGCTGACCGGCGCGGAGATGTTCGAGCGGCATCTCGACCTCGTCGGACGGCACTTCCGCTTCGCGACGCTCGACGAGATCGGCGAGCGTCTCGCCTCCGGCGAGCCGTTCCACGAGCGCGTCGCCGCGGTGACCTTCGACGACGGCTACCGCGACAACTATGAGCACGCGTTCCCGATCCTTCAGCGCAAGGGTATTCCGGCCGCGGTGTTCGTGGTCACCGATCTCGTCGGCAAGCCGTGCTGGCAGATTCACGATCGGCTCTTTCATCTGATCAGCAAGGCCTACTCCGCGTGGGACAACCCGCGCCGCGAGTTGTCGGCCCTGATGCGCACGCTCGCACTTC
>DATLLF010000231.1:0-11194 GCA_035537955.1 Vicinamibacterales bacterium | reverse complement strand
GAGTGCCGGGTGAGAGAAGAAACCGAACGAACCGAGACGATAGTTGATCGTGACGACGACGATGCCGCGCCGCGCGATCGTGTGGCCGTCGTACCGTGCTTCGGAGGTGCCACCGTTGATGTTGCCACCGCCCGGAATCCTAAGAAGCACCGCCCGGCGAGCCTCGGTGACCGGCCATTCGGAAGTCCACACATTCAGCGAGAGACAATCCTCGCTGATGAGATCGGGCGCGTTCGGAAGCGTGACACTGGGTTGCTGCGGGCAAATGGCGCCGAAGACCCTGGCGTCGCGCACGCCGGTCCAGGCGGCAACCGGCGCGGGCGCCCTCCAGCGGAAGTCACCCGTCGGAGGGTGCGCGTAAGGGACGCCCCTGAAGACGGCCCCGCCTCCCGGCAGATATTCGCCGCGGATTTGGCCACCGGTCACGTCCAGGACTGGCGCCGACTGCGCCATCACGCTCAGGCCCGCGACAGCCAGCACCGCCGCGACCAGTCCGCATTTGACAGGTGTCATCGATCCCCTCGGTTCTCACTCATAAAGGCGGAATCGGGACCGGAAATCGGACAAGTCCGTGCGCGTGGAACGTTCTACTTCAGCGGGACGAGCCGTTTGAGCTCCTCGAACCAGTTGAGCACGACCTCGATCTTTGGCGCAGAGTAAATCGCGGCGGAGTCGCCGACGGGCACGACCCCGACGAATCGACCGTCCGGCGTGATGTCGTAGAGTGCGCGAACGGGGGGTGCTCCGGGATTGAATTTCCTGGGCACCGGAACCGCGTAACCAAACGCAAACGCCGGTCGCATCGTCACGCTGACCGCCTCGAAACCGCCGAGGCGCGGCACGTACAGCAGTTCTCGACCGTCGGGTGCCCATACCGGCTTGTGGGCCGTGCTCGGGGGGCCCTGCACAACGAGCTGATACTTGGCGCCGGTGGAGGGGAATGGCTCCACGAAGATCGTCGACGACGTGCCGCGATCGGCGCGCGCGTAGGCGACCCACTGGCCATCCGGTGAGAAACGCGCGTTCATCGGTATCACCGAGGTGACATCACTGAAGACCGTGACGCCCCGGTTGTCCATCGACAGCGTGGCGAGCGATCCAATCGATGGTGTGGTGACGCTGAACAGCAGCGTGCGTCCGTCTGGCGACCAGGATTCAGGTGTGTGCGATTCGCCGACACCGGGCTTCGTCAATCGCTCCGCGGCGCCCGAGCCATCTGCCGCCTGCGCGAAGATGGCCCGATCGCCGTCACGGTCGGACTGAAACGCGATCAGCTTGCCGTCGGCGCTCCACACCGGACAGCGGTTGCGCCCGCCAAACGTGAGCCGGCGCAGCAGCGCCGCGGCCGCAGTGTCCGAGATGTAGATGTTCGCGTCGTCAGCGGTCCCCACCTCCGTCGCGATTCGCGCGCCGTCCGGTGACACCCGTATCGCGCGAAAGTCGCTCGGCGCCGTCGGGAGCGGCTCGGTTCTTCCGGAGCGATCGGCCAAGACCAGCTGCTGCTTGCCATATTCGGGTCCGACCCGTGAGCCCGGAAGGTAGACGAGCGTGCCGCTCGCAGACAAGGCGAACTGCAATGCGCCGGACATTCGGCTCCCCGAAGTCCTGATACCGTCGATGACGGGCAGCGCAGGTCCCGTGATCGCCATCTGCGCAGTGTCAAAGGGCACCGCGAAGAGGGTGCCATTGCCGAAGCGCGTGTCGCTGCGCCCGTACACAAGGTGACCGGTTGGGACGTATCGGGCGTCAGTGCCGCCGGCGATCACAACCGTTCGTTTCCCCGACGAGAGCGCCTGCACGACGATGTTCGCGGTGTCCCAGCGATCGGCTCCCGTGCCCGTCGCGACCGTGAACAGAATGTGAGCACCGCCAGGCAGCAGCTGCGGGCCGTGGGCTTCTTCATTGGATCCTACGCTGGCCAGCACCTCCGGCACCCCGCCGTCGGCTCGCACGCGCACGATGCCCTTGGCTCCCTGGCCGAACAAAAGATGATCGCCGTCCCAGCTCATGCCGTACGGGTCGTCTGCCGCAACAATCGACACGGCTTCGCCACCGGCGACCGGAACCCGCTTGATGGTCCGATCGAGAGGGGTCCAAAACGCGATGGCATCACCCGCCGGAGAAAAGACTGGTGTCGTCACCGCGCCGAGGGCTTCCGTGCCACGAATGGTCCGCACGTCGAGGCTCGACATCGAGCGGAGCTGCAGGCCAGCATCCGTGACGTAGACAATCTGCCGACCGTCATTCGAGACCGCCACGACATGACGAGTCGCAGGCAGCGTGATCGACTGTCCTGCCGGCAGGCTGTGCGTGAATCGCGCGACGGCCGGTGCAGCAGCTGGAGCGGGGCGCAACGACCATGCGGCGGCCGCCGCGGCCATGGCGATCCCACTCACAGTGACGATCAATAGCGGCACGCGTCGCGACTGTCGCGCCGTTGCGCCAGCAGTCTTTGCGAGCGACGGCGTCTCGCCGTCAGCTGTTCTCGAGACGTGCTCGAGCGCGATGCGCGCCTCACCGATGTCGCGCAGGCGTTGCCGGACGTCCCGCTCCAGGCAGCGGGTGAGCAATCCGCGCACGGGCACAGGAGTTGTTGCCGGAAGCACCGACCAGTCGATCCGCTGTTGCAGCACCGCATTCACGATGTCGGAGGTTGTGTCGCCGGCAAACGCGCGGTGTCCGGACAGCAGCTCGTAGAGCACTGCGCCGAACGCCCAGATGTCGGTGCGCCGATCCGCCGTTCGGCCTTTGAGTTGCTCGGGACTGGCATAGCCGGGTGTCCCCATCAGGCCGCCATGCGCGCCACCCGATGTCGCGACGTCGCGGAAGGCCGTCGCCAGGCCGAAGTCGAGCAGCTTCACCGTCCCGTCGGTGCGCACGATGATGTTGGACGGTTTGATGTCGCGATGCACGATCCCGCATTCGTGCGCCGCCTCCAGTCCCTCGGCAATCTGTCTCGCGATCGGCAGGGCCTCATCGATGGGAACTGGACCTTCAGCAAGGCGATCGGCGAGTGTGACGCCGTCGACGAACTCGAGGACGAGCGCCCGCACCCCTTCGGTCTTCTCGAAGCCGTAAATGGCCGCGATGTTCGGGTGATTGAGTGACGCCACGACCTGTGCTTCGGTCATGAGGCGCGCTGAACGGTCGCCGTTCTCGGCAAAGACGCCCGGCAGGATCTTCAGTGCGACGTCGCGGGCGAGGTGTTCGTCGCGCCCGCGGTAGACGTCGCCCATGCCACCGGAGCCGACCCACTCGCCGATCACATACGGCCCGAGACGACGGCCGGTAAGGTTATTGTCCGTCGCCAGCAGATCGGCAGCGATTTCCCCCGCTGGCGTCTCGAGAAAGGTCGGGACAGCCGACTGGACCGCGAGCAGCGATTCGACCTCGCCCCGCAGGTCCGGGTCGCCGACGCAGGCCTCTTCCACGAGAGAGGCACGTTCGTGGGCGGGCCGATTGAGCACATTCCAGCAGATGTCCTCGATCTGCCTCCATCGCTCGGCACCAGAAGACGCCTCGTCACTCATTGCAGTTCGACCACAGCCGAATGCGGGCGGCCACTGAGTTCTCTAAACAGCCACATCTTCGCGAGCTGCCAGTCGCGAAGCACGGTCTTGGTGGACACGTTCAGGGCCTCGGCGACTTCCTCCGTGCTCAGTCCTCCAAAGAAGCGCAGCTCGACGACCTGGCTCTTGCGTTCGTCGATCCGGGCGAGCGCACTCAACGCATCGTCCAGCGCCACGAGGTCGCGCTCTGTCACTTGCGCCACGTGCTGCTCGTCGAGCGTGACGTGTTGGACACCGGCGCCGCGTTTGGCAGCCTGCCGCTCACGCGCGAAGTCGACCAGGATCCGGCGCATCAGCCGCGAAGACCAGCCCAGAAAGTGCGCGCGGTCGTTCCAACGCACACGTTGCAGATCGACCAGACGGAGATAGCACTCGTTGACCAGGCCGGTGACCTGCAGCGAATGAGCGACTGGTTCGCCCCTCAAGTGCCGGCGGGCCATCTGGCGCAATTCCGCGTGCACCAGTGGCGTCACGATCGCGAGTGCGTCTTCATCGCCCCCGCTCCAGGCGTGGAGCAGCGCGGTGATTGGATGAGGTGTCATACCGGGACTGCGTGCGTCGAAGATTCTACGCCCGCGGGCCATGTCCGTTTCCGAGGCCCGTTTCCGCCTATTGAAGAAGCGGGCCCCTCGGTGAGGTCGTGCCTGCGCAGAAAGCTGGGTGAAAGAATGCCGACGTACGTCTTCAAGGGTCTCACCCTATGCCTCGTCATCGCCGGCGCCGCGACCGGCGTGGCACGTGTTGCCGTGGGTGATGAAAGCCAGGTACTGGCCCGTGGGGAGGCCATCTTCTTTGACGAGACCCTCACGGGCCTTGGCGGGAACGGCCGCGCCTGCTCCACGTGTCACGTGGCCGAGGATGCCTTTCAGTTGACCCCCGCGCACGCGTTCGCGCGGCTGCGGACGCTCCAGAAGAAGCGCCTCGTCGATCCACAAGCCGACGATCCGTTGTTCCGGCCTATCGACGCGGATGACTTCCGCGTGAACGGCGAGAGCGCGAACGACTATACGACTCTTACGCAGGACGGCCTCGTTCGCATTACGCTCCCGTTGCCGAGCAACGTTCGACTCGTCAGCCCCGTGGGTAACCCGGCCACCGCACCGCTCACCGACGAGACGTCCGTCGATATCTGGCGTTCGGTGCCGAGTGTTCTCGATGTGGCGATCACGGGCCCCGACGGCGTCCTTCCCGAATGGATCGTGGCGTCGCCGAATCGACGCGGCGGGTATCAGCTCGACGCACGAAAAGATACTCTCCAGGAGCAGGCGCTCGGAGCGTTTGTCGATCACGCGCAGGTTGCAGTGTTGCCGGATATGAACACTCTCGACGACCTTGCGGCGTTCCAGAACAGCCTGTTCTCGTCACCTCGGGTTGCACGGCTTGCAACAGCGATGGCGGCCGGAACCTCGCCGCTGCCGGACCCCGATCGTGGACTGAATCGGCTCGAGCGTCAGGGCAAGGCTGTCTTCGAACGTTCGTGCGCGCACTGCCATGGCAATCCGGAACATCCGTCCACCACGACGTCGTTGCCCCAATCGATTCCGGGAATCGCGTTCAACCGTTACCACGACGTGCGCACGTCCTGTCCCCGTCCGCTTCCACCTCCTGCTGGCTTCCCGGAGGAACCCTGGCTGCCATGCTCGCCCAATGTCGTCAACAAGGTCCGGACATACGAGATCACCTTGCCCAACGGGGCCGCGATCCGTCGAAGCAGCTCCGACCCCGGCCGGCTGTTGCTCATCGGTGACAATTTCGAGTTTCAAAAGTTCGACGTGCCAAACCTCCGCGGCATCAGCCGGACGGCGCCCTATTTCATCAACAACGGCGCGAAGACGCTCGAGGACGTGCTCCAACAATACCGTGCCTTCTTCGCGCAGCAGAACCGCATCGCGACGACGCCTGCGGCGCCGGGATTCGGCGTGATCAGTACGGACGGCATCAATCGGGATCGCCCGTTCACCCCTGACGAGGAAGCAGCGCTGCTGGCGTATCTCCGGACCCTGTAGCTACTGGCGAAGGGCGAGTGAGCCTAACTGAAGATTTGGATTGTGATAGGACTGATCGAACGCATTTTGCAGTCAAAGCCCATCCGCTTGGTTCGGAGCTGCTCGACAATGATGAGGGCGTCGGCGGCCACGACTCGCGGTCATCGGCCGGGCAATGTTCGTTAGGGTCGCTTGATGGGTGTCATATGTGTTCCTCCACTTTCTATAGGCGGCAAAACCGCGCGCAAGCGCTCATGCGATGAATTCAACTGGCGAGGACGTCTCGACGTTGTGCCTGGGAGACACCGCGGTAGGCAGTCGATTGCAGAGAACGGGGCCGCCGTTGGAAGAGACATCGGAGCGGCCTTGGCTTGATCGATTATCGTGTGATGGGTCGGCGCGTCTGGTGGTACACGCGCACTATCAGCAACTCGGCAGGATGGCGCTGGTAATAGATCCGGAACGGCGGGACGGCCCAACTCTGCACGACGGCGCCGGACCGAAGCCGTGAAACGGGTCCGTCGAACTCCTGCGCCGCCAGCCGTTCGATGCAGCGCGTGATATCCGCATCGAGTTTTGCAGCGGCGGTCGGATTGCGCTCGTTAAGGTAAGTGATTGCCTCGACGATGTCGGCGATCGCCTCTTCCGTGTAGGTGACCTTCAACGCCCAAGGGCTGCGTCGATGATCTCGCGGGCGCGCTTGGCGTCGACGACGCGGCCCTGGCGGTACGACTCGAGCGCCGCTTCGATACCCGCCTCTTCGTCGGGCGACAGTGCTGGCGCCTCGTCGTCGACCGCCTCGACGACATAACGGCCCGCGGGCAGCTCCCGGAGTTCAGGGGGAACGTCCTTGCCGTTCCAGGTCACGACTCGTGCGCGGCGGAGCATACCTGACATTTTACGCCCGCGGAAGGACTGTGACGTAACCGTGACGTGACTCCGTCGATTTGGCGAGATCTATCGAGGTTTACGGCGCTCGAGCGGCGTGACGCGAGCCCTGCTAAGCCTCTGGATCTGCAACGGTAATCGAAATCCGTAGCACGCCATCGCGGACCGTCAGAGCAATTTCCAAGCGTGCTCCTTCAACCACTCGGACAATGGTTTATGGGCGAGCGGCACAGCCCGAAACCCGAATGGTGTCTCGAATTGTGTAAGACCTCCCAATGTGCCGCGATCACTTACTGGCGTGCGGGCGTCGTCTTCTCGCGCTTACGACCTCGGGTCGTTGGCGCGATAGACTCTCTACGCCAGCCCCTGCCAACTGAGACGGATCCATGCGGACGACCGGGCCTGTTCTGACCTCGGCGATCGTGATCGGCGCGCTGGCGGCGGCGCTCACGTCGGCCGCGCCGCGCCTCGCGGACGTCGAGCCGCTCATGGCTCGGTTTCTCGCCGACAGCCATGTCGTCGGCGTCTCGGTCGGCGTAGAACACGGCAGCGACGTCATCGTCCGCGGCGGGTGGGGACTGGCGGACCGCCGAACCGGCCGGAAGGCAACCGCGGAAACCGTCTACCGCCTGGGATCGAGCAGCAAACAGTTCACCGCGGCCCTGGTGATGAAACTGGTCGAGCGCGGGGTGGTAGGCCTGGACGACCCCGTCGATCGACACCTGCCGCAGATGCCCCGCAAGTGGCTCGGCATCACCATCCGGCAGCTGCTCAATCACACGTCCGGCGTGCCCAACTTCACCGACACCGGCTCCGGCAATTGGGCGAAGAAGCTGTCGCCGGCGGGACTATTGGCGCTCGTCAGCGGCCACGGCCTGCAGTTTCCGGCCGGGTCGAAGTATGCCTATAGCAACAGCAACTACGTCATGCTCGGCCAGATCGCGGAGCGCCATTATGGCAAACCGTACCCGCAGATTCTCGCGGACGAATTGTTCGGCCCGCTCCACATGACATCGACGCGGTACTGCGAAGACGAGTACGGCGCGAATGGTCAGGCCATGCCGTACATCCGCGACGGCGATCGCGTCAAAGACGCACCGTACTGGAGCACCGCGCACGGTTTTGGCTCGGGCGGCATTTGCTCGACCGTCGCGGACGTCGCCGTGTGGACTCGCGCGCTGCACGGCGGCAAGGTGGTCGGCGCCTCGTCGTACGCGCAGATGACGACACCCGAGGGCGCGGCAGCGCCGGAACGATACGGCTTCGGCCTGACGGCGCGGAGCGTAAATGGGCGGCCGGCGCTGCTTCACGGCGGAACGGTTCCGGGTTTTATCGCCATGCCGGCCTGGCTTCCGGCCGAACAGTTGTCGATCGTCGTCCTGATGAACACGCGACCGACGCCACACACGACATACCTGTTGCGCGATCTCGCGCGAATTGCACTCGGCGATCCTGTGACCATCGTTCCGGTTCAGACTGGACCGCCGCCCGATGCCGCCGCGCTCAGACCATTGGCTGGCACCTACATCGTCAACGTCGACAGCCAGCCGCTCGAGATCAGATTCTGGGTCGACGGCAAAACCCTCATGAGCCAGACCGCGGGCCAAGACCGTATCCCGTTGCGGCCAGCCGGCCCGCACGCGTTCGGCGCCGCGTTCGACTGGTCGGTGCGCTTCACATTCAACGTCGCCAACGGCGCAGCGACCAGCCTGACGTTCGAGCAAAGCGGCTCGACGTTCGCCGGACTGCGGAAGCTCTGACGGCGATTCGCCGACGAGCCGTCCGCCTCCGCCTGCAAAAATCCCCGTATCTGATTCCGGAAACTGTGTAGAAACTGTGTAAGGTGGGGTCAATTACTGCCGAGAAACACCGACGAATACCGCTTCACATCAGCACGCACAGAGCAACCGCAAACTTCTGAATCGACTGCACAACCGTGGGTTTCCGTGTTGTTCAGTGTGCGTCGCCCGCTTTGCTTTCCAAGCGTGCTCCTTCAACCACTCGGACATCTCTCCGTCTTTAGAATCAACGAGTTATGGACGGTCGAAAAGTCATTATCTCAGATTCGTGATACGTCTCCTAATCTGCTGCGATCACTTTCGGCGATTTTGTTCGGCCGGGTCGTGTAGCCCTGACGACCTCGCTTGAACTCATCGAATGTGCCACACCATTCCGATGCTCAGGCGAACGCCGAGACCGTTCCGCACATCGTGTTTGAACGACGCCTCGAAGCCGGCAGGGCGCTTCCAAGGCTGAAGAAGGGTGAGACCTTTCTGGTCGACGACGAGGATCGCGGGACGATTCTGGACGTAGTCGGCATTGACGGAATATCCGCCAAAGACCTCGATGTCCTGCGCGTGCAACGGCGACGCGATCGCGAACACGAGGATCGTCGCGGCGCTGAATGGGGTCACGTGCATGTGCAGCCTCCTCATTAATCAGAACTGAACCGACAGACCGATGGACGGCGCGACGGGGAACCCTTTCCGCAGACCGCTGATGTATTGGCCGGTCCGCGCGACCGTGAGGAGCGTCGACTCGACGTTGTACTCGTTCTTGCGGTTGAGCACGTTGAGCACTTCTCCCGAGAGCGTGAAGACACCCCATCGGAGGAGGAAGACTTTGCGAAGGCGCAGATCGAGCCGGTCGTACGGCGGCAGGCGGACCTGATTCCGCTCGGACCCGAGCGCGAGCGTGGCGCCGTCGTGAGTCAGGACCCCGCGGCGCGGCAAGCCGCTGCCGTGGCGCCACTGCGCGCTAAGCGCGAGCGTCCCCGAAAGACGAAACGACCCGACCGCGTTGAGCGTGTGCCGCTGGTCGTCATCGCTCGGAAAGGCGAGACCGTCGACGTCGTCGTTCATGCGCGCGTTCCCGTAGGCGTATGCCACCCATCCGCTGAGACGGCGGGCGCTGCCGCGGCGAATCCCCACCTCGACGCCGCGTGACGTGCCGTCGAGCGCGTTCTGAAACGGATTGAGGCGTGCGGTCGCGCGGCCGTTTTCGAGGCGCGGCTCGGCCAGCGCGAACAGGCCGTCGCGGTCGCGGCGGCGATACACGTCGACGCTCAGCGTCTGCCCGCCCCCGACCGCGTGTTCGACCCCTCCGTCGATCTCGAACGCATGCGCCATCCGCAGCGCAGGGTTGCCCAGCAGCCCGTGCAGGGCGGCGAGCGGCGGAAGTTGAGATTGCGTCCCGGCCGAGGCGCGCAGCGTCCAACCCCGCGCCGCGGCGGCGGCGAGCACGCGCGGCCCGGCCACGGTTTCGCCGGCCGCGCTGTCCACGCGCGCGCCCGCGGTGATCGACACACGCGACGACGGCGTCCACCGATCCTGGACGTACCACGACGGCTCGCTCCGCGTCGTATCGAAGGCAGCGAGAGACTCGACGCCGCCGGCATGCGCGTGGACGCGTTGCGCGTAGATGCCCGCCTGCAGCTGGTGGGCGGATGTTGCCTGGAAGGTGACGTCGGCGCGTACTCCGGCGCCCCGTTGTCCGTCTTCCAACGTCACCGGACGAACAGCGTCGTGCTCCCGATACGCCGTCGACAGGAAGAATCCTTGAATGCGGGTGAACAGCCGGCCGCTCATGACCGTCCGCCACGCGACCGAACCGAGCCGGTTCGACGACTTTGCGCCCGAGCCGTCGCGCTCGTCGTTCGTGAACGCGCCCGCGAGCCACGACGCGGTGATCTGGTGCCTGGCCGACAGATCGATCACCGTCTTACCGATCACGTCCCCGAAAGCCAGATCGGATCCGTTGTCGTCATCGTCGGTGCCGACCACGCGATCGAGGGCCTGCTGCAGGTAGTCGAGGCGCGTGGTCCGGCCGCCCAGCAACCAGGCGCCGCGCTCACGGGGCAGCGGCCCCTCGAGCACGCCGGAGGAAACGATGAACCCGGTCGACAGATGCGCCGTCAGGCGATCGCGGTTGCCCTCGCGCGTGTCGAGCGCGAGCGCGCCGGCGGTGACGCCGCCGGTGCGCGCGTCGTTGACGCCCGGCGTCAGCGCGGCGGACGCGAGCGTGTCCTGGTTGACGACCGACAGTGACAGTTGATCCGTCGTCCCCGAATCCGACAACAGGTGCACGAACCCGCCGGTGCGGACGCCGTCGACATACACGCCGACCTGGTCGAACCCGGCGCCTCGCAGCGAGAACTCGGCCTTCAGATCGTTGTTGGCCGCAACGCCCGGCAGCGCGTGGACGGAGCGGAGCGGATCGTCGACGATAACCATCGACAGCGTCTCCAGATCCGCTTTCGTGAGCGTGCGTGCCGGCGCGGTGTCACGAGTCTGGGCGCCGCGGACCTCGACGCGTTCGGCGAAGGCGGCGGACTCGCGGTTGAGCCGAACGTTACCGAGATCGGCGCCGCCGGCGGTCACGTCCACGCGGCGAGTCACGAACGCGTACCCGACCGCGGTGACGAGCACGTCGACCCGGCGCGTCGAACCGGCCGGCACTGAGAAGACGCCATCCGCGCCGGCCGCCGCGGCGGTTCGGCCGTCGATGACAATCGCGGCGCCGGCGACCGGGTCGCCCGTCTGCGCGTCGAGCACGCGGCCCGCGATCGACGGACCGCCCTGGAGCGCCTCCAACCCGAGCCACGCCGACAGCGCCAGCACCTCCCCCATGCCATCCTCCTCGCGGGTCATTACTACGTGTGTAGTATTAGACGTTACTACGCGTGTAGTAGTCTGGCGAGGTCAGCGCGTTATCCTCTCGTTCGACCCCCAACGCCCGAAGTACGAACGCCGC
>DATLLF010000230.1:0-4701 GCA_035537955.1 Vicinamibacterales bacterium | reverse complement strand
GCTGCGGCCCCTGACTCGCGCCGGTGACGAGCACGCCCGCGTGGACCACTCCGGACCTGCCGAACTCGTACAGCGTCGCGCCAGGATGGCTGGCGGCAGCGGGCAGCGGGCTCGTGCTGTATCACCACAACAAACCGCCGGGTGTATCGGGCGTCACAGCCGTGAACGCCGATACCGGCGCGGTCGCCTGGCAGATCGATGGCGTCGAGGGAGAGTCCGGCATGACGCCCGTGACCGCGGGTGCGGGGCGCATCGTGCTGGAAACGTGGGCTCACGTCTCTGCATATGACATCGCCACGCGCAAACCGCTGTGGACGACGAAGGCGATCGCGGCGCTGGGATCCCCGGCGATCTTCCGCGACGGGCACATCTTCACCTTCGGTGGCCAATCCGGCGAGTTTCTCACGTGCGTGGATGCCGCGACGGGCAGGTCAAAGTGGACCTCACGCGTCTATCGCGGACATCTCGCCATCGCGGGTGACGTACTCGTCGTTCTGTCGGAATCCTCCGGCCTGTTGCGCCTCGTCGCAGCAGATCCGTCGGCTTACCGCGAATTGACGAAAGTGCAGGTGCTCGAGCCGGGCGCGCGCACCGGCACACCGCCCTCTATAGCCGGTGGACGTATCTTCGTCCGCAACCTCGAGGAGATCGTGGCGGTGGCTGTCGGACGCAATTCTGAAGGCTGACCCTTCGACTGCGCTCAGGGTCATCCCGAGCCTGTCGACGGATGCATGCTGAAGTAAGGGTGCAACGACGAATTGCGCTCACGGGACTTCGCTTCGCGCGACTGCGACATGGCACGCGCTCCCGCCTGTTTCCGGCCCAAAAAGCATCGGTATTTGGCGGCATGATAGTTGAGTGACTCTGATATCCATGTGGAGTGACCTGCGGCACGCGATCCGTTTCGTCCTGGCAAATCCGGGCTTCTCGATCGCCGCGGCGGCGACGCTGGCGCTTGGGATCGGCGCCAACTCCGCCATGTTCACGGTCGTATACGAGGCGCTGCTGCGCCCGCTGCCATACGAACGCGCGGATCAACTCGTGCGCGTCTGGGAAAGCTACGATGGCGGGCGCAACGTGATCGCGCCGGCAAACTTCATCGACTGGCAGCGTCGCGGCCAGTCGTACGCGCAGCTCGCCGCGTTCGTTCCCGGCGCCGCAAGCCTGTCCGGCCTCGGAGAGGCGGAACGCGTGCCGGCCGCGCACGTCTCCGCCAGCTTCTTCGACACGCTGAGGGTCGCGCCCATACTCGGCCGGTCCCTTCTTCGAACAGACGAATCGGGCGACGGTTTCGTCGTGCTCATTCGCGAATCGTTCTGGCGCTCGCGCTTCGGCGGGGACCCTTCGGTGCTGGGACGCAGGATCACCCTCGACGGCGCGACGTACGAGATCGTGGGCGTGATGCCGGATCACATCGATCAGCCGTCGAAGACCACGGTGGTATGGCGGCCGCTGGTGATTCCGGAGGCGCAGAAGACGACGCGCGGCGCTCATTACCTTCAGGCGATCGGACGTCTGCGCGAGGGCGTCACCGTGCGTCAGGCCGACGATGAGATGCAACGAATCGCCGCCGATTTGCGCCGGCTGTACCCGGTTACCAACGAACATGTCGGCGGCTCGGTGATCACGCTGCAGGAAGAACGCGTGCGCGATACGAAGACGACGCTGCTCGTGCTGTTTGCGTCGACGGCGGTGCTGCTCCTCCTCGCATGCGTCAACGTGGCGCACCTGCTGCTCGCGCGCGGCTCGGCGCGCCAGGTCGAGCTCGCCGTCCGCCGCGCGATCGGCGCAAGCCGCGGACGTCTCCTGCGCCAGTTGCTGATCGAGAGCCTCGTCATCGCGGTGATCGGCACCGCCGCTGGTCTCCTGCTGTCGATGTGGGCGACGATGGGCCTGCGAACACTGGTGCCGGAGGCATTCGGCGAAGCACGGCGCGCACAGCTCAACGTACAGGTGCTGGGCTTCACGGTCTGCGCCACGGTCATCACGGTCGTCACTTTCGGTCTCGTTCCGGCGATCCGGCTGACGCGCGTTTCGCTCGGCACTGTTACGCGAACGCAGCTCACGCACGTGACCGGACGCGCGGCCACGGGTCGCGCGCTCATCGTGCTCCAGGTCGCGCTGGCCGTCGTCCTCGTCGTCGGCGCGGGGTTGCTGCTGACGACGATGGGCAGGCTGCGCGGCATGGCGCCGGCATTTGCCACGAGCGATCTCGCCGTGGCGCGCATCGATCTGCCGCGACGCACGTACGAGGACGGCGCGGCGCATCGACGGTTCTTCAGGCAGCTCGTCGAACGCGTCGAGGGGATCGCGGGTATCGAGGCGGCGGCGGTTGCCACACGGCTTCCGCTGCGGTCGCAAGCCGCAAACATGACGTTCACTGTCGACACGCAGCCCGCGGCCGACCTCGACGGTGTCGTCGTTCAGGAGATGTCTCCGAAGCTGCTCTCGATCCTCGGGATACCGCTGCTGAAGGGCCGATCGCTCGAAGAAGCGGACTCGGATCACCCGCTGCAGGCGCTCGTCAGCCGCGCATTCGCGCGGCAAACGTGGGGGACCCTGGACATCCTCGGACGTCGGCTCCGAATGGGGCCAACCTACGTCGACGAGGGACTGCCATGGCTGACGGTCGTCGGGATCGTCGAGGACGTGCGGCAGTTCTCCGTCAGGGGACGCTCGGTTGCACAGGTGTACCTGCCCTACGGGCAGCCGCAGACGACGTGGGCGCCATCGGAACTGGTGATCCGCACGACGCTTCCGCCACGGGATGCGTTCACGGCGATACGCAGCAGCGTCCGCGAGCTGGACCCGAACCAGCCGGTCACCGCGCTGGCGACAATGGAAGGCGTTCTCGAGCACACGCTCGAGGAGCCGCGCTTCACCGCCGCGCTGATCGCGACGTTCGCAGGTCTCGCGCTGCTGCTCGCGCTGGTCGGCATCTACGGTGTGATCTCGTACGCGGTATCGCGGCGGTCGCGAGAGATCGGAGTTCGCGTCGCGCTCGGCGCCCGCTCAGCAGACATTCTGCGGTTGATCGGCGGAGAGGGTCTGTCGCTGGTGATCGTCGGTCTGCTCGTCGGCCTGACCGGTGCCGCCGCCGCGACGCGCTCGCTGCAAGGAATGCTGTTCGGCGTCGAGCCCCTCGATCCGGCCACGTACCTGATGGCTTCCGGGATCATGCTGTTGACCGCGCTGGCGGCAAGCCTCATCCCAACCATACGCGCCACACGCGTCGACCCGGCGTCGGTACTGCGCACGCTGTAGGACGTGCGGGGTGCGACGTTCGTGGTGCGACGTGCTCACGTGCGACGTGCGGAGTGCGACGTGCTGACGTGCGGGGTGCGACGTGCTGACGTGCGATGTGCTGACGTGCGGAGTGCCTTTCTTCGCACGCGCCAGCAAACCACTTCCATCACCTCGTCGTCTAAGCTCCTGACCAGATCATCTATGTGGTGAATTGGGCGTAAACAGGCCCGATGGCAGGTATGGACATGGTCTCTTGGGTAGATTATCTTGTGGAGCGATGCCCAAACGAGGTACACCGCCAATGCAGGGGGAGCTGCTGCAAGGCACGCTCGATCTGCTCGTGCTGAAAACGCTCGCGCTCGGGCCCGCACATGGACACACCATCGCGCATGCCATCGCCCATCGTTCCGAAGAGGTGCTGCAGGTCGAGCACGGATCGCTCTACCCCGCGCTGCACCGCCTCGAGGACCGCGGCTGGATCTCATCATTCTGGGGCACGTCCGAGAACAACCGCCGCGCGCGCTACTACCGGCTGACGCCGAAAGGGCGCGCCCAGCTCGCTGAGCAGACCTCACGCTGGGACGAGATCGTGCGCGCCGTGAACCTCATCCTGCGTCCGGCCGACTGAGTCCGAACATGACGCCAAACTACACACTTCAAACTGCACAAAAGACAAAAGTGACTCTGCGGTCTGGAGGTTGGAGTTCGAACTTGCTCAGAGAGAGATCATGAGCTGGGCACGCTTTCTGAGGCGCAATCGGTGGGACGAGGAGCGCGCGAAGGAACTGCAGGACTATCTCGCGCATGAGATCGACGACAACATGGGTCGGGGCATGAGTCGCGAGGAGGCGACGCGCGCCGCGCATCGCGCACTGGGCAACCCGACGCTGATCCGGGAAGAGATTTACGACATGAACACGCTTCGCTTTGTGGACAGCATCTGGCAGGACCTCCGTTACGGCGCACGCCTGCTGCTGAAGAACCCGACGTTCGCTATCGTCGCGATCCTGACGCTCGCGCTCGGTACCGGCGCCAACGCGGCGATCTTTCAACTGGTGAACTCGCTGCGGCTGCGGACGCTCCCGGTCGAACGGCCGCAGGAGCTCGTGTCGGTGGGGATCGACACGCATGGCACCGGCCGCACCGGACGTTTCATGAGCCGCCGTCCATTCTTTTCGGAGCCTCTGTGGCAGGCCGTGCGCGCGGAGCAGAAGGTCTTCTCGAGCGTCTTCGCGTGGGGCCTCGCCGGCTGGAATCTCGCAACGGATGGCGAGTACCAGCCCGCGCAAGGGCTCTACGTCAGCGGAGGATTTTTCAAAACGCTCGGCGTAAAAGCGCAGCTCGGGCGTGTGCTCACCGATGGCGACGACCAGAAGGGCTGCAGCGAACCGGGCGCGGTGCTCACGCATGGCTTCTGGCAATCGCGGTACGGCGGTAATCCTGGCGTGATCGGGC
>DATLLF010000229.1:0-16209 GCA_035537955.1 Vicinamibacterales bacterium | reverse complement strand
CCTGTTCACTCAGTGCCACGGTGCGCTCGTGCAGCGTGCGAAGAACGTCATCCAGATCCGCTGGTCCGCCTGCCGCGCGCTGCCGCAAATGGCTGATGCCGATGGCCAATGCCGCGAGCTGCTGGTTGAAGTCGTCGTGCATGTCGCGCGCAATGCTCGCCCGTTCGAGCTCCTGCGCGGCAATGAGCTTGCCCGCGAGCTCCCGCAGCCGGCCAAAGCTCTGACGCAGTGCCGACTCGCTCTCTCGCAACGCATCCGCCGCGCGATTTCGCTCGCGGATCACGGCCGCGAGAAACAGCAATGGAGTGGCACTGGCGAGGAGGAACACCTGGAGCGAGACGACCTCGTCGAGAGACGAGCTGGATGAGAACGGTCCAGGGGCGTAAAGCGCATTCCAGCTTGCAATAGCGGCGATAACAAATGCGCCACATCCGACTCCGCCCGGCCCGAAACGAACGGCTGCCCACAAGAGCAGCGGCAACGGCAGGTTCAGGGGGAATGCCGGCGAGCCTTTCGATGCCCGGAGTGCCAATGCGCAGGCGCCGCCGAGAAGCACCGTGAGCACCGCTGGTTCGATCAGCTGCGCCGGCCGAACTCTGCGCCAGTTGACGGCGTTCAGCTCCACGATCGCGGGCACGACGATCATGTGGGTCAGGATGTTCGACCTGACACGCGTCACGAACGCGGCCTGCGGGCTATCGATCCATCCGGTGGCGACGGAAACGCCCGCGTCGGCAAACGACATCAGGATGGTGGCGATGCTGGCGCCGCAGGCGAAGACGAGCGTGCTGCGCAAGCTGTCGAACCGGAACGGCTCGTCGCCGAGCACCCGCCGGACGATGAATGCGCCGAGTGCGCTGTCGGCGCAATTGGTCAAGAAGAGCAGCGCCATCGTCACCGGCGGCTGCTCCGTTCCCCACCCGACGAGCATCTGTGCTGGAAAGGCGGCCAGCAGGTACGCCGGCCACGTGCGGTAAGGGACGATCAGCAGAACGGCCAGCACGATCGAATTCGGCAGCCACAGAACCGATTGCGGCGCGTTCGGCGACTGAAGCGCGAACCCGATCTGGGCGCCGCAGTAATACGCGGCCGACACGAGAAGCGGGCCGACGGCGGTGTGCATCGACATACGACGAACGGAGGTGCCAGCTTCCCCTGGGACTTGATGCACGAAGCATTATCTTGTCACAGCTCACTGCACACGTGATCACCGCACCAGTCGTCCGATGCCGACGAAGATGCGGTACGCGCCGTCGAAGCCGAAACTCGTGCCGGCAGCCACCGGACCGACGAGCGTGTCGGCGATCAGGCCGAACGCCACGTGCGTATTGAAATCCGCGTCTTCGTCGGTGTTGAACGCTGTACCGTTTTCCAACCACGCCGCTGCGTACACAGGGCCCCCCATGAAGTCAGGCAGACGTCCCAGCGCGTGGGCGCCGCCCACCGTGAAGACGGCGTAGTGGTCGCCCCGACGCTCGCCGACGGTGAACGCGTCGAGGCGGAAAGGATAGCCGAGGTCGAACTGCGAGATCGGGTCGCCGCTGAACGACGTCCCGGCGGACCCGACAATGAACACCCGGTTGTTGCGCTTGGGCGTCCAAAACCTCGACAGCTCGCCCTGGAGCTGCGTCACGTCGGCATTCGTGCGCTGAAACCCGGGGATCGTCGGGGAGTCGAGATAGTGCGTGAGCTGCGCCGTGGCGCGGGTGCCGCGTGACGGCACCACGGCACTGTCCTGCCCGTCGTGCAGGAAGCGGACCACGAATTGCGCTTCCGCGCCCGAAACCTCTGGCAGCCCGGGATCGCCGGCGCGCACGTCCGCGGACACGCGGCCATAACGGACGCCGCCAGCGATTTCCGACTCCCTCGAGATGTCGACGCCGATGTCGCCGCCGCCCGAGTAGCGGCGTTCACGGTACTGGGCGACCACGTGATCGTCCTGGACGACGTCCGTGGTCTGCCGCATCGCTGCGGCAAGCGGGCGGACGAAGAAGCGACTGCCGAAAAGCGGCCGGTGCATGGTGAATCCGATGTGCGGGTCGGAGCCGACCGCCCCGTCGATTCGCAACTCCGACCGCGGGCCGAAAACGTCGAACCTCAGATAGCGACCGGTGAGCGCGACGCGGAAATCGCTGGAGGTCGTGTTCTCGAGATTGAAGCCGAGCATCATGAACGGCGGGCCGTAGGCTTTCGCTCGCGCGCGCACCTGCAGCCCTGTCTTGTCTTGCTCCCCAACCATCTGCCAGACGAGTGACTGATAACGATCGAGGCCCGAGAGCGTGGCGATATCGGTTTCCAGGGCCGGAATATCCAGCGGCTGGCCAATGTGATGCGCCAGCCGATGCTGGATGACCGCCGCGTCCGCCTCATTCATTCCGGAGGTCGTCATATAACCAGGGACGACATTGGACAGCCGCCGGCGCTGCTGCCGCTGCGCGAGCCAGGCCTGCCAGGCGGCCTCGTCAACCGCGTAGGGCAGCAACTGAGCGCGGTGCGCCTCGGCGGCTTTGTAGCCCTGCTCGATCAACTCCGCACTGCGGCGCCAATCGAGCGATCCGAATCCGCGCACGTCGACCGCGATCGTCAAGTCGGCCGCCTGAAGCGCGCGCAGGGTGTTGCCCCGCATCATCGCATCGACGGTCTGCATCATCAGTCCGAACATCGAATAATTGACGGTCTCCTCAGGGGCGGTACCGACATTGACGGCGATGACGAAGCCTGCCCCCATTTCGCGGACCACGTCGGCAGGCACGTTGTCGAGCGCGCCGCCGTCGACGAGAACGCGAGCGCCGATTTCGACCGGTGGGAAGACGCCCGGCAGCGACATCGTGGCGCGCATCGCCTCGGCGAGCGATCCTCGATCGATCACCACCTTCTCGCCGGTCTTCAGGTCGACGGCCACGGTGCGAAATGGTGTCGGCAGCTCGTCGAACGTCTCGAGGTCCAGATAGCCAGCCGCGATGCGCGCGAGCAGGAAATCGACCTGCTGGCCGTTATTGAGCGAGGTGGGCGAGACGATGCCGCCCTTCAGCCCGAACTCGAGGCGTGCCGGGTAATCGCGCGCGTCCTCTTTCCGCCGAACGTTCTTGTACTCGAACGAGGTGCTGTTGAACATCGCGTCCCAATCCGTGCCCGAGATCATGACGCGCAATTCCTCCGCAGACATGCCGGCCGCGAACGCTCCGCCCACCAGCCCACCCATGCTCGTTCCCGCCGCGACATCGATGGGAATGTGGTGCTCCTCGAACCATCGAATGATGCCGACGTGCGCCAGACCACGGGCGCTGCCGCCGCCGAAGGCGAGCCCGACGCGAGGCTGCGGCTGCTGCGCGTGGACCGATGCGGCGGTCGTGAGCACGGCGATGCTCAGTAGTCCGGCCCGTGTTCTGCGGAGAAGGGTCGTCATGGCCGATCGCCCTCTTGCGGCGGCTGGTAGGGTAATCGAAACAGGAAACACGCCCCCTGGCCCGGCTCGCTCTCTGACCAGAGGCGCCCGTTCATCCGATCGATGAAGGCCTTCGCCACCAGCAGTCCGTATCCGGACGGATGTTCTGAGGCGGGCGGCGGGTGTCCGGGCAACTCGGAGCGCTCGAAGGCGCGCGCCTGCATGAGGGGCGTGAGTCCGGGGCCATAGTCGCGCACGCTGCACACCACGCCGCCGGGTCCGGCCTCGAGCGTGACGTCGATCCGGCCACCAGGGTTCGAGAACTTCACGGCGTTCGACAGCAGATTGTCCGCAACCACCGCGATGGCCACGCGATCGCCCCACACCTCGGGCAGGTCACCGGGATAGCGGCAGACGATCTGCACCTGCTTGGCGGCCGCGGCGCTCAAGTGGTAGGTACAGGCGCGTTCGATCAGCCGTTCCAGGCGCGTGTGCTCGAACTTCATCGGCATCTGTTGCGGCTCGTAGACGCGCAACAACCGTCCAACCGTCTGATGTGCCATGTTGGACACGTGATGGAGGCCGTCGAGCCAGCCGAGCACCTCCGGATTGGGATGGTCGGCGACCGCGAACCGCAGAAGGTCCAGCACCGCCTCGTTGACGTGCATGTAATTGCTCATCGCATGTGCGACGAACGCCACGGCAGCCGGATCGAAGGACGGCATGCGGTCGAGTTCGGTGAGGGCGCGGTCGAGATCCCGCTTCGCACTCTCTATCGCCTGCGTCACGTCATCACGGGGATTCACGACCGCCACGGTAGTCTCCTTTTTTTCTGTCATGCCGCGCGGAGGGGGGTTGCTTCGGGCGCGGCGAGCGTGGCATAGGTGCGGCCCACGCGCCACGCCAGCAGGAGCCACGCCGCCACCAGCAGTGCGTTGACACCGGCAAACCCACGAGGGGAGAGCCCCAGCATGGTGGTGCCGATGAAGACGAGCGCCGCCGACAGCACATCGCCCATCCTGACAAAAAACGAATCGATCGCCTGCTTGGCGGTGAACTTCTGTTCGTACGTGCAGGGGAGGAACAGCATGTTGCGAACCGTGTTGTTCAGCGAATAGTCCGTCGAGTTTTCGACGACCTTCGCCGCCAGGACCGCGGTCAGGATCGGGAAGAACGTCAGGATGTTGTAGGCGCCGAACGCAAGCGCCGGCAGGACCATGACCGCCCAGGGCACGCCCCAGTGCTTGACGACGCGGGAGACGACGAAGAGCTGCAGCACCAGCCCGAGCACGTTCACCATCAGGAAGTACTTCGAGTAGAACGTCCCGATCAGTTCTCCTTTCGAGAGCGCCGACCCCGCCGCCACCGCGTCGCTCGCGGCGTGTTCGACGATGTTCCCTAGGATGTACTCACCGGTGGTGTTCACCCAGTTGAGCAGCATCAGCATCAGCGCGATGAGCAGCAGATATCTCGTCTGGAACACCATCGCAAAGGCGTTGCTACCGGCGCCGGGACTGCGAGCGGCCTTGACCGGGGCACGCGCAGGGTGGCGAGCGTGTTCGCGCCGGTCGATCCAGTTGGTGACCAGCACCTGGACGCCGAGCAGCGCGGCTCCGAGAAGCAGCAACGGATTGATGCCGAGCGGCTCGATCAAGCGGCCGGCGAGCCTCGCTCCGACGACGGCGCCGAGTGAAGCGCCGAAGCCGACGATCGCGAACAGGCGTTCGCCTTCGTCCTTCGTATAGACGTCGTTGGCAAAGGACCAGAACTGCGCGACGATCATCAGATTGAAAACGCCGATCCACAGGAAGAAGATGACGCCGATCGACACGCCCGCCTGCGCCGCGGTGTAGAACGCGAGGAGACACGCGGCGAACAGGCCAGTGACGACGTTGATCAGCCGCATGCGCGGCAGCTTCGCTACGAGTCGGCCGTACGCTGGCACCAGAACCGCCAGCACGACCACCTGCAGCGCTGACATGTAACTCTTCAACTCCGCCGAGCCGCCGCCGAGGATCAGCGCCTCGCGCACCGGCTTGAGCACGTAGTAGGCCATCAGGATGAGGAACACGTTGAGCGCCAGGAGGAGCGAGGTCAGCCCCTCGCCCGCGCGCACTTCCGTGAACGCGCCGAGCCAGTGCTCCAGGCGCGAACGGCCGTCATGCTTTCGATTGGTCATCAGTCGCCTCGCGCTCTCCCGCTAGCGTTCCCAGTGCAGGACGTTGCGGAGCACTGACCACCGCCGCGCACCGGTTTCCGTGGTGCGACCAAGAATCCAGTACTGATAGAGCGCCGCGAACGTGCCGTCCTTCTCTTTCAGCTCGAGCCACGTGTCGACGTAACGTGTGAATGCACCATCGTTGTGCGCGATTGGGTAGGCGAGCGGCAGTTTGACCGCCGCCGGCATGGGAACGACGACGGTGTAGCGCGGGTACCTCAGCGTCCATGCTGAGCCGCGCTCGGCCGGGAACACGATTGCTTCGACGGTCGCCTCCGTGTCATCCAGCAACGCAGCCACATCATCGAAGCGCCGGATTGTGGCATCCGGCAGCAGCTCACGGATGGCGTCGACATAATACGGCACGTCTGGAACGGCAACGGTGAGCGCGCCCATGCTCTTGATCGCACTCCAGGTCATGAAGGAGGCGCGACGGTCGTCCGTGACAATGACCCCGAGGGTCTCGTCGAGGTACGTCTTCGAGAAGATCGAACTGCTCGCCCGCGCCGGGGTCACGATGACGCCGGACATGACGATGTCGCATACGCCGGACGCGAGCTGCTCGTCGAGCTGCGCGCGGTCGAGAGCCACGAACTCCAGCGTCACCCGCAACTCCGCCGCCAGCCGGTGCGCCACCTCTATGTCGAATCCAACCAATTCGTCGCGGGCGTTGAAGAAGGCGAACGGCAGCGAGTTCGACAGGTAGCCCACCCGCAGGACACCGCGACTGCGGATGGTGTCGAGCAATGGGCCCGCCGCCGTCTCAGATAGTCGAACCGGCCCACGGTGGACGACGGCCGCAACGGGATGACGCAGCAACTGCATGTCGGCGAGCACCTGGTCTTTCGTGTACGGCTGCTGCAGCGCGCGAGCAAAGACAACTCGCATGCCGCCGATCGCGGCCACGGTCAGCGCCGTCGTCACCACCGCGTATCGCAGCAGGCGTGCCCGTTCCCAGCGCAGCCCGTTCACCATTGCGCAGGTGCCGAGCAGGGCGACCGTGACCGTGTGGATGGCGGCGACGAGTGTGCCGAAGCGGGAGTTGATGACGCCGCTCGCGAGAAAGAGCTGGAACGTATCCGCCGGGATCCTGAACTGCTCGAGCAGGAAGGGCACGGCGACGTTGAGACTGCCGAAGAACGTGACGAGCCCAGTCAAGGCGAGCCGCGGATACGAGCCGGGTGACACGACGGCATCCGCGAACCAGCCCGCGAATAGCACGAAACTGATCGACAAGAGCTTGCCGGCGTGCGGGAAATTGAATGACGCGGGCACGATGACGTCGGGGAGATCCGACTCGGTCGGTGACGCGAGACCTGCGTCGGCAATCAGCGTGCGGCTTGCGGAGATCAGCACCGGAAGCACGATGAACAAATCGCCGGCGACGAAAGCGGTGATCAGCGCGTTGCGCGTGACCGTGAAGATCTGCCCGACGCGAATCGGAGTCAGCGCGGCGACGAGCCCCGGCAACACCCAGAGGCTGAGCAGCAGCGCGACGACCGCGTAGGCGATGAGGAACACCTGCAGGCGGCCGAGCTGCTCGAGGCTGACGGTGCCTGCGGTCGTGGCGGCAATCGCAAAAAGTCCGTACGGCGTGAGCCTGACGATGGCCCGAGTCGCGCGGGACAGCGCTGTCGCCGCAATGGCCAGGGGTGCGAGCACGGCCTCCTTGCCGGGAACGCCAATCAGTGCGACGCCCATGATCACGGAGAAGAGCACCACGGCCGGCACGACGTTGTTCGCCAGCGAGTAGAACGGGTTCGCAGGGATGTACAGTCCGACGAAATCGAACGGCGGCGGCCGCTCGACGAGGCTCGAGCTGAAGAACGCCGCGTTCTCGACGCGCGGAAACGTGAGCGGGATCAGGAGCGCGAACACCAGCGCAAGCGACCAGATCAAGGCGAGCACGCCCCCGGCGCGGACGGCCAGCGCACGCGCCTCGGCCATCTGGAGGGCGCCAAGGCTGCCGATGATCGACAGTGTGACGTACGGCAGCACGGTCATCTGCAGCAGCTTGACGAACCCATCAGCCGCCCACTTGAGCGCAGCAGCGTGATCGCCGATGAACAGGCCGACGACGATGCCGCTCCCAAGGCCGATCAGGATCTGCACCGAGAACGTGATCGGTCTCGCGCTCCTCGATCCGCACCATCGTCGCATCGCCGCCGTGATACCGGTGTTCACGCGCCGACCAGGCTTCCGTCCGCGGACACCGCGCCTGGCGGGGCCGGGTTTGCGTCACGAGAGGACGCGGGAGAATCGTACCAGCGATCCGGAGGCACGATCTTCGGCGCGCGCGGGTCCATGACATATCGCGGCGACATGATCTGCACGCCGCGCTCGTTGAACGCGTCCTGGATGTTCGCGTGCAGCACGTCGAGCACGAAGAACCTCCGGTGCGGCTCCTCGAGCGCGACGAACAGCGTGTATTTCACGTACCAGTCCTCGAGGCCCATCTGCAGAATGATCGGCGCCGGTTCGCTGCGCACGCCGGGCGTCCGCTTTGCGGCAATGAGCAGCATCGCGTGCACCTGGCGCCAGGGCGTGTCGTAGCCGATAGTGACCGAGGTGTGGCTGTAAGTGCCTTCCGCCGCACAGCGCGAAAAATTAGTGGTTGCCTGCGATGCGACGGTCGCGTTCGGGATCGTGATCTCCTCGTTGAGCGGCGATCTGATCTTGGTGGCCAGTGTGCCAACCGACGTCACCGTCCCTTCGATGTCGCCGAGGCGAACGTACTCACCGCTCTTCAGCGAGCGCGAATAGGTCACCATCAGGCCGCTCATCGCCTGGTTCATCACGCCGCTCGAGCCGAGCGACACGATGAGGCCGACGAAGACGCTGACCCCCTTGAACACTTCGGACTGGCTGCCGGGCAGGTAGGGATACGAGACGACGAGAGCGCACAGCCACAGCAGCGTCACCGCAATGCGGCGGGTCGACGCTGCGGTGTCCGGATAGACCCAGGGGAGCGTCAGACGCCCCTGCTCGACGGCGTCGAAGGTCTTCGTCACCAGGCGTGCGAGCAGCCGGATGACGACGACGATGGCCAGGACGGTAACGGCATTCGGCAGCACATCGACCAGCGCCCGCGCCACTGACGCGGCCGTGGAGAACAGCACCCCGAGCAGCGACTCGCCCCACGGCCGCGTGTAGGGGAAGCGCCGCATCACGATTGTCAGCCAGGCGTACGTGAGCACGCCGCCGAGCACCCAGGACATCATCGTGAATACCAGGTGCACGCTCGTCCGCGCCCCGGTGACGTCGACGAACGCGTAGCTGCCGGAGAGGCTCCGCAGCTGCTCCTCCGCTCTGCGCGTGACGTATGCCGCGAGCCGTTGCTCGACGCGCACCACCACCCAGATCGCAAGGACATACAGGATCGTTGCGGTGAGCGCGACACCGCCGGCACCGGCGAGCCGGCGTGCGCTGTGGAGCTCGACGGATTCGTCGAAGGCCACTTGTAAGCGCGCGGCAGCGGCCTGCGCCGTGCCCGCCAGGTCTTCGCCCTGCAGCGGATCGATGTCTGCTGCGAAGATTACGAACACGGGCTGCTCGCCCAGGCTCACGACGGTCGCTTCTGGATACGTGTGAATGCCGGCTCGGGCGGTCGGGCTCTCCTCAACCAGCCGCTGCAGCAGTTCGATCGCCGCCGACGCGCGTGCCTCGGGCGCACGCGACATCACCATCGCTCGCAGCGTGAGGATTCGCCGGTTTACGTAAACGAGCTGCGCCGGCTCCGGCGCACGCTGCGCGGTCGCCGCCGCCGACGCGACCGCAGCGGCGAAGCGGTCCGGCGGCAATGAAGCTGACGGCTGCCCATGCACCGCCGGCATCCCGGCCGTGACGAGCAGCGCGACGAGCAGCCAGGGGCGTCCGCCAGCCATGTTGCGCGCTCACTTCTTCACGGGGCGGATGGGAAACTCGCGAAACATCCGTTGCACGCCGTCGTTGATGCGCTCCACGCGCTTCTCGAGCGTGTGCTCGTGCTCGATGCGCGTGACGGCCGTGCCGCGCCACATCGCCCGCTTCGTCGCACGGTTCACCACGTCGACGAGCACCGTCCCCTTCTCGTAGACCACGACCGCGGTGGTGGGTGCCATCGCGGCCGGGATTGGCGACCCCCAGCCGGTGATATAGCCGTAGTACTCCCCCAGATACGACTGGTTGAAGCCGAAGCCGAGCGCCGCGAAATATGCGACGTGCACGTCGGCGACGTCGGCGGGCGCCGCAACCAGCCCGCGCGCGGTGAGCTCGCGATCCACGGCTGCCACGATCGATGGGCCGAGCGCTTCCTGGGTCAGCGTTGGATTGGTCACCGCATCGGGAGCGAAGTTGCGGACGGCAGGTGCGGGTGGCAGCCAGGCATAGGTGTGGACAGCCGAGAAATCAGCGGACCGATCTTTCTGCGTCTTGATGTCGGGCTTCTGCGCCGCCGCCGGCGCGCCGGCGATCAAGAGGACCATTGCGGCGAGCAACGTCCAGCCTGCGGCACGTACCGTGACCGTGCTCCCGGCTCCGGTCATCGCTTTTTCTCCAGCAGCCCTGCAGGCGTGCGCTCGATGCCGACCAGCGTCCAGCCGCCCGCATCCCGCCGGAAATAGGCGTTCACCGGAGTGGCCCAGGATCGCTCTGCTGCGTTCACCGCCTTGATCCCGACTTTGACGAACGCGCCAGTTTGAGATGGGAGCGAGCTCGGCGCGGCCGCTCGATGCCCGTTCGTGAGTGCCGGTGATCCGATCGGCGTGGTGTTGTTCGTTGTATTGTCGAAGGCCGCCCACTCAACGATGTATCCGCCGGGCGGCTCCGCCGCCACGCCGGCGGCAACCGCAGCGTTCTCGAACGTGAGCGTGCCGGCCGCATCCAGGGCGGGCGCGATGATGGGATTGATCGCATTCAGGTAGGCCCGGCCGATCGCATTGCGTCGCTCGATCAACACCTGGGCGAGCAGCGCCGGCGCCGCTTCGTCGCCATACTCCCCCGTGCGCGCGATCGCGCGAATCATGTCGTCGGAGAATGCCATGACCCGTCGCGCCGCCCAGAAGGTGTCGTCCTCGCCGGCACGAAGGAACGCCGCGGTCGGCACGCGCGGTTTCCACTCCCGCGGCTCGAACTCCGTACCCTCGAACCGTCCGATCATCGGGTTGTCGACGTACTTCACGGTCTGCCAGGGCCGCAGGTAGAACCCCAGCGTGACCATCCGCTTCCACACCAGATCGCCTTCGAAGAGGTACTCCCATCCTTCGTCGTACTCGCGCGGGGCGTTCGCACCGGTGCCGAACGTGGAGCCGACGTCCTGCAGGTAATGACGTACGACGCCCTTGCCGCTGTCGGTAATCAACGAATCGAGCGTGTTGCCGGCCTTCATGTCGACGAGGTTCGTCCACGCGCCGAATACTTTCAGCGCGCGCAATTCGCGCCGGTGTTCGTGCGGGATGATGTCGTTCGGATCGTCCGGACGAGTTCCGTAGTAGCGAAATCCGCCGAGCGTGCGGCCGGACACGCCACGCGCGGCGATGGCGCGATAGGTGCCGTCGTCGCTCACCTGTGATCGCCGGAACACAGCCTGAATGTCCCGCTGTGTCAGGGGCCGCTGCGAGCCGGTCGGCGTTGTCATCATGGCCGTGTCGGCGATCACCAGCGTCGCGGGATTGAGCTGGATCCGATGGTTCTCGACCTGCCAGTAGCCGAGAGCCCAGAAGATCTTGTTGGCGACCAGAATGGCGCCGGTCGCCGCGTCGGGGAAGCCGTTCGCATCGAATGACACGAACCACAGCTCGCCCTTCGCGTCTTTGATCGTGAATCCCGGCGCGTACCCAGACTGCTTCGGCCCGATGACGGTCCACGTGCCAGGGGCGGGCCCGCTGCCGGTGAGAGGGCCACGCGCCGCCTCCTCGACTGTGAGCGGACGCGCAAGGATCCGGTTCGTGAACCAGTTCGAGTCCGGCACTTCGTCGATGCTGTTGACGTTGCGCGCCCGCTGATTCAAAGCCGGGTCCCCGGGGTGGCCGAACATGTTCTCGGCGAGATCCCAGAACAGATCGATGTCCCACTTCTGGACCTGCGATGCGTCCTGAGACTCCGGCTCGCGCTGCATCGGATCATCGCGATAGAACCTGGGTGTGGCGCCGCGCGGCGAGGCAGACTGGGCGAGCATCACGCTGACGACGCAGAGGATGGTGCAGGCGATGAGGTGGTGACGTGGGCGCATGATTTCTTTCAACTCAGAACGCGGCGCTGCCGGCAAAGACCAGCCTCATGCCTTCCGATCCGTGGGCCAGCTCGATTCGCAGAGGCGTCGCCATCGGCCCGTGGAATCGCACGCCGATGCCCACGTCGTCCTTCAAATTGCTCAGGCTGAGATCGTTCCAGCGTGGCACGACCTTCCCGGTGTCGTAGAAGATCGCCATGTCGAGACCGAGACGGTTCGGAATCCAGCGAAACTCTCCCGACAACAGCAGGCTGTGACGATCGCGAAAGCGCCAGCTCGGATACCCGCGCAGCGTGCTGCCGCTGCCGAGCGAGGGCATCAGGAAGAACGGTACCTGGTCTTCATCGTCGAGCGTCGTCTGCGTGAATCCGTGCAGTGAGATGACCCAGTTCTCGCGCAGGATCGGGATGTGCTGAACGATCTCGCCGTCGACCCGGTCGAAGCTGAACACGTCGTCCTGGTCGTTGAACGAGTGATACGTGATCTGGTACAGGCCGCCGCGGCGCGCATACCCGGCGGCAGGCCGCGTGTCGATCCCCGCCGAGGCGGACGCGTGAATGTAGTTCGGGCTGGCACCCAGACCGGGCGCCGTCGCAGGGGTGAAGATTTCCTCGATTGAAGGATCCGTCCCCTTGCCCTCACTCAGCGAGTAATCGTCGTAGGTGAGTGTCGCACCGAACACGACGGGCCATACGGGGCGCGCCTGCGCCTCGGCGCCGATGTACCACTGCTTCATGCGGAAATTCGAGCGGAAGTCCGAGCTATCAATGCCGAGTCCGTAAAAGGCGACCTGCGTCGCATCCCGCCAGCCTGTGCGGCCGTGCAGGTCGACGCGGCCGTCCGCGAGGCCCCAGGAATCCGTGGAGAGCTCGAGGAATTTGTAGCTCTTGATCGAATACAGACCCTTGATGTCGGCATGGGTGCGGTCGTTCAAATACGCGCGATACCCCGCGCCGAGCGTGAAGCCGCCGCCGCTGTAGACGCTCGCGAAATAGGGATAGAAGCCCGCCGGAACCTCGACGAACTCGCGTCTCAGAGTGGTCAGCCAGCGCTCGGTGGCGCTGGGCTCGTACGGTTTGGCGACCGCGGCCTTCTGCTGCTGTTGGGCCGTCCATTCCGCTTCTCGTGTTTCTTGTGCCTCGGCCGGCGTCGCCGCGAGGGCGGTACGGACCAGCAAGCCGAGGAGGATGATCGATCGGATGCGCAGGTGCATGATGGTGTTTGTCAACGTCAACCTACCGCCGGCGACCGCCGCCACCACGAGGCGCGGATCGGGTTCCGCCGCTGGGCCGCGACGTACCACCGCGATAGCTTCCTGTACCGCTCGTTCCGCTGCCGCCTTTGTATTTCCCGTAATCGCCCGTGCGCTGGGCTCCCTCGCGGCGCGCGGCGGCGTCACGATTCAGCTGATCGACCGTTCCGCGATCAGTGGTGCCGGTGGTGCCTGCGGACGGCTGCCGTGTGGTCGAGCGGTCGGTCGGAGTCGGTCGTGGCGTGTCACCGGGCTGCCGCCCCGTATCAGTCCAGCCGCCGTTGTCATGTTTCTGCCAGGTGCCATCCTGCCGGCGATAGACATTTCCGTCATTGCCGGCATAGATGTTTCCTTCGTTACCTACGCCTACGGCACCGCCGCCGGCGCCGCGGCGGGTGACCGCGCCACCTTCATCGGTCCTGATCGTGCGAGTGGTGTTGCCGGTCTGACGATTGGTGTAGCGGTTGGTCTTCGCCCAGTCGTCGCCGCGCTGCACCGCAGTCGAACCCCAGCTGCCGTACACGTTGGACCCCTGGCGCGTCGCGGCATAGGTTCCGGTGCGCGGGTTGTACGCCTGCGCGACGCCGCGGGCGCCGTAGGGACCGTATGCGGCGGCGCCGCGCGCATAGGTTCCGGTGCGCGGGTTATAACGGGCGCCCACCCCCGCTCCGCCATAGGGACCGTAGACACCCGCGCTGCGGCCGTAGGCTCCGGTCCACGGGTTGTACCAGGCGGAATAACCGTAGGTCGGGAAGTATGGGTAGTAGTACGGATAGAAACCGCCGTAACCGACGTAGGGCGGGTAGTACCAGCCGCTGCCCCACACGGTGCACCCCCAGGCGACCATCATGCCGGTGTAGCCAGCGGCCGCCGCGAACGTCACCCACTCGTCATCGTCGTCTTCTTCGATGGTGACGTAAGTCACGTGGTGGGCGGGGGAGCTCACGGGAATCTGATAGATCTGCTCGGGGACCGAGCTGGCGACTTCCCACGGACCGGAGGACGTCTTACTCGTGAACCAGACGCCCTGGTAACACATGTAATACGCCTCCCCGACCTTGAAGATGTCCTTGTCCGTGTTGACGGCGCGTTGGACGGTCGTCGATTCGATGGGCGCGAATTCAGCGTCGCCCTGGAACGCGACATCGGGCGCCTTCAACTCCTTCTTGTTGACGCGAGCGGTCTGTGGGATCTGCGCCAGCAGCACCGCTTCCGCCGCTCGATCCGTGCCCGGCACCGACGCGAGCACGCGCGACCGCGGGTGCTCGAGCGGGATCTTCCGGAAATCGGGTGGCATTGACGGAGTGGCAAACGTCCACGGGCCGCTGAACGCCGGCGCCGAGAACCAGCGTCCCGCCACGAGGTAGTAGACGGAGCCCGTCTTGCCCATCCGGAAGACGTCACTCTCGGTGTTGCTCACCCACAAGAGACCGGTCCCCGAGACGGCCTCGTATTTCGGCGCACCAGTCAGGAGGATCAACTCCGCCGGTTGAAAACTCGTGAACACCTTGGGCACGGCGGACGCCGCGAGCGCTTTGCCCGGCACGTTCGCGCGCACGTCGTTCCAGTTCTCATCCGCAGGCAGCTTCTTGAAACTGTCGGGCAGTGTGCCCGCCGGCGACCAGGGGCCCTTCACGTCGCGACTCTTCAGCCACGACGCATTGTGCCGCAGGTAATAGGTGGAGGATGGCGTGTGCTGGAACAGATCCCAGTTGGTGTTGACGGCGAACTTCAGGTCGTTGTCCTTGATCGGGCTCCAGATCGGCTCCCCATCGAGATTGACCATGACGGCTGGCGACTCGCTGAAGAAAATGGTCGGCGGGTCGGCCTTGATTCCCTCAACCGTCTTCATGATGATCGAACTCTTGTCGACGCTTGCGAGCACGCGATCGAGCGCGATCACCCGCGCGTCCTTCGACATTGTCTTGTCGATCTCCGCAACCACGTCGCGCGTGGACTCTTTCGGCAGCGTCTGGAAATTGGCCTCGACGATCTTCATGTTCTCGAAGCTCACGAGTCTTTCGGTGAGCGCGACTTTCGTGTCGGCTTCCAGCTTGATCGTGCCGAGCGCCGGCTTGTCGGCGGCCGTGCCCCGGAACGACACGGCGCTGAACGCGACCATGTGCGATTGGTTGTCCCAGGTCGCCACCTGCGGCTGATAGACGAGGATGGTGCCGCCGCCGGGCACGTCGAAGACGCGGGGCCATTGCCCGTCGACCGGTGCGGCCGTCGCTGCGGACGCCGGTTTCGCTGGCTTCGTTCCCGTTGTCGCCGGCTTCGTCGGCGTCCCTTGAGGCGTCGTAGCGGACGCTTGAGACGTGACAGCGGCGAGGGTTCCCGGCGCTGGCATCCCGATGCTCATCGCCACGACCGTGGCTACAGCACGATGCACAGACATGTCGAGTCTCATGATCTTCATCCTTCGTGGAGCAATCGGGCTCACGCTGAGCGGCGGGTGCTGGTGTTTGCCGGTCAACGCAACAGCAGGGAGTGTGCCGCCCGTGTCATCAGCCGCACGTCGCTGAATTCACGCGCGGGCCTCGGCCTCGCGCAGCCGTAGACATCCGGAGAATCCACCAGTCCTCCGCGACATCGGAGGGGCTCCGGAATGCCGTGCGGACCGACGGGACGCGGCAAACGCCGACGCGCCGCTCCTGCGCCGATTACCGCCCGATCTTCGCGGCTCGCTGATTGCAGCCGCCCCGGGCACATGGCGATTTGTCTCACAGCTCTCGAACAGGAAGGACCTATGTCGCAGAAGAAATTTATGACCGTCGCTCTTGCGCTGCTGCTGGCGCCCGTAGTGCTCCTCGCCCAGAAGGTCAGCTACGACTACAACAAGGCGTCAAACTTCGCCTCGTTCAAGACCTACGCGCACAAGCAAGGCACGCCGGCCGGACAGGAGCTGATCGATCAGCGGATCGTCGCGGCGATCGAAACGGAACTTGCCGCCAAGGGCCTGACCAAGTCGGAGTCGAATCCGGATGTGTTCGTCGTCTATCACATTGCTTTCGACAAGGAAAAAGACATCTCGACGTACAGCAGTGGGTACGGCGGCGGCTACGGCCCTTATGGCTGGGGGTGGGGCGGCGGCATGGCGACGACGACGACGCAGGTCCGCGACATCCTGAAGGGTACGCCTGTCT
>DATLLF010000228.1:0-23840 GCA_035537955.1 Vicinamibacterales bacterium | reverse complement strand
CGGCGTTGTTCACGAAGTTCGTCAGGATTTGCCCGAGCCGCAGCGGGTCGCCGAGGAGCGTCTGGGGGATCTCCGGCGACACCTGCGCCAGGAACTCGAGCCCCTTCTCGTGCGCCTTCTGCGCCGTCAGCGTCGTCACTGAACCGATCACGTCGTCGAGGCTGAAGTCGGTCGTTTCGATGTCGAGCTTGCCCGCCTCGATCTTCGAGAAATCAAGGATGTCGTTGATGACGGCGAGCAGTGACGTGCCGGCGTTGTGAATCTTGCCGATGTAATCGCGCTGCTTGAGGGAAAGTGTGGTCTTGAGCGCGAGATGCGAAAGCCCGATGATCGCGTTCATCGGCGTGCGAATCTCGTGACTCATGTTGGCGAGGAACATCGATTTCATCTCGGTGGCTTCCTCGGCCCTCAGCTTCGCGTCGACCAGCTCCATTTCAAGCAGCTTCATATCGGTGATGTCCTGGGTGACACCGAACATGTCCACCGCCTTACCGCTCGCGTCTTTTACGACATGCCCGGCGGCATGGATCCACACAGTGCGCCCATCGATCGGTCGCTTGTAGGCGTATACCGTGTCGTAGAGAGGAATCCTTCCCTCGACGGCAGCCGTGAAGTTCTCCATGGTCGCCGTCGCAGCCGCCTCGTTCCCGAGGCGCACGTGCTCAGCCCAGTGCGCGAGGCTATAGCGATACTCGGGATTGGGAATGTCACCGAAGATACGCGCGGCGCGCTCGGACGAGTTGTACATGCCTGATCCGTCCAGCGGTACGTGCCAATACCCCGCCTTCGTCAAGTCGAGCGCGCTGTCGGACAGGAAATTGGTCCGTTCGAGTTGCTCGCGCTGCTCGGTCAACTCGTCCTGCTGCACCAGCAGCTCCTCCTTCTGTGCGCGCAATGCCTCCTCGGACTCCTTCAATTCTTCCGTCTGGTGTTCGAGCTGGCGCGCCTGCTCCTGCGTCTGGCCGAGCAGCTCGTGCGTGCGCAGATTGCGCTGAAGGATGTCGAGGCTCATGGCCACGACCGGCAGCAACTCATCGAGCAGCGCCTGCTCGCGCGTGGTGAACGGGCGCAGTGAGGCGACTTCGAGAACACCAAGCACCACTCCTTTGGAAACCGAGGGCACGGCGACCACCTGGGTGGGAGCGCCATGGCCAAGGCCAGAAGAAATGTGCAGGTAGTCCGCGGGCAGGTTTGTAACGGCGAGGCAGCGCTGCTCTTGCGCGCACTGGCCAACCAACCCCTCACCGAGTCTGATCGAGCTGGCAGCGACGTCGTGTTCAGCGAGCCCGTACGCTGCGATCCGCCGCAGATGCGTGCGTCCTTCATCGACAACGTAAAAAGCCGCGACGCCGCCGCCGAGCATCGGCACGAGACCCGAGAGGAGCCGTTCCCCGAACTCCTCGACCGAGGCCACGCCCTGCAGCTCACCCGTCAGTCGGGAGACGTTGGATTTCAACCAGCGCTGCTGGTCCATCGCCGCAGCGCCCTGTTTGAGGACATCGATCGAGCGTGCGAGGCCGCCGGTCTCGTCGGTAGCGCTGATGAAAGGGACCGGCTTTGCGTAGTCGCCGGCAGCGATGTCGGTGACGGACCCTTCAAGCGCCTGGATCGGAGTGACGATGCGGCGGAAGGTGACGAATCCGAGCAGGCCCGTGAGGAGGAGTGCCGCCGAATTGGCCGCGAGCATCCGCCACTTGAACCGCTCGATTCCCGCGATTGATGCATTGCCTGCCATCGCGGCTGCTTCACGGTCGTAGGCAATCCATTCGTTCGACACGCGGCTGAGACGAACACCGAGGTCAGCGAACGCCTGGTTGAAAAGACCCACTGCCTCGTCGTGGCGACCCTCATCTGCGAGCGTCATGATCTGCCTCGCACTGGCCATCCACTCCCGGCTGAGCGCCTGATACTCACCAAGCAGCCGCCGGTCCGTGTCGTCGAAAATGAGGTGGTCAGCGTACTCGCGGAGAAAGCCGTCCACCTGCTTCCCGTCTTCGGCGAACGCCGCGCGAGCCGCATCGCGCTGGCCATCCGTCGTCGCCAGCACCAGGCTGCGCAGATTCACGCGCAGTTCGGAAAAGCTCCGGGACAGGTTCCCAACCGTGGCGAGCGCGACGACGCGTGAGTCGCTCAAGAACCGGCTGCTCTCTTCGATTTTGCCGAGTTGCAGGCGGGTGTAGATGCCAAGGCCCGCCAACGCCAGGAGCGGAACGGTGAGCAGGATGATCAGCCGTCTGGCAATCGTCATGGTTGGTTGCGGGGCCAGCGTCTGCACATCGGGTTCCAAGGGCAATAAACTCGTGTTCCTGAAGGATTTGACAGCAGGACGGCATTCGGCTGCTCAATCCGCAGCCAGGTGATCAGCATGAAGTTCAGTGGCACTCCGGCCATCCGGAGGACTTACGTTGCTACGGAGATTCGGGCGACCACCTCTGGACCTCGCGGCAAAAGATCCGAGATCGCGGAGACATCCGCTGGCGTACTTCAAGGGAACGGTTTTCGGCCCCTCACACGTGACCACCTCTGGACTTCCGAGCCTCTCGGGCAGCATCATCACGCCTGGCGACGCGATGCAAACGACGAATCGTGAAATGACGCTCGCCGAGGTAGGCCGGCGTCTGGACCAGCGAGGATGGGTCCTGGGCACGAGCGGCAACTTCAGCGCCGTGCTGGAGCGGGAACCGCTGCGGCTGGCGATCACCCCGAGCGGCGCCGCAAAAGGCGACCTCGCGGAACAGGACCTCCTCGAAATCGACGAGCGCTGCGTCGTCGTCAACGGACGCGCGGGGAGGCCCTCGGCGGAGGCGAGGCTGCACGTCGAGATCGTGCGCGGGCGCGGCGCCGCCGCCGTGCTTCACACGCACTCGGTGTGGAGTACGGTTTTGTCGGACCGCTACTCCGCTGACGCCGGGCTGGCGATCGAGGGCTACGAGATGCTCAAGGGACTCGAAGGCGTGGCCACGCATGCGCACCGCGAGTGGATCCCGATCCTCGAGAACGATCAGAACATGGAGCGGCTCGCGCTGGTAGTGAGAACCACCCTGTCGAGCCACCCTGCCTGTCACGCCTTCCTCCTCCGCCGCCACGGGTTGTACACTTGGGGCAATACGCTGCCTCAGGCCCTTCGCCATATCGAAATCGTCGAGTTCCTCCTCGAGGCGATGGGCAGAACAGGACGCTGGCATGGCGAGCATCAAGATACCCGCTGAAAACACCACGCTCACCGATCAAGGGGCTGTCACTGCGTTTCTGGCGCAGCGGGGGATCGACTACGAGCGTTGGCATCCCGCTCACCCGATCGCGGCGGATGCGCCACCGGAGGCGGTCCTTTCCGCCTACGCGCGAGAAATCGAGTCGCTCAAGTCCCGCGGCGGCTACATGACCGCCGATGTGATCGACGTGAAGCCCGAGATGCCGAACCTCGACGTGATGCTGGCGAAATTCAATCGCGAGCACTGGCACGATGAAGACGAGGTACGTTTCATCATCGAAGGGCGCGGACTGTTCCACGTTCACGTGCCGAACGAACCCGTGTTCGCGATCGAAGTCGAAGCTGGTGATCTGATCCGGGTACCGCGCGGAACCCATCACTGGTTCGATCTCTGCGCGGAGCGGCGGATCCGGGCGATCCGGCTGTTTCAGGACACGTCGGGCTGGACGCCACACTATACCGAGAGCGGCGTCGATCAGGGATTTCAGCCCCTCTGCTTCGGTCCATCCTATGTGGCGACCGGCGCCAGGCGGGGCTGAAGGATCGATACGAACCTCCGTGCGATTCTGCTCGACGTCGAAGGCACGACCACGCCGATCGATTTCGTGTATGGCAGGTTGTTCCCCTACGCGCGCAACCATCTTCAGACATATCTCGATGCGAACGGCCGGTCGGCGGAGTTCGACCGATTCGCGTCGCTGATGGATCAGGACAGCAAGGATCCGGAGCTGAAGAAGCTGCAGGGACACATGTGGGAAGAGGGTTACAGGTCGGGCGAGCTCGCCGGTGAGGTGTTCGAGGATGTGCCGCGAGCGCTGAAACGCTGGCGGGAGCAACGGATCGATACGGGGGTGTTCTCGTCGGGAAGCGTGCTCGCTCAGAAGCTGCTGTTTCGACATTCGACGGCCGGCGACCTCACCTCTTTTCTCAAGTGGCATTTCGACACTTCAGTGGGTGTGAAAACGGACGCGCGCAGCTACGCAAAGATCGCGGCACTCATGGAGACGCCGCCGCCCAGCGTCACATTCATTTCCGACGTCGTTCGAGAGCTGGATGCCGCGCGTGCCGCGGGAATGCGCACGGCGTTGTCACTCAGGCCCGGGAACCCTGCGCAGCCGGAGAATCATGGGCATCCGCTCATCCGCAGTTTCGACGAGTGGTGTTAGCGGTTCGCCTCGACGGCGATGCTCCGGCTCACCTGTCCCACGACCTCCGCGCCGCGACGCACGACAGCCGAGACGATCCAGGTGCCCGGACTGAGGGCTTCAGCGGGGATATCGAAGGTGGCGAGGCGCCGGCGATCGAGATTCGTTCGCTTGACCTCTGACTTGATCGGCGGCGCTGGTGCGGATGATCCGGCGCGGCGAAGCTCGATCATGACGGTAAGGTTGTCCATCTGCGCCGGGTCCGCGCTGTAGAACTCGAGCACGCCGCTGATCGGTGCCGCAGCCGGCACGCGCGTCGCCGGGGTGAAGCTCTCACCAGTGCGCCCGAGAATGAGATCGCTGAATTGCAGCGCACCCGCGGCGCGAAGGCCGACGAGAATGGGGATTTCCAGCGAACCCGGCCGCCCCGCGGCGTCCACGACGGCGGCACGCAGGCGGTAACGCCCCGGCGCGAGCTGGACGCCCACGGCGGTCGATGATGCTCCGTTCGCGAGTCGCGCGGCGGTCTCGAACACCGGGGCGGAATCGCGGATGGTGAGGGCGTACGCGGCTGTGCCATCAGAGGGAACGCCGGCCGCAAGTTCCAGCGCGACGATCACCTTCAACGTGGCAGGCTCTTCCCCACGCGTCATGTAAGTCGAGACGACGAGCGGTACTTCTGCGAATTCGATCGGCTGCCCCAGGACCTCCGCCGGATTGAGCGTGGTGACTCGTTCCTTCGATACGACGAGCTCTTTTCGGGCGCGCACCGTGGCTCCGGCGCGCTTGACGTCGACGCTCAGCCGGTGCTTCCGTCCATCGGCATCGGACGGCGAGCTCTCGATGCCGAGCTGATAGGAGTGCACGACCTCATTGCGGATGCGATCGAACACACCGGTCGCGCGGGCGATGCCGTAATACATTTCTGCGTCGGTCGCGCCGGCGATCGCGGAGAGCCCTTCGGTGAGATCCGCGCGGGATGGTCCGCCATTGACGCCGCGATGGCTGGCATCCATTTCGGGCTGCTCCACCTGAACGATCGTCATGGAGACACCGGAGGTTTCAGCGGCGCGCTGCAGATCGTTGAAGAACCCGACGCTGTCGCTGGCGCGCTGAAGTCCGGCGGAGAGCAGTACGACGCTCCGTGGCGCCTCGATCCGTTCGAGCCTCTTGAACAGCGCGGTCAAAGACGGCAGCAGCGATTGCGTGCGCCTCGCCGCTTCCAGCAGCAGCGGCATCGCCATGTCGTTGAGCTCCCTGGGACAGTTCGCGTCTGTCGGCCGGCACTCGCGATCGATCACCTGCGCTATGACGCGTTGATCGCGAAAGCGGAACGCCTCGGCTTCGCGCACCGAGAGCCTGTATCTCGAGGATGCAGGCGGCGACGCCCAGCCGCGCAAGGTTCCGACGGCGTCACGAACTTTCACATGCTCGCGGGTCACCTCGACGCCGCGGCCCGGGAGTACGAAGAGGCCAACGCCGTCCGCAGGGCCGAGGCGCTCCACGAATGCGGCGGCGGTTTCGAACAGCGGCTTCTCGTAGCCCGGCGTGATGCTCTCGAGGTCGGCGACGATGACCAGTACACGTCCCGGAGAAACCGAGTTATTCGTTGCGACAGAAACCGGCGCGTCGGAAGGGGCCGCAACCGGTCCTTCGGGCGGTCCGAAGAACCGTGCCGCCACAACGCGGCGAGGCGCCCCGTCGATCCTGACCGTGAAATCATCGACGCCGAGATCACGTACTGGCCGGCCGACGGCGTCGAGAACGCTCACGTCCAGTCGAATAATATCGACGCGACCCCGGAACGTGGGTTGCTGCAGCAGAACACCGACGGCCGCGGCGATGATGAGGGCACGCATCAGTCGATTGTCACGGGATCGGCAATCAACCTTCCGAGATCGTTTTCCGCCTCGAGTATCGACGCGGGAACGGTAGCCAGGCGATAAACGCCTGACGACAGCATGGTGGCGTATCCCTCTGTGACGAGTGCCCGGTTCCCCAGGCCAGCATCGGGACGCGATAGTCCGGTCACGCGCGCCAGTTCGCCGCGGACGGTCATTCCGGCGCCGGCGAGGAAGCAACGCGCGATTTCGCGCAGGGCCGTCTCGCGCCTCGTCCGTCGGCGCAGCTCGTTCGGGAAGCGCCCCACAGCCAGCGTCCAGATATACGTGAACTTCGGCTGGTAGTAGACCTCGCTCGGGATCACGAGCATCGCCGCCTGCAGTTCGTCCAGCGCTTTGTTGAACGACGCACGATCCTTGATGCCAGCGTCCTCGCGCAGGTCCGACGTGCTCATCTCCCACTCTTTGCGGAGCACGTGAAGAATCGCGCGGGCGCGCTTGCTCAGGACGAGGGTCTCATCCGCCCGCCGAACACCGAAGGCCGCATGGAAGTGCGGAATCATCCGCGGCGCCAGGAACATCGCCTTGCCGCGTGGGAGCTTCGCATAGTACACGCGGCCGCGACGCACGAGTTCGTCCTTGAGCAGCCAGGTTTGTGAGGCTTCCGGATCCTTCTGCACGTGGCGCGGCATCACCGCGTCGCGACGGCCGCATACGGCAACGTAGAGCGACGGGCCGGGACGACGCGAGTCGGTCAGACAGGCGGCAAACCCGACCTCGTTGATGAAACGCTCGGCGTCGGCAGCGGTATCGACCTGCCGCGTGGCCTCGCGATGCCAGCGCTCATCGCGATACTCCTCGAACTCGCCGGGCACGTCGGCGCCTGGTTTCGTGCGCATGCGGAATCTGCAAAAGAGTCGAACGCGCTGATTATCACTTGCGCACCTGCCCGCTGGCTATCGCGCTCCCACGAGTCGCCCGCCATTCGCGGGAACGGACGCACCAGCATCGAGGCACTCGCAGAATTCGCGATCTCCAGCCAGTTGATGTTGCCGACGCCGATCGCGCTTTCGGCGTCCACGACGAGGCTGAGCGTCTGCTGCCCCGCCGGCAGCGTGATGCTGGCAGAAATTGTCGTCCACGCCTGCCACCCGCCGGTATCCGAGATGGTGATCGCGCCAGTGCGATCGACGCCATTGCTCTCGATGTGGATACGCCCGCCCGGGCCTGCACAGGCGACGCGGGCGCGCAGCGTGTAGGTGGCAGCCGCCGATACGTTCACCGAGAAGTTCAGCCACTCACCGGTACGAACCCAGCCGATATTGTAGCCGCCGCCGATGTCGGCCGTCGCTTCGATATCCACGTCAGACTGCCGGTACGCGCCGCCGCGGTTCCCGGCGGAGGTGTCGTAGTACGCGACACCGCCAGCGCCGTTGTCGAACTGCTCCACCTCGATGCGGCCAGGAAGCGGAATCGGAGTGCCACTGAAGGGCGTAGACCCGCTGGCCGCAGCTACCACCTCGAACCAGTTGACGTTGCCGAACACGCCGGCGGTCTCAGCATCCACAACGAACCGGAGAACCTGCGGCCCCGCGTTCAGCGTCATCGTCGCGCTGATCGTCGTCCACATCTGCCAGCCGCCGGTATCCTGAATCGTGATCGCGCCGGTTCGGTCGACGCGGTCGCTTTCGATGTGGAAACGTCCTCCCGTCCCCAGGGAGGCGACTCGAATGCGGACGGTGTAGCTGCCCGCACTTGCGACGGTGACGGAATATTGCATCCATTCGCCAGCCCGTATGCGCGCGACGTCATAGCCCCCGCCGGTATCAGCCGTCGGTTCGAGGTCGACGTCTGTGTCTCGATACACAGCACCTCGATTGCCGGCGGTCGTGTCGAAATACGCGGCGTTGGCGGCGCCGTTGTCGAAGTTCTCCGACTCTACACGTCCGGGAAGTGCCACGGGTGTTCCGGTAAATGGTGTGGACCCAGGCGGCGTGGTCGTGTTGGCAACCGTAACGACAATCGAAGAGGACGCGGTGTTGCCGGCGGCATCGTACGCCGTTGCGGAGAGCGTATGCGTGCCGTTCGACGCGGCGGCGGTATTCCAGCTCACCGAGAATGGTGCGACGTTGTCGTCGCTGCCGAGTGCAGCGCCGTCAACGGTGAAACGGACGCCGGTCACGCCGACGTTGTCCGATGCCGTCGCAGCGATCGTGACGATACCTGAGAGCGATGCGCCGGACACAGGCGCGGTCAGCGATACGACAGGTGGGGTGGCATCCGGTGGCGGAGGCGGCGGCGGTTCCCCACCGCCGGGAGGTTCCTGGTCGGCTGTGTACGGAGTTGCGCGCCGCTGCTTGTTCGCCGTGTCGCGCCAGTCGCCGCTCCAGTCTTCGCGGAAGCGCCGACTCAGGTCGATGGTCGCCACGGCGGCGCCAGCCTGCGCAGGATTGTCGGCGGTATCGAGTACATTGCCGAGCGGGTCGACGACCTCGCTCAAGTAGTCGTACCCGGATGCGACTACGTACACCGATTGCTCGATGGCGCGCGCGTGAACGACATCGGGCTTTCCGCCCCAGATCGGCACGAGCAGCATCTCGGCGCCTCTGATCGCCGCCTCCCGCGCGGGCTCTGGAAATGCGGTGTCCTGACAGATCAGCAGCGCCACCCGCCCGAAATCCGCGGTGAAAACCGGGACCGAGTCACCTGGCGTCACACCCGACGACACTTCCGACAGCGGCAGCTGGACTTTTCGATATTTTGCCGCGATGTTCCCGCCGCGATCGATCAGCACGGCGGTGTTATAGAGGAACCGGTCCTGGCGTTCGAGAATGCCGAAGACGACGTTGACGTTGTAGGTGCGGGCGACGCCGGCCATCACGTCGGTGCTCGGGCCGGGCACGGTCTCCGCTTTCGCGTCGAAGCTGCCGGGCGCACCGATGACGTTCAGCATCTCGCCGAAGACCATCACGTCAGGGCGGTTGGCGCCGGCGACCTCCTCCCCGTATCGCGCCGCACGCTGAACCGAATCGAGTCCGCTGCTCGTTCCCGAGGGACGGTAATAGATGGCGGCCACCTTCACGGACCGCGGCGTTGGCGCGGTCGAGGGCATGAAGCTCAGCGCGTCGAAACGAACGCGTCCGGAGGCCGACCACTGCAGCCCGAGCTCGACATCCACCGCCGTCGTGCCTGCCGGCGATTGAATGATGCGATCGAAAGACAACGTACCGTCCGATTGCGTGCGGTAATCCCAGACGTAGTCCGGCGCGACCTCGTCGCCGAAGGCACCGCGCCAGCGCAGCAGGATGGTAATCGATTCACGCGGATCGGCAATGCCCGCCGGCAAAGCTCTCGCCCTGAACCGATAATAACGGCTGCCAGTCAATCCCTGGATCCGCGTCCTCCAGCCGCCATACACATTTGGTGCGCCATTGCCGAGAATGTCGAGCGTGTAGCTCGATCCTCCGGCGGAGGCGAGTAGTCCAGGCGCCGATTCGGCGCGGGGCCAGAAACCCGACCAGCCGCTCGAATTCGGCGGCATCAACTCTTGAGCGTCGAGGCTGGCGGCCGGCAGCCATGCGAGAAGCGCGAGCAACAGAACGCGTCGTGCGCTGTCCGTGGTGAACGACCGCACAGTGACGGACGCCAGACAGGCGTAACAGGCGACAGACGCGCGAACGAAGAGCATGCACGCGAAGTATGCAAGAGAAGGCGCAGCGCGCAGGCGGCGGGCGCGTGTGGAGTTTCTACTGCCAGCGAAACAATCGAAGGGCCGCGCCGAAGCTCGCCACGGTCCAGGTGAGTAAAATTCCCCACTGCTTCATCACGCCGGCGAACCCGGTCCCATCGATCATCACGCCTCGCAGGGCCTCGTTCAAGGCTGTCAGCGGCAGCAGCGAAATGAACGGTTGCATCAAGTCCGGGAAGTTCTCCGACGCGAAGAATACGCCGGAGAAGATCCACATCGGCACCATCACCAGATTCATGAGCCCGGAGACACCCTCGACGGTCTTTGCCCGGCTGGCCACGAGCAGGCCCAGGCCCGAGAACGTAAGAGCACCAAGCAGGCAGAAGCCGGCGAGCGTGAACAGCGAACCGTTCATCGGAATACCGAACACGAGTCGGGCGAACCCGAGCAGCGCCGTCACCTCGAGTACGAGGAACAACAGCCGCGACAGCATGTGCGAGAGCAAGTAGTGCGTGCGTCGCATCGGTGTCGCCATGAGACGCTTGAGGAGCTTTCTTCCCCGCGCCTGTACGACCGAGAACGCCACGCTCCACATGCCGGTGCCCATGATGTTCATGCCCAGGAGACCGGGCACCACCCAGTCGATGTAACGGGAGCCGGGCACGGTCACGGGGCGGTCGGTCGCCTGCACGGCCCGCTGGCCTCCTCCGGCGTTCTGGATGCGCTCGTCAACGACGTAGCGCGCCACGCGGCTCTCGGGACGGCTGGGATCGAATTCATACGTCACCGGATCACCGGGGATCACGAGTACATGGATCGCCCCGTGGCGCAGCGCAATATCCGCTTCGTACCGGTCCATGACACGCACGCGCATGCCGCCAGCACTCGTGAGCGACCGCTCCATCTCACCCGCACCGTCGCCGGACAGCACGCCGGCGAGCACGTCGGGTTGCCCCTGCGAGCGGAATGCGAGACCCAGGGCGCATGCGAGCAGCACCGGGAACGCGAAGACCCAGAACACGGCCTCGGGCTCGCGCAGGAACTCGCGGAACCGGGTGATGGTGAGTTGCCAGAGAGGATGCGTGGACGGCATGAACCGATACCTAGGCCTCGCGAAGCTGGCGCCCGGTGAGCGACATGAACACGTCTTCGAGCGTGGCGCTGTGCGTGGCGAGCAGCGTGAATGGATCCGGTGCATCGACCACTCGCAGCAGCGCCGGGAGCGCCTCGTGCAGGTGCGACACGATCAGCGTGCCCCCTCCGCTATTGAGCGATGCGCGGCGCACGCCGGGCAGCTGCAATAGCGTCGGTTCCGCGGGAAGCTGGACCCCTTCGCGCACCGCAAACGACACGACGTGCTCGGCGCCGAGCGAGGCGATCAGCTCCAGCGGCGTGCCGAGTGCGATGACCTTCCCGTGATCCACGATGGCGACCCGATCGCAGATGGCTTGCGCCTCGTCCATGTAATGGGTGGTGATGAGGATCGTCCGTCCCTCCTCCTTCCGTCCGCGCAACAGGTCCCACACCTGTCTTCGCGACTGCGGATCGAGGCCGGTCGTCGGCTCGTCGAGGAACAGCAGATCGGGATCGCCGGTCAGCGCGCACGCCAGCGCCAGGCGCTGTTTCTGCCCTCCCGAGAGCTTGCTGTACCACGCCGTGCGCTTGGCATCGAGCCCGACGCTCGCGATCAGCCGGTCCACGGTCGGCCCCTGAGAGTAGAAGGACCGGAACAGCCGCAGTATTTCCTCGACACTGAGCTTGTCGCTCAGCTGCGTTTCCTGCAGCTGAATCCCGAGCCGCTGGCGGAGCCGCGCGGCGTCGCGCTCCCAGCGCATGCCGAGCACCTCGACATCCCCCGCGTCGGCCCGCAGCAGCCCCTCGAGAATCTCGATCGTCGTGGTCTTGCCAGCGCCATTCGGTCCAAGCAGGCCGAAGCACTCTCCGCGGCGCACCTCGAGGTCCAGGCGATCGACGGCGAGCACGTCACCGTAGCGCTTGACGAGGTTACGGCAGCGAACGGCGGTCATCTGAAGGCAGGCGTCGAGATCACTCGTCTCCACCCTCGGCAATTGCCGGCGTGAACGCCTGACAGGTGATCGTGCCGGTCACCGTCTCGTTAGCTTTCGAGCGCGCGTCGATCGTGAACGTGCCGCCTTTGCCGGAAGGCGCGAAGGCCACGGTGCCGCCTCCAGAGACCTGCCCGCCTCGTACGGTGGTGATGGACGAGTTCTTCTTGCCGCTCGTGGACAGCGTGAACATCGAAGCGGAGCCGTCGAGCGGCTTCCAGAGCGTCAGCTGGACAGACCCGCCGTCGTGCTCCTGGCGCACGGTCCACATTTCGGAGACGACGTTGTAGATCGATCCCTTCGGTGCGTGCGTGCACGAGGCCTGTCCTTTCACGTCGTACGGCTGCCCGGCGATCTTCAACGAAATCTCGACTGGAACGAGAGCCGGTCCTCCCGTGCGGCGCTGAGCCGGATCCGCTTTCACGATCGTCGTCGATATCAGTGTGAGTGCAACGGCACATCCGATCGCCGTTGAGTATCTGGTCATGACGGGGCCTCCCCGGGTTGTCGAAGCCATTATCCCGCAGGGCTGCTCCGGCTCCAGCCCGGGTCAGCAGCCGTTTGGGCGATGATAATGTCTGCGGCACAGAGGTGCCGACTCGACATGAAAGGGGGCGTCATGCTCGGTACCAGGCGGCGATTCTTTCTCGCGACATTTGCGGTGCTGGTCACGGTTGTCGCGACGGTCGCGGCGCAAAGCGGCAGGAGCGCCGAGCCCGACGTGCTCAATGCGCTACTGGCGGAAGTGCGCGGGTTGCGCGCGGCAATGGAGCAGATGTCGTCGGCGGGGCCGCGGGTCCAGCTCGCCCTCGGTCGATTGCAGTTGCAGGAACAGCGTGTCAATACGATGCTCCACCGGGTCGAGGTGCTTCGCGAGGCGATCGCCAAGGGCGAGAAAGAGAACGCCGCTGCGCAGGAACAGCTGGCGACGATGAAAAACATGCTTGGCGGTGACAAAGCGGAGGCTGACGACAATCCGATCGCGCAGATGCTGAAAGGGGCACAGAACGGCCTGTCGAACGGGGCCGCCGATGTGGAGCGGCTGAAAGCAGAAGAAGCGCAGCTGCAGCAGCAGATTGCCGTCGAACAAGGACGCTGGACGGAGATCAACCGCACCCTCGAGGAGCTCGAACGTACGCTGGCGAGACGCTGAGTTCATGTCGTCAGCCCCGTCATTCAGGCTGAAGTCTTGTTGCGGGCCGGCTGAAGCCGGCCCCTACTGCGCTCCGATCGTGACGTAGCGCTCGAGGCGCGCGACTTCCTTCGCGTCCCAGTACTTCCGCATCTCGCGACGGAACTGCTCCATCGACTTGTAGGGGCGATATTCCTTGAACTCCCGAAGCATACGCGGCCCCGCTCCGGGAATAGTCTGGATGTCTGCGTCGCTGGCGGCATTCAGGTCGATGGGAACGAAGACGTATTGCTCCAGCCGCGCCAGCTCCGCATCGTCCACGTACTTATCGATCTCGCGGTGGAACTGCGCGAGCGCCTTGTAGGGACGGTATTCGAAGAATTCGCGAACCATACGCGCGCCCGCGTTCGGGATCAGCAGGATTTCTTCCTTCGTGCAGGTGTTCAGATTCACGTGAACGAAGAGCCGGCCGTAGAGTTCCTTTCGCTGCTCGGCGCTCAGCGACTGACCCAGGACCTTGTCGAGATCCGTCACCGACTGAAACGGCCGGGCATCGATGACTGATTTCACGAGTGCCGCCGTCATGTGCGGCATCCCCGACATCTCCTTGTCCGTCGCGATGTTGGCGTCGACGATCGTGACCGGTTTGCCCACCTGTGCGACTGCCGGTGCGCTGACAAGAAAAGCAACGAGAAGCGCAATGCCGGTTGAACAGCGTCTGACCATGTCTCAATACTCCGATCCATCGCGGCGGGAAGCTGCCTCTCCGACGCGAACGTAAGCGATGCCGACGAGACCGAGCAAAGCCATGGTGCCGGGCGCCAGCACCGGCGTCGCCCCGGTCATCGTTTTACGGATGAGTTCAATTCCCTTCATCTCAGGATACATCTCGAGCTCGAATTCCACGTTCCCCTGATAGTGCAGTGCGACGCCGATCGGCCCGCTGATAAGGAACAGGCACATGGTGCCGAGCAGGATCGCATTGGTCGTCGGTGTCGGCGTCAGCACCTGAACGATGAGCACGACCACCGACGCAGCGAGAAGGACGATCGGGATCCACTGCTCCCACCCGTCGACATGACCCAGCAGCAGGAGCTCGGCGGACGTGCCTGCCAGGCCGATGGCGAGTGTGAGCAGCAGCAGGCGACGCGTCGTCAAGCGCGGAGCGATCATTTCGTCTTCTATTTTGAATTCGACACGAGGAAGCCCTTGAAGTAGCTCGTGCTGTCGGTTTTGGACCACAGGCCGACGCGCCCTGCGACGGGCGGGCGCAGCACGGGATTGTTCGCGGGATAGAGATCCGGGTGAGGCGGGCCGCGCCGTCCGGCGACAGGCTCGCTGCCCAGCGTGTGTTCGAGCGCTGGCTTGCCGTCCATGGTGGCGGCGAGCGCGGCGCCGTTGATGGTGATGGCGAGCTCGTGCCAGGCAGCTTTGTCGAGCGGCCACGCCCCTTCCTCCCCGCGCTTCACCATCCGCCGTATACCGTTGTGGAACTCCCACAGCGCGACGTTCTGCTCCGTGTCGTTGTAGCGGATCGCGAGCCAGTCACCGGTCGGCTTCACGTTGAAGACGATGCCCGAGCATCGGTCGGAGGTGCCCGAGACCGTTTTGAACTGCACGCGCAGCGTGCCGTTCGAGAAGTTGTCGACGCGCCTGAGCAGCGCGACGGGGTAGTACGCGAACTGCTTGGCGTTGTCCATGAGCTCTTCGTTCGACGTTCCATAAAGCTTGCGCGCACTCTCGATGAGCAGCCGCGTTGGATTGTCTTTGCTCGCCACCCACGGCCTGCCGTCGACCATCACGACTTTGTCGGCGCCGTCCTGTGCGATCACCCACGTGCCAACAATCGGCTCGAATGCGACTGGCGGCCGGCCTACCGTCTCCTGTGAAAGATTGACGGACATCTGTGCCGCCGCCATCGCGACGACGCTGGCAGCCAGCGCGGCGGCGAATGCAGCCTTCCACACGGTTTTTCTCATGCACTCCTCCCTCGAGCAATCAATGCCACGACGGCGACCAGGGCCGGCCAACCCATATAGAACAGCGGCGCCGCGCCGCGCGGCGTAGCGGCGAGTGGTCGCCCTCTGAACACATCCTCTTCGTAGCCGTCGCGATCGGGCGCGATCTCAGCCAGCGTGTAGATCTCGTTCAGAACACCCTCGACGGTTGTTGCACGGCTGACACCGGTGCGGCTCCCGAGCTGGTAGTGGATCTGTCCGTACTGCTCGCGTGTCTGCTCGAAGAGCCCTGTGGTTGTTTCCGACACGTAGCGGATGTCGAAATCCCTCACGGTTCGCCGAAGCTTCGAGATCGCGTTGCGCTCGAGATCCGCACGCCGGGGATCCTCTGGCGCGAGGTGCGCTTCCAGTCGAAGCGGCACGTCGAGTGATTCGAGCCGGCGTTGGTCCACGAGCGCGAAGGAGTTCAGCCGAGCCTCGGACGTATCCCAGCTCGGTCGTACGAACGTACACGCAACGATCACGATCGTGGTCGATGCGAGCAGGACCGCGGATTCAATTGCCCGGCGGCTGCTCGTCTGGCCCAGTCGCGTCCAGATGGCGGCAAGCCCCAGACCAGCACACGTGAGAGCGGACGCGACGAGCACGATCTCGAGCCGGACGAGGCCATGCTGGAACTCCCCGACCATCGCCGTGGGCGTGTAGTGCGCCAGCCGCTCCCAGATGCCGCCATTCACCGCCGCCGCGAAATTGATGATCCAGCCGCCCACCGTCACCGTCAGCGTCACGATCGCCGCCGTCGAGGGATGCTCCGTGATCGTGGCGGCGGCGGCCGCCAGCGCCATCGCGAGGCCGGCGTTCAGCACGTGTCCCGTGAGTACCGTCAAAAGCTCGGGGACGTGTATCGATCCTCCATAGATCCACCAGAGGAGCACGCCCAGCATCGGTGCCGCCGACGCGATGAGCCATCCTCCCATGAGGACCGTCGCCTTCGCGAGCACCCGCGCGAACGCAGGGAACGGCTGCTGCAGCTCGAGAAGGAGCGCCCCACTCAGGCGATCTCCGGCCACGAGGCGGATTGCCACGAACGGCAGCAGGAATGCGGCCGCCAGCTCGCACGCGCTGAAGGTCGGCGCCCAGATGCCGATCAGTGGCGAGAATGCCTCGCCCACGCCGGCCGCCGTTCCATTGACGCCGCTCAGCTCGCCGTACGTGCGTACCGCGCTGATGAACGACACGCCGACGAGGGGTCCGATCAGCAACAGCATCACCCACCACGAGCGCGACGCCATCAACTCGCGCCATTCCTTGCGCACGAGGCAGGTGAACGTGTCGACGCCCCTACGTGAGCGCAAGAAATACGTCCTCGAGCGTCTGCGTCTGTCCGCGCGGTGTATGGACCACGCGCGCGGCGAGCTCCTCCAGCGTGCCCTCACCGCACACGCGTCCTTCGCTGAGAAGCACGAACCGGTCGCAGACGCGGTCGGCCTCGCTGATCTGGTGGATGGAGAGGAACAGTGTGCGTCCACCTGCCGCGACCGAACGCAGCAACTGCGCCACCTCGCGCGTCTGTCGCAGGTCGAGGCCGTCGAACGGTTCATCGAGCAGGAGGATCGGGTGAGGTGTGATCAGTCCGATAGCCAGCAGCGCGCGCTTCCGCTGTCCCTTCGAGAGATTGCGGATCCGCTTCCGGAGGATGTTCTGCAATCCCAACCGCTCGAGCCATTCCGGCGTCATCTCATTCGATGCCCGGAAGTACCGGCGTGCGAAGGTCAGCGACCACTCGACGGTCTGTTCGGGCCAGGGCGTGATCGCATCGGGCAGGTAGAAGATCGCCGGTGTGCCCGCTGCGGTGAACGTCTCGACGCGGCCTGTGTCGTACGGCAGAACGCCGCCGAGACAGCCAAAGAGCGTCGTCTTGCCGCTGCCGTTGGGGCCGATGAGGCCGAGCACTTCGCCTGGCCACACCGAGAACGACGCGGCGCGCACGGCACCGATGCCTCGATACGTCTTCGTGAGATGACTGACCCGGAGGATGACCTGAGGGGACCCGGCGATCATGAGCGACCAGTAACTGTACGGCGAGGTTCCGCGCTACTACTACGAATCGTTGCGGTGAGGTGACGTAACATCTCCATCGACCTGAGGCTCAGTTGATTATCAGCCAGCACGTCCTCTCACTCGCGCTTCTCGTGGCGCTCCAGATCGGCATGCCGTCGCACCAGGCCGACTCGCTGAGCGGTCTAATCGTCGGCCAGGTCGTCGACGCCGAGAACGGTCGTCCGATCATGGGCGTCGTCGTCAGCATGAGCGGCCCCGTCGGACCGGGCGGCGCGGGCCATCCGCGGATCCTGACTGGAGACGATGGGCGCTTCGTCTTCCGCGGCCTGCGTCGCGGCAACTACAGCATCTTTGCGGCGAAGCCGGGATACATCGAAGGTGCGCACGGCCGTACGCGTCCTGCTGGACCGTCGGTGCCGCTGCAGCTCGCCGACGGTGAGCGAAACGGTGACGCGATCATCCGCATGTGGAAGCACGCGTCCATTTCAGGGACTGTCGTCGACGAAGCGGGCGAACGCCTGGTCGCGGTGCGCGTGCAGGCATACCGGCGCACGGTGATCTCGGGCAGGCGGCGTTACGTTCCCACGGGATCCGCACTGACCGACGACCGTGGCATCTATCGCATCGGCGGTCTTGTCCCAGGCGACTACATCGTCGGAGCCGTTGCACGGCAAACCAACATTCCGCTGTCCATGGAAGGCGGTATCGGTGTTTCGTCAACGGCCGGAGAAACGGCGACGCGGATCGGCGCTTCGCGCGTCACGCCCGGATCGATGTTGCAGGTTCGTGACGCCGGCCTGATGCTCGGTGCGGGTGCACCGATTCCCCCACCGTTCGAAAACGGCAGGCTCGCCACGTATCCGCCGACATTCCATCCGAACGCACCAACCGGGGACTCTGCGACGGTGATCCCGCTCGGTGCCGGTGCGGAATACCTCGGTGCCGACCTCCAGCTGAAGCCCGTGCGCACCGTGAGTGTTTCTGGATACGTCGTCGGGCCGGCAGGCGCCGTGACGATGACGCCGCTCAGGCTTATCGCGGCCGACACGATCGATGTAGCGCTCGACAATGACGCCACGTCGACGCTGACCGATCGCAGCGGCAGGTTCACGTTTCCCGCCGTGCCGTCGGGCCATTACAACCTTCGGCTGCAGCGAGACAGCCGGCGCGGAGAGTGGAGTCTTTCCGACACGGTGGTCTGGATCGATCTGCCTGTGAGCGTTGGCGGTGAGGACATCGACAATCTTGTGGTGGAAGCTCAACCCGGCGTTCACATCGGCGGGCGTATCGAGTTTGAAGGAACGGCGCAGTCCGCGCCACCTACGTCGAGCGTTTCGGTGATCATCGAACCAGCAGATCCGGTCTCAGCGGGTATGGCGGGTCCCGGTATTTTCGCGCGGGCCAATACCGCGGGCGAGTTCCAGACGCAGCCCTTGCCAGGCGGCCGCTACTACGTTCGTGTACAGAATTCGCCCAGCGGCTGGATGTTCAAATCGGCGACGGCGGACGGCCATGATGTGGTCGATACGCCGATGACCGTCGCAGCCGATTTGCTCAACGTGGTCGTGACGTTTACGGACCGCTGGTCTGGCATTCGCGGCATCGTGCAGAACCAGCATGGGCCCGATCCATCCGCCGCGGTCCTCATCTTTCCTACAGATCCTGAGACATGGGGCAGCGCCGGCGCAAGCCCACGGCGCGTGCGGTTGATACGACCGGGTAAGACCGGCGATTACTCAGTGAACCTGCCGGGCGGTGAGTACTACGTACTAGCGGTTCCGGACGGGCAGAGCGGCGAATGGCAGGACCCGGCGTTTCTCGATGCGGCGAGCCGCGCTGCCGCCAGGATCACGATCCGCGAAGGAGAACGGAAGTCGCAGGATCTTCGAACGAGGGAGATTCGATGAGGCGCTCGCGTTTGGCAGCAGTCCCGCTGACGCTGCTCGCGATCGTCGCTCCGCACGCACAGCAGCCGCGCGACAACCAGAGCCCAACCGCCGCCGGCCAGGGGCGTATCGCAGGGATCGTCACCGATGCGAGGGAGAGCCGCGCACTCCGGCGCGCGCGCGTCTCCGTGAGCGGATCGGAACTCACGCGAAGCCGCACGGTCATCACGGCTGACGATGGGACGTTTGCGTTCGATGGATTGCCAACTGGCCGCTACTCCGTCAGCGCAACCAAGGACGGCTACGTCACGATGAATTACGGCGCGGCGCGACCCGTTCGGCCGGGTCGTGTACTGACGCTCGCTCCGGGCGGATCGATCCGCGCGGACCTGCGTCTACCGATCGGCAGCGTCATCACCGGCACCGTGCTGACGCTGGACGGTGAACCTGCGGTCGGTATCGCGGTCAATGCGTACACGTCGCAATACGATGGCGGGCGCGGCGAACGGCGGTTCTCGATCCCGCCGACCGGCTCCGCGACCACGGACGATCGCGGCATCTACAGAATGTTCGGGCTGGCGGAGGGGACCTATCTGGTCGCGGCGGTGCCGCGGTTTTTCGGCAATGCAGACGTCCAGATCCTGACGCAGGCCGAGATCCGCAGCGCTCTTGCCGACGTGCGCCAGGCTGGCGTCTCGACGCGACCGGGGATGGCCGCGCCGCCGCCACCGTCGAATGCCGGAGTCGTCGAAGGGCGCAGGGCCGTCACGCTCACGCCCGTCTTCTATCCGGGCACGTCGCTGTCCGAGCGCGCCACCCCTGTGGTGGTTCGTACCGGTGAAGTTCGCAATGGTGTGAACTTCGATCTCGACTACGTGCCGACGTCCACGGTCGAAGGGATGGTGACCATTCCGCAGGGCATGCGCGTGCAGCTGTCCATCGCAAACACCGATCCGGTCGTGCCGGGTCCTGGCACACGAATCTCCTCGGCCTCGGACGAAGGTCGCTTCGTGTTTCGATCCATTCCGCCGGGTACGTACTCGATCAGGGCGCGCGCCTATCCGTTCAACGTGAGGGCCGGGGCGCAGCCGGCGGAGATCAGCATGTGGGGAGAGACGTCCGTCGTTGTCGCCGGCGAAGACGTCACAGGCATCGCGCTCGCGCTGCAACCACCGCTGACCATCTCGGGTCGTGTCGTTTTCGAGGGCACGGGACCGAGGGTGCCGGATCTGCTTTCGATGCGTGTGCCGATACCCGCGTTCCCCGCAGGTATCAGTAACCCGATCGGCCTGCCCAGCGCGGTCGTCGACGGCTCGCGTTTTTCGATCAGCGGCGTCCTGCCCGGTCAGTACCGCTTCACTTCCCCGCCGCGCGGCATCCGCGCGGCAATCGGGCCGTGGTGGATGAAATCGATGATCCTGAACGGCCGCGAGATGCTCGACGCGCCCCTGGAATTACGCGAGAGCACCGACGAAGGCGTGATTACGCTCGGTGACAAAGCGTCAGAGCTGTCCGGTGTAGTTAGAGCGGCCGACGGATCGCTCATGACGGACGGGTTCGTCGTCGTCTTTGCCCTGGAGCCGCGGTTCTGGTTCCATCAGTCACGACGCGTCGCTGGCGCGCGACTGTCGTCCCAAGGGAAGTACGTCGTCCGCAATCTGCCTGCCGGCGAGTACCTGGTCGCGGTGACGAATGAGATCGACCTGAACGAGTGGTTCGATCCCGAATTGCTGAAGGTCCTCGCCCGCAGCGCCGTGCGGTTATCACTAAGGGAGAACGAGCCTAGAACGCTGGACCTGTCCCCCTCGCGCTGACCCCGGCTATTTCAGACGCTGGCGGGCAGCGGTGATGCGGGCGGTAAGCGCGGGTGTCGCACCTGAGACTGGAAGGCGCGAGACCGAGTCGAAGGCTTCCCCATACCACTTCATCCAGGCGGCGATCACTTGCTCTTCGACCTTCTCCGCAGCGGCGCGATCGCTGGACTTCGCGACGATCTCAGGACCCTGGCGCCGCTCGAGCGCCAGTCGGGCCGCAGCGGCGCGATCCAGCAGGTCGATGACGGACATCGCGTCCCGCTCGGTCGCGGACGCCAGCAGATATGCGGACGTCGCGACGGCAATGCCGACGTTCTGCATCTCGGCGGCACTCACCTTGTCGAGGGTGTCCTGGTTGGTATGGTAGAAGCGGTCCGTGAAGTGCCAGTTGAGCAGCGAGGGCACCCCCGCGGACGCGAACACCGTGTGATCGCTGCCTCCCTCGTACGGGTTCGTCTTGACCATCCAGTTCGTGTCGCGGGCGCGGCGCATCGCGACCGCGAAATGCAGGTCATTCAGCAGGCTGCCCTTCAATGTCTCGGCCTTGACTTCGCCGGCTCCCCATTCGCTGTGCGGATCGGACGGCCGTGGCCACACCGCTGATGGATCCGCCTGCTTCTCGATGAGGAACGTTCCGCCGGTCTTCGACGTGTCCTCGCCCGTCATGTCCATCGAGAACATGTACTGGACGCCCTGCGCCTCTTCAGGATGCGCGGTCAGCCACTGGCGGCTGCCGCGGATCTCATCGACCCACAGGAACGTGAGCGTGCGGTCCGGCTGCGGGATCGCCCCGCGTGCGATCGCGTCCTGCAGCGCGCGTGCGAGTCCATACAACGTCGCGCATCCGCTCGCATCGTCATTCGCGCCTGGTTCCTGGACGTGCGCTGCCATGACGATGCGCTCCTTCGGCAGAGTGCGCCCGGGGATCTCGGCGATCAGCATTCGCGCGGGGCCAGTGTGGAAGTTGGAGACGATCTCCACACGGACGTGCGTATTCGGATCCTTCTGCAGCGCGTCGCGAATCCGGTTTGCAGCACGCCAACTCGCCTTGAAGGCGAACGCCTTCAACTTCTCGTCGTAGGGAACGTTGCCCCATTGAAGGACGTCTTTCTGCGTTGCTGTCATCTGGGCGGCACCGTTCGGACGGATATACCGTGCAATTTGTGTCGATATGACGCCTGCTGCGCCACGATTCCGCACCGCCTCGCGCCAGAGCGCACTCAGCGACCCGTCGCCGAGAACTACGGTTCCCTTGACGTCCTTGCCAGCGAAGTCGCCGGAGCTTCCAGCGCCCACGTCTACAATCCGTGCCGTCAGACCTTCGACTGGCGTGGAAAACGAGTTGATCGCGAGGGAAACACGGTCCAGCTCTTTCGACAGAACGGGTGTCTCGTCGCCGACGATGAAGACAGTCCCTTTCGCGTAGTCCCATCCCGGCCCGCCGTTCGGATATTCCTCGACACGCACCCGCGAAAGACGAGCGGAGTTGAGCCGTTCCTGGATGTGATCGATCGACGCGTTGAATCCCGGATTGCCAGAGAGCCGCCACGACTGCTGCATGAACGCGACGACGTCCATGGCTGCCGCACTGTCGAAGCGCGTCGACAGTGCGACATATGCAGCCTCGCCGGAGGGAGGCAGGTCCGGCGCCTGTGCCTGCGGGGGAACCGTCGGATAGAGAACGCAGAGCGCACCCGCTGCCGCAAGCAGACGGCGTTTCATGCGGGAGGAACCACGGCCAGCGCCGAGAAGTCGAGCAGGAGCTCGACGCCCGACGTTTCATGATCTATCGACGAGGCGCGTCGGCCAGGGCAGGCGATCGGAACACTGCTGTTCTTCACCGTCTCGTAGTAATTCGGTGCAATCTCGGGCGCCACATACCCGACCTTTTCGCCGTTTGCGAGCACGGCGATCGCGTGGCGGAAGTAGCGGTTCGCAGGCTCGACGGCAAGGGTGATATTGAATGACGACGGGAGGGCGCGCACCCGCTCTCGGTACGCGACGCCGGCGACTACGGGGATTCGGGCAAGAATGTCGGGCACGAATCGATTGTAAGCGAACGTTGGCGGCTCTATCGGGCGGCTGGCGTTTCGTCTATCCTGTGCGGGACCAGCGCTCGCACCAGGATCCAAGGGGTCCCATGTCGACTCGTGCCACGATTGCCATCCTCAGCGTCGCAGCCGCACTGCTCCTCACATCGATTGCGCCACATGCGCAGGCCGCGAATCCCGGCGATCTCCTCAAGGTCGCCATCACGTATCTCGATGGATATGCGACCAGGGTTTCGGGTGTCTCACTGGAGGAGCACTACACGATTACCGATGTGTCGGGCGGGCGGATGTCGACGCCACAGCACCTTACCTCCGATGTCGTTCTACTGAATCTCGCCGGCAAGGTGATCGCGCTGCGGGACGCGTACGCGATCGACAACAACCCGCTTCGAGAACGGCAGCCGCGAATCATCTCCCTCCTGACGCAGCCGACCACGGAGAAACGGGAACAGGCGCAGACCTATGCGGCCGAGACGTTCCGCCGCATGAAAAGCGAGCTTATCGCGACCCTGAACGAGCCGACGCTGGCGCTCCAGTTCCTGACACCCGAGAACCGGTCGAAGGTTACGTTCAAGCTGGATGGAAAGAAGAAATTCGACGGTGTCGAAACACAGGGACTCGGCTTTCGGGAGCCGAAGAATCTCACTGGGTCCTACATCATGAAAACGCGCGGCAAGGCGCTCGCGTCGGGAAGACTGTGGACCGATCCCATCACGGGCCGGATTCACCAGACCGAATTGTGGCTTCAGTCGACTAGTGAGACCGTGCGCATCACGGTCACTTACGCGCGCGACGCGGCACTTGATGTGTGGCTGCCGTCTCTGATGGTCGACGACTACCAGACCAGCGACCGAACGGGTGAATTCAGCAACATGGGTGCGGGCGGCTACAACGCCAGCCGCGCGTTCGAGTGCCGCGGCACGTACAGCAATCCACGCTACACGCCGATCGATTTGAGTGTGTCGCGGTGATTCGTCATCCGGGATT
>DATLLF010000227.1:0-4784 GCA_035537955.1 Vicinamibacterales bacterium | reverse complement strand
CCGGAGTGGTCCACGCGGGCGTGCCCGTCGCCACGTCGAACGCCGCCAGCTGCGGCCCCTGACTCGCGCCGGTGACGAGCACGATCCGCGAGCCCGCTAAAAGCGGCGATACGGCGCAACCGCCTCGCTTCGCGAATCGGGAGCCGTACTCGGCGCCGAGATCGTGCGTCCACGCGACCTGGCGAGTGGTGCTGTTCACTGCCTGCACCTGGCAGCGCGATGACACCGCCACGACGAGATCGCCCGAGACCACAGGCGTGCCGCCGGGCCCGTTGGTGATGGCGTCCGCGTGAGTCTGGCCGAGCGTCACACGCCACGACTCCTTGCCCGTCCCGGCATCGAGGGCGAAGAGGATGTCCTGCTCGCCGTCGCTGCCCAGTGTGTACACGCGGTCGCCCGCAGCGACGATGCCTGCCGAGCCGGTGGGCATCGGTGTCTTCCACGCAATCGACAGCGAAGCATCCGGCCCGATACGCGGCGCCGTCGAATTGCGAGCCGGCCCGTACAGCTGCGGCCAATCGCGGTCCGGTTGAGCGCCGAGGAACACCGTTGTCGCAGCGATCGCTGCTGCCGATAGACAGGCGCGCATCATTTGCCCTCGATGAGCAGCGCGACGATCTCTTCCGAGTTGCGGACGAACAGACGATCGCCCGCCACGGACGGCCCGGTCATCGAATTGGACCCGGGCGTGAGCACCGTGCTGCGGGCGACCTCCGTGAATGCACCTGGTGAGGCGGCAACCACGTGGATATTGCCCGACGTGCGCCCGAGCACGAGCAGGTTCGCGCCGAGTCCGACGACGGTGCCTTCATAGAGACGATGACGCCAGCGGATGTCACCGGTCGTCGCGTCCACGCACGTCAGGAACGGACCGTTGAATCCATAAAGATGGCCATCTCTGTGGATGGTCGGACTGTAGGCGGCACGCAGCCGTGTGGATCGCCACACTTCGCTGGCGGCCAGCGTCTCGTTCGCCCAGGCGATCTTCAGAAGGATTGCTTCCCCCCAGAACGTTATGAGCACGCGATCGTCGTCGAGCAATTGCGGCGGGTTGGCCACCGCTTCACCGTCGCCGGGGCCCGCAACGCTCCACAGCAGCTTGCCGTCAGCCGGCGAGACGGCGTAAACGCGGTCTCCGGCTGAAGCGACGATCTGTCGCGTGCCCGCGAGCGTTCCGACGGATGGCGAGGAGTAGCCGCCGCGCAGCCCGTGCGGCGCATTCCACTGCAGCTTGCCCGTCACACGCTCGAATGCAAGCAGCCCGCGGCTCTTCTCGCCGCCGGTCTGCACGATCACTGTGCCGCGATCGATCAGCGGAGACGAACCGAACCCGTAAATCATCGGCGAGGCGCCGAAGTCTTTCACGAGGTCATGACGCCAGCGCTCGCGTCCCGTCGCCGCGTCGAGCGCGAGCAAGACGCCTTGCGGTCCGACGACGTACACATCGTTGCCGTCGACGGCGGGTGTCGCGATCGGTCCATCGTGCGAGCCGTCGTGCCCCCGATAGGTCGACCCCACCGCCGCGCGCCACAGCTCTCGCCCCGAGTCCCGCTCGAAGGCCACGACTTCGTCGCTTCCATCACGCGCTTCCATCGTCACTGCGGCTCGTGAGGTGACGACGACCTCGGAGTAGCCGCCCTGTGTCTTCTTCCGCCAGAGCTCCTTGAATCCGGTAGGTCGTAGCGGCAGTCCTGCGGTCGTCGCCGTTCCGTTTCGGCTCGGACCCCAGACGCCGGGCCACGCGGGATCCTTCGTTGCGCCGTTCTGCCCGCGCAGTGACGAGGTGCCCAGCACAAGCAGACCAACACAGAAAAGCTGCTTCATGCTCGCAGCTTTCCGGCGTTTGGCTACGGGCTCAAGCGAGTTGGGACAGTTGCGGGGAGTCGGGGATGGTTCACGTGCTACGTGCGATGTGCGACGTGCGACGTGCGATGTGCGATGTGCGACGTGCGGCGTGCTACGGGCACGTCGCCCGTAGCACGTGCGTTCCTATCGGCGGAATGGGCTCGTGGCCAACGTGACCACGACCCGGAACTCGCCGGAGTTGTCGGTCATGCCATCGTCGTTGATGCCGAGGAACAGGAGCCCGTCCGCTGGCATCTGGATCGAGGCCCGATCGCCAATGGCGAACGGCGTAGCGTTGCCTACGCGCCCGATGAGCGCGCCTGCGCGGGCGGTGCGCACGGGTGCACCGGGCGCGCTCCGTCCGTTCACGCTGCCACTGGGATTCGCCTTGTCGTTCGCGTCGAGACCCAGCTGGATCTCACCCGAACTCTGGAGGCGAATCGTCTGGCCGCGGCGCACGTTGATGTTGGTCGGGGTCCACGCCTGGTCGGCTCGAACCACGATCTCACGGCTGGTTCCACCCGCAGTCGACGTGGCCTGGCCCGCCGTACTGGTGCCGCTGGTGGCCGACGCCGGCGCTCTGAAGTAGATCTTCGCGACCTCTGACGAGAGGAAGCTGCGATCTCCGCCTTCGCCCTGGAAGCGGATCCTGAACGCGTGATCCATCGGCAGGTCGGCGAGTCTGCCCGGCATCGTCCGCTCGTACTCGGTGATGTTGCCGACGATCGCGGTGCCATCCTTCAGGATGACGAGCTGCCGCCCGTCGCCCATCCGGTTCAGTTCATCGTTCGTGGGATTGCGCGAGCCGCTGAATTCAACGGATGCGATCTCCGGCACCATCACGCGCCGTTCGCTTCCATTGATGAGGACGGTGTACCCGTTTTTATCCATGTCACGAATGTGACCGGACACGCGTTCACCGCCTGTTGTGACGATGGTCCCCTGTTGGGCCGCAGCCATTGTGGGAACCGCAAGTGCTGATACCAATGCTAGTCCGACGAAAGTGTTGCGTATGCGCATGTCACTGATCGCTGCAAGACTCGCGCCTGACGCCGAACTCGTGCTTTACGGCCGTTCTCGGCGTTCAGGTGGCCTCGGGCAGCCGTCCATGCATCCGATCACACCTGGCACCGCCATCGAGATGGCGCCCGCTTCCCGCTTCCGATCCGAGCTCCACCTTAAGTAAGCGGGGCCCTCGAAGTAGATGACGTCGACATTGGCAACCGGAGCGGCGCGCGTCCAGTTTTCTCGATAGGCCCTGGTGGATCTGTCGGGCGCGAAAGGGAAAGTGTCCGGAATGGTTGTGAGACGACCGTGCACACGGGCGCTCGCGCCCATGAGGTCATCGAAGAGCCGCTCACGCCAGGCCTCGTCCTCAAAGGTCTCCGTGGGTGGCTCGAAGAACAGGGCGTCGACGATGCCGCGCAGCTCGTGCCAGAACCGGCGCGTGTCCACACCTTTCGACGTCACGGCAATCAGGCCGTCCTCGGGCATGCGGCCCGGCTGCACGCCGATGTACGCGTTCGGCAGGTGCTGCCGCAGCTTTCGCAACACCGCCCAATGCTGTTCGGCGGTCATGAAATCGCTGGACTCCCAGCCCGCCCAGGCCGCGGGCAGCAGGTCGGCAATCTGCGGCAGGATCGCGTCGAGATCTTTCAATGCCTGCTGCAGCTTGAAATTCGCGTGGCGTCCGTATGTCTCGGCCTGTGTCGCGCACAGCACGGGCACGAGACCGTCGTCGCGGAGTTCCTGAAGTCCGGTGCGCACACGCGCGATGTCGGAGCGGTAGTCGAATCGCGGATAAAAGGTTCCGTAGTCCAGGGCGAGGTTGAACGCCACGTGCGTATAGCCTTCGGCGCGATATCTCTTGCGGAACGCGGCGCGTTTCTCTGCGTCCCATCCCAGGTACGCCCACGTGCCCCATTCGCTGCGCGTGCCCGCCTTATCGGTCATCGCGATGTCGCCGCGGAAACGGCGCACCTCGACGCGCGTCCGAGGGTGCGCCGATCCGGACGGCTCCTGTCGGGAAGGGCCGACCACACTCCACGCGACGGAGCAGATGGTGGCGACGACGAAGCTCGCAACGGGTCCGTGCATGCCCACGGTTCGATTGTGCGGTCTTCGCCGGTTCCGCTCAAGCAGCCCGACCAGAAGCACTGGCGCCCGTCAACCTTTCCCGAGCCGTCCGCATCTAAGCGAACCATGGGTCACCTGCCGCAGGATCTCCGCGACGCCCTCCGGCGTGCGTTCCGCGAGCCGGCGTTTACGGCACTTGCGGTCCTGACGCTCGCGTTGGGTATTGGCGCGAACACGGCGATGTTCAGCGTGATCAGGACCGTCCTCCTCGAGCCTCTCCCGTACGGCGATGCCGGGCGGCTCGTGATGATCTGGAACGCGTCCGACCGCGGCGGCACGACCTGGCTCTCCATTCAGGAGGCGGTCAGCTACGGCCGCGACGCGCAGGCCCTGGAGGCATTCGCCGCGTACACCGAAGGTGATGCGAACCTCACCGGTGGTTCGGATCCGGAGCGCATCCGCGCGGCGCAGGTCATGCCGGGGTTGTTCTCTGTACTGCAGGTGACGCCCCTCCTCGGCCGCACGTTCATCGAGGCCGAAGGGCGGCCTGGTGCTGTGAGCGGCGTCGTGCTCGGGCACGGACTCTGGCAGCGACGGTTCGGTGGGGACGCGGGCATCGTCGGTCGCGAGATCCAGGTGAACGGGCGGCCGCACACGGTCGTCGGCGTGATGCCCATGTCGTTCCGGCTGCCGATGGACTATCAGCGCGACCGCCCGACGGAGCTGTGGCTGCCTTTCGTGATCGATCCCGCGGACCTCGGGCAATGGGGCAATCGGCTGCTCCTCGGTGTGGGTCGGCTGCGCCCGGACGTGACGCCGGCGTCGGCGACCACCGAGCTGCAGCTGCTGTGGAAGCGCTGGAT
>DATLLF010000226.1:0-2506 GCA_035537955.1 Vicinamibacterales bacterium | reverse complement strand
CTTTAAGCCTGAGTTGCTGCGGCCAGTTCCGGCGCCGCAGCCGACCGCGTAGCAGGCTGGGCACGAACCCGCCACTCCATCCGCTGCCAAGAGCGTTCCAAATGGCTAAGAGCTGGACCGACGTTGCTCTCGTCATCTTCCCGTGGATCGGATGCGGAGGTGCAATTGTGCTTCTGGTGTTGCAGTTCGGCACTCGGCTCTTGCAGAGCGAGCCGGGTTCATCGAGATGGCATGACCGTACCGGTCGGTTGAGCTACAAGGCTCTGGCGATCATCTTCTTCAATGGCGTGTTCTTCCACATCATCCTGACGGGGCCATTGATGCTCTTCATCAGCGGCAACATTGGTAGCGCGGCGCTGGTAGGGACCCAATTGGCGAACGCTGTTCTGTTCCTCCTGATCCCTTGGCTCGGGGAAAACTGGCGGGGCGGCGTGCTCATCAGACCGGTCACATGACTGCGCGATTCGCGGACGGTACCGCTGTAAGGTCGTGGGGTTCGCCGCCGGAGCCACACTCATGTCTTGCTGTTTCACGCCGATCATCTTGGCGGCTCTTCGGACTGTGAGCCGGCAACGGCTGCGTCGCTCTTCGAGACTCACCTCGCGAAACCTTGGCGAGCCTCTCAATAACCGGCCATTTACGCGGCTTCTCGGATCAACCAGTTGCGGAGATCGTCCAGTGCGGCGCCCCGGCCCGTCTCTAGATCAATTGCAGCTTCGCTTGCGCGCTCGCTGCATCAGTGCGAGTCCAGCTCGAAGAGCCTCTCACCTCTGGTCATGCCGGGCGGAGTGGTCGCAGTTTATTCCGAGCGGAGTGGTAACACTTCGAACGGATTCTCGATCGGCTCTGATATGGAAAGACCTGTCAATAGTTACCTGGGTGTTCGAGAGCGCCTCCGTGTTCTGATGCTCGATTGAGCAGAGAGCCCGCGTCCGGCTTATCAAGCCATCCGGGCGCGGGCGCAGACGAGATCCAGCCAGCTGATCGACCGAGCCACCACGACGATGAATCACTCTGATATTCGCGGGTCGGAACCGCATGACGATGATTCGTCGGGAGCTGCCTCGGTCTAGGGACGCGAATTCGCGACGGTGTCGGTTATCGCATAGAGCGGTCGAGGATTCTCCTTTCCGATGCTCGGTCGATCAGCTCACTGCACCAATGCCGCCCAGACGAAGCCGGTGAGCTCACGGGCGACCGCGGTAATGACCTGCTGGTGCGGTTTGCCGCGCCCGGCGAGCCGGTGGTAGCGCCGATACAAGCGGTCCTGGGCCGTCCACGCCTGTGCGACGATCGCGTCGGGCGCGCCCCGTTGGCGTCGCCGGAGCGCGGCACCGACAAACGGCCGGTGGCGATAGTGCCAGGCCGCTTCCACGAGCACGCGCCGGAGATGCGCATTCCCTGTCTTGGTGATCGCGCCGCGCGCTTGGCGGGTCCCGCTGGAATGTTCCGACGGCACGAGGCCGACAAACGCCATCGTGCGCGGCGCCGAGGCGAAACGGCGCGGGTCCCCGAGTTCCGCCGCGATCGTGAGCGCCGTGAGATCGTCCATGCCGCGGAAACAGCGCAGTCGTTGCACGCGCGCCTGGAGTGGCTCGAGCGTCACCAGCGCCCGGAGGTCCTCTTCGGCACTGCGCAGCCGTGCGAGGGCGTCGTCGACGGCACGCAGATACGCGCGGTGTGTCTGATCCAGCGCTGGGATCGGCCACGCCTGCGCTCGGAGCCAGACGTCGTGTCGTTTCGACCACGCCTTCTTGGTGCCCGTGAAGCGGCGGCCATGGCGGAGCAAGAATTTCGAGAGGCGATGCCGCGCCCGCAGGAGATCGGCGCGAATATCTTCCCGACACCGCAGCAGATCGCGCGCCGCTTCCTCCTGCTCGGTCGGAATGTGAATCGCCGTCAATGCCCCAGCCCGATACAACACCGCGAGCTGCGCGGCATCGCGCCGGTCCGTTTTGATGCGATCGCCCGAGCGGCGTGGAATCAACGCCGGCGCAATCAGGTCGCAGCGAATGCCCCGACCGCTCAGCGCGCGCTGCAGCTCGAAGCCACAGGGCCCGGCTTCGTAGCAGCACTGCACCGCGTGACCGCGCCGCATGCGCTCGAGGAAGCGCAGAATCGTCGGAATGTCCGACGTGAGCTTATGCAGCGCCGGTGTCCGATCCGCCGGCAACAGCACGGCGGCCACCGTCGTGGCGGCATGCTGATCGAACGCGATGATGGTTGTAGACTTTGTCACGACCGACCTCCTTTGTATGCGGCTCTGCGTTGAGCGGTTCACGTGCAGCGTAACCCGCGCCTTGCAAAGCCGAGGTCGGTCTTTCCATGTTGTCTAGCGACGACGTCCCTCGGGCAGTACGAGCAGGTTTTCTTTGTCCGTCGCAGCCAGCGCGACCGGGCCGGCGTTCCACTGGGGAATCGGTGCTTTCCCCTCTTCGTACAGCGACTCGAGCGGCCCCCACACCTTGTCGGTGCCATTGTGGAAGAGATCGCCAATCAGCAGATC
>DATLLF010000225.1:0-21441 GCA_035537955.1 Vicinamibacterales bacterium | reverse complement strand
CTTCCGAGCCGGCGTGATATACGGCATCGTCCGCGAATGGCCGACGGAGACGACTCTGCGGTTCGCGAATGCGGCCGCCGCGGTGAGCTGCACTCGTTCAAGTGCCATGAGCAGCGTACCGTCGCTCGCCGACGTCGAGCGGCACCTGCGCTAACATCCAGCGTTGATGGACCGACGCACCTTTCTCGGAACGCTCGCCGCCGGCGTCGTCGCTGCGCGCCAGGAATTGTCCGCTACGACACCGCCTGCGGCGTCGATCGCTGCCACGCCGCCTGCGGCGTCGATCGATGCCGCTGCGCTGCGCGAGCGGATCGAGGCGTTGAGTGTGTTCGGGCGGCCCGCAGACGGCAGTTTCGCTGACGGCGTCAGCCGCGTGGCGTATTCCGACGCCGACGTGGCGGGTCGGAACTACGTCATGGACCTGATGCGGAAGGCCGGCCTCACACCTCGCATCGATGCCGCCGCGAACATCTTCGCGAAGCGCGAGGGCACCGAGCCCGCGCTTGCGCCGATCCTCTTCGGATCCCACATCGATTCGGTGCCGCAGGGAGGCAACTTCGACGGCGACCTCGGATCCCTCGCGGCTCTCGCGGCGCTCGAGGCCTGCGAACGGGCGCAGCTGCAAACGCGGCATCCACTCGAGATCGTGGTGTGGGCGGCAGAAGAAGGCGTCGCGTTCAACCGCGGCCTCTCGTCGAGTCGCATCGTTGCTGGCGATATTGCGCCTTCCGACATGGAGCAGGTGTGGAACGGCATGCGGCGCGGCGACGCCATCAAGCGGATCGGCGGAGATCCCCGGCGCATCATGGACGCCCGCCGCCCGAAGGGGACGTGGCACGGGTACCTCGAGCTCCATATCGAACAAGGCGGCACGCTGGAACGTGGCGGTCTCGACATCGGCGTCGTCCAGGGCATCGTCGCGATCGAACGCTACGAGGCGCGTATCACCGGCTTTGCGAATCACGCGGGTACGACCCCGATGGCGGATCGGCAGGACGCGGCTGTCGCCGCCGCGCATCTGACGCTCGCGGTGCGAGAGGCGGTGACCAGCCGTCCGGGACGGCAGGTGGGAACGGTCGGCAAGATGGACCTCTCTCCCAACGCGCCGAACGTCGTACCGGGCAGCGCGACACTGATCATCGAGTTGCGCGACCTCTCCGTTGATCTGCTGAAGACGCTGGCCGAGGAGATCCGCGCGCGTGCGGCGAGCATTGCAGCAGCGACGAAGACCACCATCGAAATCGTCCCGGCGAGCTCGAACGCGCCGGCAATTGCGGACACGGCGGTGCAGGATGTGATCGAGCGCACAGCGAAAAACCTGAACCTCTCATCGGTGCGCATGCCGAGCGGCGCCGGACACGACGCACAGATGATGGCGCAGCTCGCGCCGATGGGCATGATCTTCGTCCCAAGCGCCGGCGGGATCAGTCACTCGCCCAAGGAGCTGACGTCATGGAAGGACTGTGCGAACGGCGCGAACGTTCTGCTCCACGCCGTCCTCTCCCTCGACCGCGCCTAGCTGCCTCGGGGTCAGATCTTGTTTCTTGCACCGCTGTCCAAGCGAGAGGACATTTCGTGCAAGAAACAAGATCTGACCCCGGCTTGGAAACTGGAGTTGACCCGATGTTGAAATCCGTTGAAGTTCCGAGTGCGCCGCGCCCAGTGGGACCCTATTCGTCCGCGATGATCGTTGGCAACCTCGTCTACGTCTCCGGGCAATCTGGCCGGGACCCTGTCACCGACCGGGTCGCGGAGGGCATCGAAGCGCAGACGGAACAGGTCCTCACCAACATCAGGACGATCCTCGAAGCGGCCGGTACGAACATGTCAAAGGTCGTGCGTTGCGGGGTGTTCCTCACAGACATGCGCGAGTTCAAACGGATGAACGGGGTCTACGAGCGGATGTTCGCGGGACACAAGCCGGCGCGGACGACGGTTGCTGTCTCGGAGCTGCCGGGCGATGGACTGAAGGTGGAGATCGACGCGATTGCGCTGCTGGAATCATGATTCCTGTCTACGAAGAAGCCGCGATTCGCGCTGCATTGACGCCTGCCGCCGCCGTCGCCGTGATCCGCGCGGCGTTCAAGGCAGATGGTGAAGGGCGCACGCACGTGCCGGCGGTGATCCACCTCGAGATCACATCGGCGCGCGGCGAGTTCCACATCAAGACCGCGCACATCGAAGGCACGCCGCACATCGCGGTGAAGGTCGCGTCGGGGTTCTTTGACAACCCCGCGAAGGGCCTGCCGAGCGGTTCCGGACTGATGGCGCTGTTCGATGCAACGACGGGCCTCCCGTCGGCGCTGCTCCTCGACAACGGCTTTCTGACGGACCTTCGCACCGGAGCCGCCGGCGCAGTCGCCGCCGACTATCTGGCGCGTCAATCGATCGAGACCGTCGGCGTGATCGGCTCCGGCGTCCAGGCGCGACATCAGGTGCGCTGTCTGCGAACGGTACGGAGCTTTTCGCGGCTCATGGCATGGAGCCCGACCCGCGAGCGACTCGACGCGTATTGCGCCGAGATGCGGACGGAAGGGTACGAGGCGACCGCGGCCGCGGATCCCGAGGCGGTCTGCGCAGCAGCCGACATCATCATCACCACAACGCCCGCTCGCGAGACGATCGTGAAAGCGGACTGGCTGCGGGATGGGGTGCACGTGACGGCAGTCGGATCCGACTCTCCGGGGAAACGCGAGCTGGATCCCCAATGTCTGGACCGCGCCGACCTGGTCGTTGTCGACCGTTACGGTCAGTGCGCGGCGTTCGGCGAACTGAAGCACGCGCTCGACGCCGCGTTGCTCACGCGGCACGACGTGCACGGAGAGCTGGGCGAGATCGTCGCGGGCAAGAAACCAGGCCGCACAACAGATACGCAGATCACCATTGCCGACCTGACCGGTGTCGGATTCCAGGACACGGCGATCGCGTCGGCGTGTGCAGGCCTGATCAGCGAGCGCTGATCGGCTTGCTCTTTTTCATCAACTCTCTGACGGCCGCTTCGAGCTGCTGGTCGCGGCCGCCGGCCATGACGGCCGGTTCGTTGGGCACACGAATGTCGGGGTCGGTCTGATTGTTCTCGCCGCATTTGCCGTCGAGGCTGCGCCAGCAGCCCATCGGAATGCCGAACCGGAGCGTAGGATCGATCTGGTTTTCCCACCAGACGAAAGTGCCTGTGCCAGGCACCGGCATGCCGACGAGCAGGCCAAGGTTCTTGGCTTTGTACGCCAGCGGGAACAGATGCGCGTCGGAATAATTGCTCTCTCCCACGAGGACGATCGACGGCTTGATCCACTTGTCGAAAGGCTCGCTCCCGATGTACTGGCCGTGCGGGACGACGTCGAAGTACTTCTTGCCGCTGAGGAAGTCCGACAGCTGCTCGTGAATGTTCCCGCCCCCATTGAACCGCGTATCGATCACGACCGCTTCCTTGCTGATGTTCAATCCGAGCGCTTCCTCGAAGACAACGCGCATGCTCGCGTCGTTCATCGAACGGACATGGATGTAACCGATCCTGCCGCCCGACAGCTTCTCGACTTCCACTCGACGCCGGCGCACCCAGCGTTTGTAGAGCAGCTCGCCTTCCTCTCCACCGCCGACCGGCTTGACCGTCTCTTCCCAGCGCTTGTTCGACGCAGGATCGAACACCGAGAGCAGCGTGAACTTTCCCGCCTTCCGGTTGAGCAGCTTGTAGAAATCCATCGAGGCATCGATTGCGTTGCCGTCGATGGCTTCGATGACGTGTCCGGCTTTGATGGTCGAGGCGGCCAGGTCCACCGGCCCGCCCTGAAGCACTTCGCTGACTTTCACGCCGTTGCCGGTGTGGCCGTAATCGTAGAGGAGCCCGAGTGACGCGGTGGCGTCGGAATTGGCAACGTTCGGACGGTAGTACGCGCCCGTGTGCGAGACGTTCACCTCGCCAAGCATCTCACTGAGCATCTCGGCGAAGTCGTAGTTGTTGTTGATGTGCGGCAGGAACCTCTTGTACGTCGTGTAGTAGTCGTCCCAATCGACCTTCTGCATGTCGGGGAAGATCAGCTTCTGTTTGAACTGCCGCCAGCTGTGGTCGAAGATGTACGCCTTCTCGGCCGAATAATCGAGGACCATTTCCGTGTTGACGGGGATCGGTTCCGATTTGCCGTTCTCGGTATCGACCTTCACCGCTCGTCCATCGGCGATGACGAAGAGGAACTTGCCGTCTGGCGAGAGTTCCATCGAGGTGTTGGCGGCGCCGAGCTTGTTGAAAAGCTTCGTCTCATGGGTGCGCACTTCGGTGACCCACAGATCGTTGCCCTTCTCGAACGAGGTCAGGTAGAAAAGCTTCTCGCCATCCTTCGACAACACCCAGTCCGAGGCTGCGGAGGTGTTGATGGTCAGGCGCATCTTGCGATCGGTCAGACCGTCCCAATCGATAGCGACCGCTGCGGCGGGCTTTGCCGCGGCCGGGGGTGGATTGCTGGCCTGGCCAACCGGTTTGGCTTTTTCGTCGGCTTCCTTCTTTTCTTTTTCCTCGCGTTCCTTGACGAGGGCGAATTCTTCCTTCGAGAGCTTCGCCCGGTCATAGAACGCCTTCGTGAAATACATCCCGTAGACGTCGCCGGAGATGGCGCCGCCTCCTTGCGACAACGCGCCGTCGCGCGTCGTTCCCCAGATCATCATCTTCCCGTCCACCGCCCATTTCGGCGTCACGTCGTCGTAGCCGCTTTGCGTGAGGTTGTGGACCTCCGAGTTGCCGTCGGCGGCGATGACCCCGGCCTCAGGAACGAACATCCGCTCCCTGGGGGCGAACTGCACCAGCAGCCACTTGGAGTCAGGCGACCATGCGTAATATTGATCGCCGTCGGCGTACGAATAATTCAGATCCGCTGGCAAGACGGTCCTCGACCGCTTCGACCCGAGGTTGTACACCTTGAGCGTCTGCCGGTTTTCGAGGTAGGCGATCTCTTTACCATCAGGCGAGAAGGCGGGTTGGAATTCCTCGGCGGGTGTCGACACCACCGCTTCTTCCTTGCCGACCGTCGAGGCGAAAAAATATGGCTCACTCGAACGGGTCAGCGAGATCGTGTAGACGTTCCAGTTGTTGTCTCTCTCGGCTGCGTAGACGAGCGTGCGGCCGTCGGGGCTGAAATTCACCGATCGTTCCTGAAACGGCGTGTTCGTGATCCGCTTCACGATCTTGCCGTCGATGCTGCTGACGAAAATCTCGCCGCGAAACGCGAAGGCAAACTCTTTTCCCGCCGGGGAGAGCTTCGCCTCGGTCATGCCGCCGTTGACGGGCAGAATCTTCTCGATCGCGTCGCGTCCGTCGGCGGCGATCCGCACGATCAGCTTCTGCGGCTGGCCACCCGGCGTGAGCGTGAAGAGCTCGCCATCGTATGAGAACGCTAGCGTGCCGTTTTTCGCGCGCGTCAGAAACCGCACGGGATTTTTCGTGAAATGCGTGAGCGCTACCGATTGCTTCGGGTCGCGCAGACTGCTCTTGTGAACGTTGAACGAGCCGCTCTGCTCGGTAAGGTAATAGAAGTCGTTGTCGTTGGCATCGAAGACGGGATTGCGATCCTCGCCGTCGAAGGCCGACAGCTGCGTGTAGCGCTTGTCTTTCGTGTCGTAGACCCAGATGTCGCGGGTCACCGCTGACCGGTGATGCTTTCGCCAGTCGCTTTCGTACCCTTTGTAATCGTGAAAGATGATCTTGTCGCCCGAGGAGCTCACGGTGGCGTCGATCGCCGGTGTCGTCAGCACGAGCGACACGCGGCCACCACCAACGGGCACGGAATAGAGTTCCGACATGCCTCCGGTCGGGAATTGCACATGGGTGGCGAGGTCCTGCCGCGTGGCATTGAAGAGCACGGCTGTGTCGTCTGCCGTGAAGGCGCTCGGCACTTCACGCGTCGAGTGATACGTCAGCCGCTTCGCTTCCCCGCCCGTCGACGGCATCACGAACACGTCCAGGCTGCCGTACCTGTCCGATGCGAAAGCCACCGACTTGCCATCGTGGCTCCATACGGGGGCGAAGTCGTACGACTCGCTGAGCGTCAGCGGAACCGCATTGCCGCCCGACGCCGGCACAGACCAGATGTCCCCTTTGTATTCGAACAGCACGGTATGGCCGTCTGGTGAAATCGCTGGATAGCGCAGCCATAAGGACGGTCCGTCAGCCGCTGTCACGGAGAGGCACGCAAACACGACGAGGGCAAGAGAAGTCGGGAGCTTCATGGCGGTGTGATCATACACACCCACCACACCGGCCGAAATGGGCGAGGGACGAATTGCGTGATGAGAGTGGTGACCGGCCTCAGCCTTCCCGGAGAACTGAAGCCGGATCCATCGCCGCCGCGCGGCGCGCCGGTAGAAAGCTGGCGGCCGTTGCACTTCCAATCAGGAGGATGATCACTGCACCAAGCGTGATCGGATCGAGGATACCCACTCCGAAGAGCTGGCTCTGAATCACGCGGCCCAGCGCCACGGCGGCCAGAACGCCGATGAGCGCTCCGGCGGCGGCGAGCGCGACCGCGCGGCCGACGATCATTCCCAGCACCTGCCTGGCGCGGGCCCCAAGCGCCATGCGAATGCTGATCTCCCGACCTCTCTGCGCGACCGCATAGCTCATCACACCGAAAATGCCGGTTGCCGCCAGCGCGAGCGCGACTCCGGCAAACAGCGCGAGCAGCGATGTATAGAACCGGGGGCGCGCCACGGAGCTGGCCACGAGCTGCGTCAGCGGGGTGAAATCGGTCACCGCGAGGTTGGGATCGAGCGTGCGAACGGCCGCGCGAATGGACGGGGCGAGGGAGATCGGATCGCCGGCGCTGCGGACGATGAAGCGAACGCTGCGGGTCGTGACTTGTGCGTACGGGGTGAAGAGCTGCGCAGCGACCGGCTGGCCGGGATGCCGCTGCCGAACGTCGGCCACGACGCCGATGACCTCGCGCCGGACACCGCTCATCTCGACCTGCTGGCCGATGGGATCGCGATCCTTGAACCAGCGGCGGACCGCTGCCTCGTTCACCACTGCCACTGCCGGGCCGCGGCTGTCGTCCTGCGCGGTGAAGCCACGGCCTCGACGAAGCGGCGCGCCGATCGTCGCGAAATACTCCGGTGTCACGCTTGCGCGGCCGATCTCCGCATTGACGTCCGGCGGAGGCGGAGGCGCACCCACCACGGCGAAATCGACGACGGACCCGAGACCGCTCAGAGGCAATACCGTGGTGAGAGCGACCGCGCTCACGCCGGGCAGCGCGCGAAGGCGCGACTCGAAGGCGGCGACGCGGTCCCTGATCTGCTGCGCGCGCGCGTACTCGTCACCCTGCAGCGTGATGCGGAACGTCATCGCGTGATCGGGGGAAAAACCGGGAGCGACGCGCGTCATCTGCACGAAGCTCCTGATCAACAGGCCAGCGCCCATCAGCAGCACAACGGAAAGCGCCATCTCGGCGATGACCAGCGTCGCTCGCACGCGGTGGGCGCTCTTGCCGGGTGCGCCGCTGCGACCACCCTCACGCAGCGAACGCGAGAGCCGCGCGCCAGTCGCCTGAACCGCGGGGAGCAGGCCAAAAGCCAGTCCGGTGACGAGCGAGATCCCCAGCGTGAAGAGCAACACGGTGCCATTCAACCCGACGTGCTCGAGGCGCGGAATGTCGGCCGGCTGCGCGTTCACCAGCGCACGCGTCGCCCAGTATGCGATCAGCAATCCCGCTGCGCCACCGGCAAGCCCGAGCACGAGCGACTCGGTCAGGAGTTGCCGCAGCAGGCGTCCGCGGCCCGCGCCCATCGCAATGCGGACGGCCAGCTCCGCCTGACGGGCGGAGGCGCGCGCCAGCAGCAGATTCGCGACGTTGGCACACGCGACGAGCAGCACGAGCGCGACGGCGCCGAGCAGCATGAACAAGGGCTTCTGCACGTCGCCGACGATCATCGTGCGCAACGATGCGCTGGTGAACGTCAGCGTCCCGTTGCTGTCGGGGAACGCCGTCTGAAGCTGCTGGCCCAGCCGCTTGAGGTCGTCCTCCACCTGCGCGGCAGTCACTCCCCCGCGTGCCCGGGCAATCACGTCCAGGTACTCGGACCGACGCGCCTTCGCCGTGGATGCGCTGAAGGTCTCGTCGTACTCGAGCGGCGCGTACATGTCTGCGATGTCGGGCAGCCGGGCGCCCGGTGCGAGCACGCCGACGACCGTATAGGGATCACCGCCCACCGTCACCTTCCGTCCGAGGACCGCGGGATCGCCACCGAAGGCCCGCTGCCAGAACCCGTGATCGAGGACGGCGAAGCTGCCCTGGCCGGGCCGGTGCTCGTCAACGGCAAAGCCTCGTCCAATGGTGAGTCGGAGCCCGAGCATGTCGAAGAGACCATCGCTGACGCGCGCGCCGCGAATCTCCTGCGGCTCCCCCGCGCCAAGCAGCGTGAACACGCCCGTCGCGTACGCCTCCACCTGCTCGAACACGCGATTCCCGTCACGAACGCTCATGAAATCAGCCGCGGACAGCGCGGTGTAAGGAGTACCGTCCGGATAGAGCATCCGCGGCTGGTAAAGCCGGTCGGCTGACCGATACGGCAGCGACTCGAGCAGCACACCATACACCACGCTGAAAATGGCGCTGTTCGCGCCGATGCCCAGCGCCAGCGTGAGGACGGCCACGAACGCAAACCCCGGCGTGCGGCGAAGCATTCGCACCGCATAACCGACGTCCTGCCGCAGTTCCGTGAGATATTCCGTGCGTGTCATGCGCCGCTTCCGCCTTTCGTCGATGGCCAGGCATTCACTACGTGATTGGTCATAGTCTCCAAAGCGCTGCAGGGCGAGCTGCCGCGCCCGGTCGGGAGGTTCGCCCTGCTCGATGAGCTCGCGGATCCGCATCTCGAGATGGAAGGCGAGCTCCGCGTCGACGTCGCCTGACGGATCGGGACCGAACAACCGCCGGAAGCGGGCCCAGCGACGCATGCGATCACTCGCCGGGGCGGGCCGGCGCCTGCAGCGCGGCAAAAACAGCCGCTGCGTAACGGCGCCAGTTCTCGGTCTCGACGTGGAGCCGGCTGCGCCCGCGTTTTGTCAGCGCGTAGAACTTGGCCTGCCGGTTGTTTTCAGACGTGCCCCAGCTCGCGGAGATCCACTTGCGTTCTTCGAGACGGTGCAACGCCGGATATAACGTGCCTTCACCCACGGCGAGGGCATCGCCGGTCGCCTGCTCGATCCAGCGGGCGACGGCATATCCGTGCGCAGGCCCCCAGCTGAGCGCTTTGAGGATCAGCAGGTCGAGAGTTCCGCGCAGGATGTCGGGACCAGGCAACGGTCGGGGCTCTCCCATCGGGTTTCAAGGGGAAGATACCGTGCTCTCCCATTGGAATGCAAGGGGACGTATCACGTGCTACGTGCTAGGTGCTAGGTGCTACGTGCTAGGTGCTAGGTGCTACGTGCTACGTGCTACGTGCTGCGTGATGCGTGCTCACGGCCTCGCTGGGTGCTCGGGTGTGCGTGTCACTCCGCCCGCAACGCGATGACGGGGTCGACGCGCAGGGCCCGGCGGGCGGGCAGGTAGCACGCAAATGAGAGCCGGCCCGGCTGTCAACATCGGGCGCGAAGCACACTAAGATTTCTCGAATGCCGCGATTCAAGCTGCTCATCGAATATGCCGGGACGAAGTACAGCGGATGGCAGATCCAGAAGAACGCACGCACCGTCCAGGGTGAGATCGATCGCGCGATTCGCGAGGCGACGAAGCGGCAGGAGTTCGAATTGTACGGCGCCGGGCGGACTGACGCCGGGGTTCACGCGCTCGCGCAGGTGGCACACCTCGACATCTACACCGACCTTGCGCCGGAGCTGCTGCGACGCAGAATCAACGACGAGCTGCCGGCCGACATCCACATCCGCAACGTGGCGCAGGCGCCTCACAAGTTCCACGCCCGGCATGACGCCATCGAGCGCAGTTACCTGTATCAAATCTCGACGCGGCGCACGGCGTTCGGCAAAGCGTTCGTCTGGTGGATCCGCGAGCCCCTCTCGATCGACAAGATGCAGCGGGCCACTGCCGCCTTCCTCGGCATGCAGAATTTCGAGGCGTTCACCGCCGATGATCCGGACGAGAAGTCGACGAGAGTGCTCGTCGAAGCAGTCGACATCGAGGCGCACGGCGCGTTGCTCCTGATCCGCGTGCGCGGCTCGCATTTTCTGTGGAAGATGGTCCGCCGCATGGTCGGCGTGCTCGCCGCGGTTGGGCGCGGCGAGATCGACGCGCGGGAGCCCACCTCATTGCTCGACCCGTCGCGCAGGCAGGACGTGCGCGCGACCGCGGCGGCCCTGGCGGCACCAGCGGCGGGTCTGTTTCTTGAAGCCGTTCGCTACAAGGGGGATCCCGAACTCGGGCCGTTACGACCCCTGCTCTACATCGAGTAGCTGATGTCCGGGCAACGACGAGCTACTTCTTCTTGACGCCGAGCGCCTCGAGCTTCTTGATCGTGTCCTCACCGGCGGTTCGCGGATTGACGCCGGTGCCCCGCGGTCCCTTGTCGATGTCGAGGATTTTTCCGTCAGGCCCGATGTAGAACGTGAAACGCGCCGCAAGCTGCTGCTCCGGCGGACGGTCCGTCCGGATGACGCCGTACTTCATCGCGGTACTCTTGTCAGGATCCGAGAGGATGGCGAATCCACCGCCGTGCTCCTGGGCGAATTTCTTGTTGGTTTCGGGATCGTCGACGCTGACCATGAAGTAGGCGATATCGAAGCTCTTGAGCGCGCTCTCGCTGTCACGCAGCGAGTTGCATTGGGCCGTTCACCCACCGGTGAAGGCTTTGGGGAACCAGGCGAGGACCACGGTTTTACCGCGATATTCAGACAGCTTGTGTGTCTTCCCGTCGGAGCCCGGCAGCGTGAAGTCGGGTGCCATCTCGCCAACTTTCGGGTTGGCCGAGTATTGCGCTGGCGCCGGAGGCGGCTGCGGGGGTTGATCCTGGCCGGATGCGGTCGAAGACATGGCCAGGAGGCCGATGCCTGCGGCAGCGCAGACGGACAACGTTGTGAACATACCTGATTGTACTACTGCCGGGCTTTGCCCCTCCGCGATAATTGCGTGAATGCGTAGGATCATCGCGCTTCTGCTCGCCCTCGGCTTGTTGTCGGCGGCCCTCGCCGGGCAACGGCGGACGGCGGCACAGAACGCGCGCGAGGGCTGGGACGCGCTCAATGCGGGCAAGCCACAGGAAGCGGCCCTCGCCTTCGAGGAGGGGCTGAAGCAGGAACCCCGCGAGCCGGGGCTGCTCCTCGGTGCCGGTCTGTCGGCGCACCTCCTCGGGCAGTCCGACAATGCGCGCCGCTATCTCGTAGACGCGCTGAAATACGATCCGACCCTTACGCCCGCTTCGCTGCTGCTCGGCGAAATCCTCTATCGGACCGACGACCTGAGCGGGGCGATCCAGACGTACGAGAACGCGCTGGGGTACGCAGCAGATAACCGGGTCCTCAGCGCAAAACTCGAAGCCTGGCGTAAGGAAGCGGCACTGCACGAGCGGTTCGCGCGTAAGCTCACGGACCACTTCACGGTCCTTTTCGAAGGCCCCGCTGAGGCGGAGCTCGCGGCCAGGGCGGTAGCGATCCTGGAGTCGGCGTACTGGCGGATCGGCTCGGCGCTGTACACGTATCCCTCTGACGTCATCACCGTGGTGCTCTACACGCGCGAGCAGTTTCGCGATATCACGCGCGCGCCGGAGTGGGCCGGTGGCGCCTTTGACGGACGAATCCGGATGCCTGTGCTCGGCGCGCTCAAGGATCCGAAGGAGTTCGAGCGTGTGCTCGCGCACGAGTTCACGCACGCGCTGGTCAAGAGTCTCGCCCCGCGCAACGTACCGCAGTGGCTGAACGAAGGGCTGGCGATGAATTTCGAGGGCAGCGACCTGGCGCCGCAGCTCGAACGCGTCCGCACCGCGGAATCGCGGCATGCGCTCACCACACTCGAAGGGCCCTTTGCCGGGATGAACGGCGCGTCAGCCGCACTCGCGTACGCGCAGAGCGCCGCCGCCGTGAAGCTCCTCATCGACGAAGCGGGCGCACCCGCCATCGTCGGCATCCTCACCGAGATCGGCCAGGGAGTACCGTTCGCCGACGCCTTCGAGCGCCATACCAACATGCCCTACGCTGAGTTCCAGAAGCGGTCGTAGCAACACTTCGCACCTCGCACCTAGCACCAGCACGTGGCACGTAGCACCGGCACGTAGCACCGGCACGTAGCACCGGCACGTCGCACATAGCACATAGCACATAGCACATAGCACGTAGCACGTGGCCCTCGCCGTCGCCCGTCGCCCGTCGTTTGATATGATCGCGCGGCCTGCACATCCTTGGAGACTCTGAATGGGTATGAATCCGATCACTGCGCTGCTGTCGGCGCTCGGTGTCCTGACCGCGGTCTACATTGCCGGCTGGGCGCGTGCCGTCGCCGCGGTCCGTGGGCTCGTCGGACGCGAGCCGTCCCCCGCCACCGACGCGCGGTTTCCGACAGTTCCGATGATCGGCCTCGGGTTCGTCACCAATTTCTTCGACGCGCTGGGGATCGGATCATTCGCGACGAGCACCGCCGCATTCCGTTTCTTGAAGATGGTGCCGGATCGCATCATCCCCGGCACGCTCAATGCGGGCCACACGTTGCCGACGGTAGCGCAGGCCTTCATCTTCACGTCGGTCATTCCGGTCGACGTTCTCACGCTGCTTTCGATGATCGCCGCCGCCGTGCTTGGCGCGTGGCTCGGGGCCGGCGTGGTCGCGCACTGGCCCAAACGCAAGGTGCAGGTCGGCATGGGCCTGGCGCTGCTCGCGGCCGCCGGATTCATGCTGATGAAGCAGTACGGCGTGTTCCCCGCCGGCAGCGATGAGATCGGCGTTCGCGGTGTGATGCTCGTCGTGGCCATCACCGGCAACTTCGCGCTCGGTGCGTTGATGACCCTCGGCATCGGACTCTATGCGCCCTGCATGGTCCTCGTCAGCATGCTGGGCATGAGCGAACGGACGGCGTTCCCGATCATGATGGGGTCGTGCGCGTTTCTGATGCCGGTGGGCAGCCTGCGCTTCATCCGCGAGCAGAGCTACAGCCTGCGGGTGGCGCTCGGCCTGGCGATCGGCGGCGTGTTCGGGTCCATCGTCGCCGGCGTATGGGTGAAGTCGCTGGAGCTGCGGACGGTGCGCTGGCTGGTGATCGCGGTCGTCGTCTACACGGCGGTGACGATGCTGGTCGCCGCAATGTCAGACAGCAGAAGTGAAGAGCCGACGGCCGCGAGGGCGCGAGTGTGAAGGTGCCGGTCGCATCCGCGCTGCTGCTCGGTGCGGCGGTCGCGGCGCCGGTCTGGACGCAGCAGCTCACCGGCGTCAACGCGCGCCTCCGTGGCATCAGCGCGGTCAGCGAAAAGATCGCATGGGCCAGCGGGAGCGCCGGTACCGTGCTCCGCACCACCAACGGTGGTGATTCGTGGACGCGCATCGCCGCACCGCCTGGCTCCGGGCAGCTCGACTTCCGCGACATCGACGCATTCAGCAGCAATGTCGCCTACGTACTGAGCATCGGAAACGGTGAATTGTCCCGCATCTACAAAACGGTGGACGGGGGCGGCAACTGGACGCTGCAGCTGGCGAACACCGATCCCAAAGTGTTTCTCGATGCGATGGCATTCTGGTCCGAGGACCGCGGCATCGCATATAGCGATTCGGCCGACGGTCAATTCGTCATCTTCATGACCGCCAACGGACGCACGTGGGAGCGGATCCCGCCAGAACGCCTGCCCGCCGCGCTGCCGAACGAAGGCGCGTACGCGGCGAGCGGCACCAACATCGCAACGCACGGGGAACACGTGTGGATCGGCACGACGGCGTCGCGCGTGCTGCACTCTGCGGACCGCGGGCGAACCTGGACGATCGCACAAACGCCCGTCGCCACCAGCGCGTCGGCGGGCATCTTCTCCATCGCGTTCCGCGACCCGCTCCACGGGATAGTCGTCGGCGGCGATTACCGGAAGGAAGCCGAAGCGCTCGACAATGCCGCGGTGACGTCAGATGGCGGACGCACGTGGACGATATCGAAGGGACTTTCCGGGTACCGCTCCGCCGTCGCATTGGTGCCCGGCCGCCACGGAACGTGGCTGGCAATAGGACCGCAGGGCGCCGATGTCTCCACAGACGACGGCCGCGGATGGACGCCGCTCATGGGCGCCGGCTTCGATGCCTTCAGCTTCGCGCCGGGAAAGCAGGCGGGCTGGGGCTCTGGCCAGCGCGGCGGCATCGCGCGCCTCGACTGGCGCTAAACCAACGCGTTACCTGATTATTCGCAGATTGTTCGGCGGGCTGAGCAGACTCTCGATCTTGAGGATGACGCCCCGTCCGTAGCTGACGATATAGAGCTCCCCTTCGATATCCACGCCGAAGGACGCGACATTGGCGAGCTCCCCCGCGCCTCCAAGCTCCGCGGTGTGCTCACGGACGTCCGACGCACGTGCTTCCCCGCCGGCGTCGATCGTCAAGGCGAGCGACCACACGCGGCTCTGGATGAAGTCGGCGAAGAAGTACCTCCCGCGGAAGCTCGGGCCGAGGGCCAGACCGCGATAAACGAAGCCCCCGGTGATCGAACTGCCCATCGTGCGGTCGTATTCGTGAATCGGATCGGTCAGGGGCGTGAACGCCGGCGGAAGGCTGGTGACGTTGTCGTGGGCGCCTTCGCGATTGCGCCAGCCGTAATTGCGCCCGCCGCGGCCACGCGGCTCGTAATCGACCTCTTCCCACGCATTCTGACCGACGTCACCCATGACGAGCGCACCCGTGCCTCCGCGCGTCACGTCGTCGAACGAGAACCGCCACGGGTTTCGCAGACCGAAGCTCCAGATTTCCGGACGCGGCCCGGATGACACGAACGGGTTGTTTGGTGGAACGACGTATCCGAACGGATGCGAGTCCGGGACGTTCACGTCGACGCGAAGCATCTTGCCGAGCAGCGACGACGGGCTCTGCGCATTGTGGTTGGGATCGTTGCCGGCTCCACCGTCACCCATCCCGATGTAAAGAAACCCGTCCGGACCAAACGCGAGATGGCCGCCATTGTGATTGGCGAACGGCTGCGCGATGATGGCGGGCCCGGTGGTGCTGTTCCAGCGAAGGTCGAAGCGCGTGGATGCGTCGGCGATCAGGGGGTTCGAAGACCGCCGAAACCGCGCGACCACCGTGTCGCCATCGCTGTTCGTGAAGTTGACGAAGAAACGGCCGCTCGTCGCAGCGCCAGGTGGAAAAGCCAGGCCGAGAAGCCCCTGCTCACCTCCGGACCGTACGACGGCGCGAAGATCGAGAAAATCTGTGGCCTGAAGCGTATCGTTGCGGATCGCACGGATGCGTCCGGCTTGTTCGACGACGAACTGCACAGTTGCGTCGGTGGGATCCTGGACGAGATCGAGCGGCTGCGTGAACCCCGAGGCGATGATGCGGGCACGCATCTGCGCGGCGGCGTCCGGAATCGAGACCACCGTCAACGCGACAGCGAGAAAGACCATCCTCATGTCCGCATCTCCGGGCCTATTATCTACGAGATAGTTTGAAGGTTCCTTCGTCGCGGGCGGCACAATCATGAGGGCACGAAACTCCAGACTGTCGTCGAATGACCATTTTTGCCGCAGGGCCGTTCGGGCGAGAAGACTGTTCCCTGCTTTCGCCCTCGCGTTTGCTCTCGCGTGCAGTTCGAATAACACTCCGCCCGAGTCATCTCCCGGCACCGGAAGCGGTGAGACGATCACGGGCCGCGAGCGTCTGGGCTGGGATCAGGCCGCGTCCAGCGCAGCGGAACTGAGCAGCTATCGATTCGCGATCTACGTCGACGGCACGCGCTCAGACATGATCGACGTAACCTGCGCATCGAGCTCGGGGTCGTCAGGCTTTGCGTGTTCCGGCCGGCTGCCCTCGATGAGCAACGGCTCGCACGTACTCGAACTCGCGACCGTCACGGCGAACGGCACCCTGGAGAGCGCCCGGTCCGCGCAGCTGCGGGTCATCGTCGCAGCGTCCACGACCTCTGTCGGCGCGCAGCCGCTGACCGACGGGGAGCGAATCACCACCCTCGACGGCGTGCAGCTCGACGCATCGCTCGTCGCGCGCGATCTCGCGGACATCGTCGATGTCGCCGTTGCATCGGACGGACGGTTCCTCGTGGCTCAGCGTGACGGGCGGGTGACGATACTCAACGGCAGCGACGAGGCGGTGAGCGCAAACGTCGCCAGTGACGACGGCAGACTCCTCGCCCTCGCTCTCGCGCCGGACTTCGCTCGCAGCGGACACGTCTACGTCATTCAGGCGCAGCAGGCCATCTTCCGTCTCCTACGTCACCGGCTGCTCGATGGGCAGCTCGTCGAACGCATGGCCGTTCTCCCCGACGTGCCTGCCTCCGCGGATCCCTCAGCGCTCCTGCGCTTCGGCCCGGACGGCAAGCTCTACGCCGCGTTCGACGATGGAGGGAATCGGGCGTCGGCCGCAAGGCTGTTCGAGTGGAGCGGCAAGATTCTCAGGTTGAATCCGGACGGCACGACGCCGGACGATCAGCCCGCTGCCTCGCCCGTCATGTGGAGCAATATCGGATCCCCCGGAGGGCTCGACTGGCCGCGCGAAGGCCGGGCGTTGTGGGTCGCCGAGACCGGCGTCGATGGTGTCGAGAGGCTGAGGGCGCTTTTCAGCGGAGGTGAACGTCCGCGACGGGTAGGCCAGCGGTCGGCATACGTTCTCCCCCCGCCGGTGGACGCCACATCGCTCGCCTTCTACCGCGGGGAACAGGTGCGCGAGTTGCGCGACGATCTCTTCATCACCGCGCGAAAGGGAAGTTACCTGCTGCGCGTCCGCTTCGACCCGACAGACAGTTCACGTGTCGCGTCGACGGAGAAACTGCTGGAGGGACGCCTCGGAGAGCCGCGCGCCGTGGCCGCCTCTGCCGACGGCGCGCTCTTCGTGGCAACGCGAAACAACGTCTGGCGCCTGACGCCAGTCAGCAATCAGCGCTAGCAGTCAACAATCAGCGCTAGCAGTCAGCGATCAGCGATCAGCACTCTCGATCAGCAGTCCGCAATCAGCAGTCAGCAATCGGCTGAATCATGACTTCTGCCTTCCTTCCGGATCGAGAAGCACGATGGGCGCAATGCCCGTGGCCTTGAGCGGACCTTCGATGGATGCCCTGTCGCCGACGATGACGATGTTCAGGTGGTCGAGGTCGACGTACTTCTTTGCCACGCGCAGCACATCCTCCCTGGTCACCGCCCGCACCGCTTTCGCGTAGTTCTGGTAATAGTCCGGCGGGAGATCCTGCAAGTAGAGGCTCGTGATCGTGGATCCGATCGCTGACACGGAACTGAACTGCGCCGGCAGCCGCTGAATCAGCGTGTCCTTCGCCATCTGCATCTCTTCGTCTGTGATGGGACGGCCCCCTTGAATCCCGCGCAGCTCCTTCATGAACTCGACCAGTGCCGCATCGGTTTTGTCGCTGACAATGTCGCCGCCGGCGCGGAACGGGCCCGGCCCCTTGCCATACGAAAAGCTCGAGTTCACGCCGTAGCTGTAACCCTTCTCTTCGCGGATGTTGGCGTTCAGCCGCGACTGGAAGTGCCCGCCGAGGATGAAGTTCATCACCTGCAGCGCCATGTAGTCGGGGGTGTTTCGCGGAGGACCCGGCAGACCGATGTTGAAGACCGACTGCTTCGCGCCCGGCTTGTCCACGAGGTAGATCGTCGTCGCGCGCGCATCAGGGATCGGCGGGTAATCGAATGAGACCTTCGCGCCGCCCGCCCCCCATCCGGCGAGCGCCTTCTCGGCGGCGGCCTTCGCACCTGCCGCATCGATGTCGCCGACGACAGTAACGATGGCCCGACCGGGTTGGAAGTATTCCTTGAACAACGCGGCAACGTCGTCGCGCGTTACTGCCTTGATCGTCGCCTCGTCCGGGACCTGGCCGAACGGGTGCGCGGCGCCGTAGAGGACGCGTGAGAACACGCGACCCCCGATGAACCCGGGCTGCGCGTTCTGATTGGCGAGCGCGACCAGCCGCTGCGCGCGCAGCCGCTCCAATGCGGGTGCAGGGAAGGTGGGGTTCAACAACATGTCCGCCAGGATGTCGAGCGTCGGCGCAAACTTCTCCGTCGTCGACAGGAACGAGATGGACCCGCTCTCGTCGCCGATGCCGGCGCCGACGTTCGTGCCGAGCATCTGCAGCGCGAGTGCCAGGGCATCCGCGTCGCGCGTCTTCGTGCCTTCACGCAGCATGGCGGTGGTGAACGCCGACACGCCGAGCTTGTCGGCGCTCTCGAATTGATTCGCGCCTCCCTGAAACGTGATCGACAGCGAAATCAGCGGCAGGCCACGCCGTTCGGCGACGATGAGCTGCGCGCCATTCGACAGTTTGCTCGTCGTCCACGTCGGGACCTTCAGTTCCGGCACCTTGCCTGGCACCGGCGGTTTGCTGCGATCGAGCTGCTGCTGCGCGATGGCTACCGTGACGACGGCAACCAGAAGTGCGGAGGTGACTGAAGCCGTTCGCCGCATCACTTCACCTCCGATCCGCTGCCCGAGCCCACTTTCATGCTCGCCTCCGGCTTCGCGGCCATGTCGGTCTTGCCTTCCGGCACGACGCTCAGGATCACGCGGCCTTTCGTCAGATATTTGTTCGCCACACGCTTGACGTCCTCAGGGGTCACCGCGCGTCTCGCCTCGTAGGCGGTGCGGTAGTACGCGGGATCGTTCTGATAGCCGGCGCCATCGGCCAGCTGGTTGGACTTGCCCAGATTCGACTGCAGGCCGCTGATGAACTGCAGCTCCTGCGATGCCGTGGCGAGCTGAATCTCCTGCGGCGTTGGTCCTTCGGCTTTCAGCTTTTCGATCACGGCGTCCGCCTCCTGCTCCAGGGAGGTCAGCGTATTACCCGGTCGCGGAACGATGGTCATCAGGAACTCGCCGACATCCTCACTGGCCGACTGGAATGCCCCGATCTGCGCGACGGCCTGCTTGTCGTAGACGAGCGCTTTCTGGAGCCTGGACGTGCGGCCGTTGGAGAGGACGGATCCCAGAACGCCGAGCGCATGCACGTCGGCATGCTTCGCACCTACGGTCGGCCACTGCACGTACAGTCGCGGCAGCGGCACCTTGTCTTCGAAAACGAGACGCTTCTCCGCCTGGAGCGTAACCGGCGCGACCTTCGGGCGCGTGATCGGCTTGCCGCTCGGTATCGCCGTGAAGTACTTCCCCACCCATTGCTTCACCTGCGCGGGATCGAAGTCACCCACGATCGTCAGGATCGCGTTGTTCGGCGCGTAGTAGAGCCTGAAGAAATTCTTCACGTCCTCTTCTGACGCGGCGGAGAGATCGTCGAGGCTGCCGATCACCGACCAGTTGTAGGGGTGCCCCTTCGGATACGTTTCGGCGGAGAGAATCTCGCCCACACGCCCGTAAGGCACGTTGTCGACGCGCTGCCGCCGCTCGTTCTTGACGATGTCGCGCTGCGCGTTGAGCTTGGCGATGTCGAGCGCGTCGAGGAGAAAGCCCATGCGGTCGGCTTCGAGCCACAGCGAGGTCTCGAGATAGTTCGACGGAATCGTCTCGTAGTAGAGCGTGCGGTCGTTGTCGGTGGTGCCGTTGTTCGAGCCACCGATCCCGTTCGTGTACTTGTCGTGCACGCCATAGGGAATGTTGCCCGAACCCGTGAACATTACGTGTTCGAAGAGGTGCGCGAAGCCGGTGCGTCCAGGCTCCTCGTTCTTGGACCCGACGTGATACCAGACGTTCACCGCCGCCGTCGGAACCGCTTTGTCGACGGACAGAATCACCCGCAAGCCATTCGTCAATGTGTAGTCCTCGAAGGGGATGTTGATCGAGGACGCTTTGGCCGCCGGAGGCTTCTGCTGCCCGTGTGGAACGGCCACGAACAGCGACAGCGCCACCACCAGCGCCGCCGGCACTCTGTATCTCTTCATCGGTGACTGACTCCCTGTGACTATTTCTTGTCTGAACCCTTTGACAGTGACTTGTAATACTGCTCGACGAGCTTCCGGAACTCTTCGGGGACGTCGCCGTCGCCCGAGAGCAGCACTTCGTTGCCCTTGAGCTCCATCCTGCGCCGCAGGTTGAACTCGAAGCGCTTGATGGCGTCGGCCGCCTGCGCCTGCAGCCGGTCGAACTGTGACGGATCCTTGAAGACCTGATCGCTGTCGAGCGCGCGCAGCTTCTTCAGCATGTCGGCAACCGCGGCCTGGTCTTCTTTTCCGACGCCGCGGCGCAACTGTTCGGCGGTCGTCGTGAGCTGCCGGATCTCAGCGCGGAACTGGCGTGCGTCTTCGGGAGACATCGGTCCGCCGCCAGAGCCCGGACGTCGATCGCCGCCGCCACCGGTCATCGTGAACGCACCGGTCGTATCGCCTTCACCGCCGCGGCCGCCCTGGGTGCGATCTCCCTGGTTCTGGCCGCCCTGCGCACCTTGCTGCTGGCCCTGGCGATCGCCCTGCTGACCGCCCTGCTGTCCCCCACCCTGACCTTGCTGACCGCCCTGCCCTTGCTGGCCACCCTGTCCCTGTTGACCCTGCTGCCCTTGTTGTCCCTGTTGACCGCTCTGGCCCTGCTGACCACCCTGGCCCTGCTGGCCTTGCTGCCCCTGCTGGCCGCTCTGACCTTGCTGGCCTTGCTGCCCCTGCTGGCCGCTCTGACCTTGCTGGCCACTTTGGCCCTGCTGCCCCTGCGACATGCCGCGCGCGTCTTGCGGCTGCGCCTGCTGGCCACTCCGGCCCTGCTGCCCTTGTTGGCCTTGCTGACCACTCTGAGCCTGCTGTCCTTGCGGCGACGCGCCCCGTGCATCCTGTTGCCGCGCCGCACCCTCACCGTTAGCGCGCGCACTCTCAGCGTTCGCTCGCGCACCTTCAGCGCCAGTCCCCTGTCTCTCTCTTGCGCGCTCACCGAGAGACTCCATGTTCCGCGCGAGCTCCCGCGCGCGCTCGAGTGCCTGCGCCTGCGGATCCGGACGTGTCCGCCCCAGCGCCGCCTGTGCCTCACCGAGCTTGTCCTGGAGGGACTGCAGATTGGATCCGATTTCGCGCTCGAAGTTCTCTGTGTCGCCCTGCGACATGCCCGAGCGGACAAGCTGACCCGAATAGCGGATCTTGTCTTTGACGCGATTGTCGCGCAGGCCACTGGCCGCTTCGCTCATCCGTCGCGACGCGTCGCGTTCGTCGCGCCGCATGTCGGCGGCGGCGCGATCGATCTGCTTCTCGAGATCCGTCACCTTCTGCTCGAGATCCGTCTTGCGCTCGAGCAATTGCTGCACCTGCGCGCGGTCCCGCTGTGCCGGCGATGGCAGCCCGCGAACTTCGTCCGCAATCGCCTTCTGCTGGTTGGCAATCTCCTCCGCGCGACGGACGGCATCGTTCACGTCGCGTTCGGCACGACCTGTCTGCGAACGGCGCAACTGC
>DATLLF010000224.1:0-2397 GCA_035537955.1 Vicinamibacterales bacterium | reverse complement strand
GAGCAGATCACGTGCGTGTCGGCATCCACGAAAGCGCTCCACGGGCCGCGCTGTGAAATGTAGAGGTTACGCATCAGCGCCTGGACATCTCCGTCGAACGACGCATCGAGCCTGAACGTGAAGTTGATCTGGTAGGTGTCGCCGGACTGGATGTGCGACTTGATCAGCCCCACGGCGCGCAGGTAGTCCGCGTGCGAGATCGACGGCGTCCATTCGTCCACTGTGACGTCGCCGCCTCGAGCGGGACGATAGAGCGGCTCGACGCTCTCGGGGGCGAAGATGCCGAAAGCGACGAGCGGGAGAGCATTGGCGGCGTGACCGTGCACCGCGAAACCGAATCCGCCAGCGGCTTCGTATGTCACGAAGCCGGCGGCGTAGTTTCCGTCGCGCACCGCACCGTCGACTTCGCGCAGCGCGTCTCGTACCTGACCCGCTTCTTGCGCGACGATCACACGCATCGGACGACTGAAGCGCCGCCACGGACCACGCCACGGCGTCCGCAGAATGACCTGAAAGCGGTGTTCGTCCACGGTGCGCTATCGCGCTGCGACAGACCGCGCGATCTGGCCGTCCTTCATGACGAACCGTACCCGCCGGAGCGACGCGATGTCGCGCGTCGGATCACCGTCGACGGCGATGAGATCGGCGAGCAGGCCATCCTTGACCCGACCGATGCGGTCGTCCATATGAAGCACACGCGCCGCAGTCGAGGTCGCGCTCTTCAGTGCCGCATCGGCCCGCATGCCGTAATCGACCATCATCTCGATCTCCCGGGCATTGTCGCCGTGCGTGAAAACGCCGACGTCGCCTCCGGCGAGAATAGTGACACCGGCATCGAGAGCGGCCTTGAAGCTCGCGCGCTTGCGCGTGATGCCGGCGGGCTCGGGCGCCTCACCTTTCTTCCAACCTCCATACTGGGCGATCGCATCGCCGGCAGCGAGGGTCGGGCAGAGCACGACGCCATGCTCCACCATCAGCTTGAAGACCTCGGGCGTACCACCGTCGCCGTGCTCGATCGTTTCGACCCCGGCCAGCGCCGCGCGACGCATGCCTTCCGGCGTGCTCGAGTGCGCGACGACAGGACGGCCGCTGCTCCGCGCCGTTTCGACGATCAGCTTCAACTCGTCCACCGAGAACGTCGGGGCGGCTTCACCGCGCCCACCCCACCGATAGTCCGCGTAGACCTTGATCCAGTCGGCGCCGCGGCGGATCTGATCACGGACGACGGCCGCGAGCGCGGGGCCGTCGGCCTCCTGCGCACCCTGCGGCACGTCCCACTCCTGCGCGAATCCTTTCGGGCCATAGCTCCCGCTCGCCACGATCGCGCGCGTCGTCACGATCATGCGCGGCCCCGGGATGATTCCCTGTTCGATCGCCTGCTTCAGCTCGGCATCGGCGTAGCCGGCACCTTCGGTGCCCAGATCGCGGATGGTCGTGAAGCCCGCCTCCAGGGTGGCCTTGAGATGGTTCACCGCGCGCGCCGTCCGCAACGCCAGAGGCTCGCGAAGCACCTGATCGTTCCAGGATGTCTCGTTGTACGGATGAAGGAGGATGTGCGAGTGCCCCTCAATGAGTCCTGGAAGCAGCGTGAGACCCGCCAGATCGATCGACACTGCGCCGGGGACGGCAACGGTAGCCGCGGGTCCGGTAGCCTCGATCCGTCGCCCGCGAACGCGCACCGCCCAGCCGTCGTGCACGCTCTCGCCATCGAACACGCGTGCGGGCCGGAGAACCGTGACCTGCTCCGCCTCACCCTGGCTGCCACGCTGCTCGGCACTGGCGACTATGGTCATCAGCACGCACAACACCGCTGCCCGCCGCACCGCTGAGGTCATGGAGGGAATATTACTCGGTGTGTGCGCCATGGCCGGTCTGACGCAGAATAGGCGGAACGGAGATGTTCATGAACCAAAGAGCTTCGCGAATCCTCGTCGTGTTCGCGGCGGCGCTCGCCTGTGGCGCGACAGTCGCCGCACAGAAACGCAGCATCACGGAGACCGACCTCCTGAAATTCGTCTGGATTGCCGACCCGCAGATCTCTCCCGACGGCGCGCGGGTCGCCTTCGTTCGCGTGGACGTGAACGAGAAGTCGGACAGCTACGACACCTCGATCTGGATCGTCGCCACTGACGGAAAGGACCAGCCGCGGCGTCTGACCGGCGGCACGCGGGACAACTCGCCGCGCTGGTCGCCCGACGGGCGTCGCCTCGCCTTCGTGCGCGCGCCGGAAAAGGACGGCAAGGTGCAACCGCCGCAGATCCACGTGATGTCGATGCTCGGCGGCGAAGCACGCGCGGTCACCGAAATCCCGCGCGGCGCCGGCAACCCTGAATGGTCGCTCGACGGCAAGACGATCGCGTTCTCGTCGAGCGCGAAACCCGAGGACCTGAAGAAGGC
>DATLLF010000223.1:0-17706 GCA_035537955.1 Vicinamibacterales bacterium | reverse complement strand
AAACACGTACCGAACACTGAACGACTTCCGGCCGTTCGACTGCACGGTCAGGATGAGGCCGCGCGCCGCGCCGTCGCGGATGTCGATCGGCGCATCTCCGGGCTGCAGCCGTTTCACTTGTTGATCCGTCAGGGGGGCGTGCGTCACGTGCGGCATAGGCAAACTCTAGGCAATACTCGACCGCAATGCAATGAAATTCGCTGCAAGTTCTTGAAGGCGAATTTTGGCTGTAAATGCGGGCAGAATCAGTGGTTGAGCGTTTACAGGAGCGTTCAGCGGCTTGCAGCGAATACCGCCAATACTTCTCTGGGGGTCAGGGGGTCGTGGGTTCGAATCCCGCCATCCCGACCAATGTTTGCAAGTGGAAATGGCTCGGCACTCGCCGGGCCGTTTCAGTTATAGGTCACAATGTAGCGCGAACCGTGGGAGTTACTGTCCTACGCACTTCCCGTGACGAGCGTGGATCTGACCGCGGGTGAGGAGGACATCGATGACCTGCTCGATGCTGTCGCTGTGACGGAGGCCCCGCGCGCGGCTGATGCGCGTTCGTACGACCAGTATCGACGCGACCGCGCCGACAGAGATCGGTAACTGCCGTTCCTTACAAGGTTCTCATCGCGCGCAGGGCAGAGGCGGATCTGGACAATTTGCAGAGTCGCGATACAGCCGTGTCGACGAGAGGATTCTTTCCATGCGAGACAACCCGAGTTCGCATGGAGTGGAGAAACTGCACGCGAACGTACACCGAGTTCGCGTCGGCGACTGGCGCGTAATCTACGTCATCGACGATGATGCACAGCAGGTCACCGTCGAGCGAGTGAAGCGGCGCAACGAGCGCACCTACCGATAACGCTCCGGGAGTTGTCCGCGTCTGCAAGTGCGGGCTTATCATCGGGCATCGACGAGTTACAATTCGTCTCCCTCACTACGACGAGCACCGTCGCCCTGACTGGATCGCCGATCACTTCACTGTGAGCAAGGGCGATCGCAAAGCCCGCTGCACGATCCACACGCATCTGCTCGGCTGGGAACTCCGCCTGGTCGGCATCTACTCGGATGACTTCGCGCATTCGATGGTCTGCAAATCTGCGGACGACGTGTTTGACCTGCCTGGGGTCCGCTGGCTCGATCGTGAACACGACCGGGAACATACTGACTGGGAGCATTGTGCTCAGCGGGACCAATTTCTTCGCGGAGACCGGCGCGATTCTCTCTGCGAGCGGAACGTGGTCGGGCAATACGGCCTCAGGGTCCTCTCTCAACTTTCAGTTCTACAACGACCCGGCAAACCAACAGGGCGCTCAGGATACGAACGATCGACCGGGTAATGTCCTGGGTGTAGGCGGCTTCCTATCTGGCGGTGACCCGGCATTCTCGGCCACGGGGTCCCTTGACAGCGTTTTGGACCCTGATTTTTACTCATTGACCATCGTGATGAGTTTCACGCTCGTACCTAATGCAGTCCTCAGTAATCTCACTTTCAGCGAGACTACGACGCAGAACACCACGACCCCGGTGCCGGAGCCTGCCTCGATGCTGCTCTTGGGGACCGCCCTGCTTGGCGCGGGCGTGCGGCGCTGGAGGCAGAAACGGGCCGAGAGGGCCGGCAGCACTCGATCATCGCAGGAGGGCCGCCACCGTGCGGCCCTCGCTGCTTACTGTCAGCCGTCAAGCCTGCTACCTTCAACTTTCAGATAGATCCTGCACTGGTTCAGCCATCGATGCGCGGAGGACTCGCGGACGACCACACCTACTGCTCCCTCCTGAGACGAGGGCAAAGCAGGCATTGACGGCTGGCAGCAGCGCCGGAACTACCGGACATGCGTTGAGCCGCAGGGAGGACACGAAGCGACCTCCCGCGGTGACTGCGGACTCCCAGTCGGCGTTGACGGGTTCTGGTCCGAGGCCGCTGATCCTCTGGTTGTGGAAAGACAACATGTTTCACGACGCTCGAAAACCCTTGCAGCTGTGCGTCTGAAAGCGGCGCGTTTGTTGCTCGCGTAGAACTCAAACCCATAAGTCCAATGGTGCCAAAACCGTATTCAAAGGCTGCCCTCCGTGTGCCTGAGGACCAAACTCCGGCCTCAAGCCACGGCGGCCCCGAACCTCTGTGCGAATGTTTGTCGTGCGGCCTCCAAGGGCGGCACGGATCGGATGCCGACTGCTTAACGGCGCTGAAGGCAGAGGTCGAGCGCTTGAAGCACAGTATTCAAGTCACCTCAGGCGCGAGACATCGGCCCCGCTGAGACTTGTGCATCCTCTCGCTTGTATGTGGGCATGGCCGCCGTTCTCGTGTCGAAGACGATCCTGACATTCGAGAATTGAAGTGGCCGCGGCTTGACGTCCCCCGCCGAGCGGAAGAGACGCGCGCTGCCTCCTCACACCAGCACGCGTACGGTTCGATGATGATTCTGACGGTTCTGTTAGCAAATCAAGTCAGACCAACCGCTGAACCCGGCCGGGTGTTATGCTCAACGCACTCGTGCCCAACACCCCCCGCGTCTACCCCGGCGTAGTGTGCCCGGCGTGCGACAAGCTCCGCGTGTCGCTCACCGCGCGAACGATGCGCGGCGCGTACTATCGATGTGAGGCCTGCGCGCATCTCTGGCATCAAGACAACGATGAGACGCCGCCGGAAAGCAAAGCGGAAGAACACGAGCGGCTGCAAGACCACACCGACGAACTCGGGCAGGAGCACGCGGCCCTGCCTCGCGATGTCACGCCGTTCAATCAGGCCGACCGCGACCAGCACAGCGCCAATCTCCGGCAGCACCAGGAAGATTTGGCTGCTCACAACCTGCGGCCCGACGACAAAGACTCAAACTGATGTCACTGCCAAGGAACGCCAGGAATTGACGGTCAAGGTCGGCGGATAATTCCTTTAATTACGGCCATTCGGTCGGTCACGTCGAAGTCAGATACAAGAGAGGGCCTCGTCTGTCCGCCCCGCGGTCGAATTGATTCGACCGCGTGACCGCGGCCATGATCCATCTTCAGGATAGTTGGTCCGGGCGTCCTACGACAGGTCGAGAATCTTCCACGCGTGCGGATCGATGACGGACATTCGCGCGTGGTCGGCTGCAACGTCGAAGGTTACGCGCGCGGCGGCCCCGGGCCGGCGCGCCACCACCTCATGAGAGCGGGCTGATTCATTGACCGCGACGAGCAGCCACGCGTCGCGGAATGGAACGGTGACGACCAGCACACCCGGTTTGGCGCCACCAACGAGTTCGACGCGCGGCGCGACCTTCGTTCCGGTCATCGCCGCGCGATAGAAGTGCGCAACAGACGCCGTTGGCTCCGCCCACTCGATGGGCAGCGGATGGTGGACGATGGCGCCGGCGCCGTGCGGGATGCGACGGGGAGCTGACAGCGCCGCTGCGTCCCATGATTCCGGTATGGTGCCGCCGAAACGGAAGGCGGTTGCGGGCATCCCCTCCCACGCCGGAATGTCTTCCACCATGTGCAGCAGGCGTGAGGCGACCCCGAGGCGCTCTGCCGGCAGCCCGGCGTCATCGCTCTCGAACGACCCCGAACAGATCAACGTGGCGCCCTTGTTTACCGCTGCGACAATCGCCTGCCACGCATCTTCGGAAACCGAGCGACAGGCTGGGAGCACGATGACTCGCGGCTGCCCGAGATCGCGTGCGGCACGGTGCTCGGCAACGGAACAGAGCGGAATCTGCAGGTCTTCGTAGAACGCCCGCACGGTCGCGCGGGTCGCGGCTGCAGACAGACTGCGCGGCGACAGCTGGTCTGCTGTCGGGACCACGAGCGTCACGTCGGACGCGATGTAACCATCGAATCTGCTCCTGTTGCGAGCGATGAACGCCGCGGCGGCGGCGAGCACGCCGTGTTCGGGCTTGGCGCTTCCGTCCACACGCTTCAGGCCGATCGCCACCTCATTGTCGGAGTTCATGAACGGATTGGTTTCGTAGCACCACTGAATGACGCCGAAGGCATGCGCGGCGAATGCGTAGCCGATCTTTTTCGACAACAGCGCCGCGAAATCTCCGGGCGAACGCACCGCTTCGCCCGAGAGCCGCTCGCGCTGCATGATCCCCGTCTCGCTGACGAGCAACGGCTTTCCGCCGGGCTTCGCCAGAACGCCGTCCCACAGGAGCGCGTCGTTGTTCCACCACGTGTGCATCGACGTGAAGTCCACGGACCGATGGTGGAACAGCGGGCCCGGGCTCGTTCGCAGTCCATTCTCATCCTGCCCGACCGTGATGGCGGTCTGCGATCCTCCCGCACGAATTGCGCTCGTCATCTCGCCGATCCACTTCTCGAAGGCGTCCTGAGCGAACAGTGCGTAGTCGAGGGCACGGTAGGGTCTTCGAGCGCCCATCAGGTACGTGTCCGCGAAATCCTCCTCCGACGGCAGATCGATCTCCTCGTCGGGCCGCAGGCGCCAGCGGCGGCGGACCACTTCCTGCCAGAGACCTTCTGCTCCGCCTTCGCCAGGTCGGTACCGCGCCGCGAGCCAGTCGACGAAGGCGCGCCGTTCGTAGTCCGATCCGACAGGTCGCAGCGTCCACAGATTGCGCGGCGATGCGAACGACGGTTCGTTGATGAGGTCCCAGATGAACTCGCGCGCCGGCGCCATCCGTCGCGCGAGCGCCGAGAAGAACGCTCGCTGACCTTCGAGTGCGCGGGGATCGAAGTACGGGTCACCGCTGCCGAAGTCTTCCGGCACGAACGCGAACACGTTGAAGACGACCGGCACACCGTGCTTGCGCGCCGTCAGATAGTAAGCCTCGAGCGCCCGGACGAAGCTCTCGTCCACGACGTTGGCGTCCACGCTGATCCGGCGCCAGCCGGACCAGAGTCCCGTCCGTACGATGTTGATCCGCAGCGAGGCGAGTTCGGCGAAAGTGTCGTCCCACACAGCGGCGTTCGGCTCGAAGAGGAAGTCACGGTGCACCGACGCCGACATGGTCGTGGTTCCCACAACTGGTTCTGAACGGCCGTTGCGGCGCAGCGTGTGCTCGTCGAACGTGAGCGCGTCTCCGGAGGTGAAGAGGTCGTGGTCGAACATCCAGAAGCCGCTGGTCGTGCGTCCCAGAGGCCCGCCGTCCACCGTGACGCGGTACAGTCCCGGCGCGAAGGAGCCGGAGAGCGGCACGTGCATGCTTGCGTGCTCGGTCACGTGCAGATCCATCTTCTGCGTGCGGCGGGAGCCACCCGGGCCGTCGATCACGAGCTCGCAAGGTGTCCTCAGCGCTCCTGTCGCGCGCGGCCGATGAGCGGCCACGATCAGAGAGGGCTGCTCCCCTTCATGAAAGCAGCCGAATGTCGGCCCGACACGGAAGTCCACGGGGCGGCGCGACGCTTCATCGAGCAACCATTCCCACTCGTCGTCTTGTGGCGGCGCCGACGCGAGCCAGAACACCCAGCGGCCTCCGGCAAACGGGCCGCGCAGGCGATCGATCGCGTAGGCAACGGCCGCCGCAGGAAATCGCGGATCAGCGCCGCTGGCGTTCGCGTAGGCGAGCGGCCGGAGCAGTGCGTCCCGCGCGCCCGGGGATCCGGCTTCCGTCGGGAAATCCTGTGTATCGGTGAAGCGCGGCTCGAGCGCGGCGATCCACGTGTCGGCGGCGAGTGCCCGTGACCCGGGGGTTGCGCCCGCCACGCGCTGAAGCGTTGCCGTGCTCAATCGCACGCGGTAGGACTGGTTCAGACGCAGTGCCTGCAACTGCGCCACGGTGCGCGGCTCCACCCGGCGCCGGCCAGCCGCGCCGGTCACCGGCCGCGTCCACGGTTCGCCGCCGGCGTAGAGTAAGTTCCCGCCGTTGTCGAGGAAGCTGAAAATCGCCTTCCATGCCTCGGCTGGGAACGTCGACCCGTGACGCCACAGAAGGACGGCGTCGGGCTGCAGCGCGTCAACGAGCTCGGCGACGCTCGTTGCGGAACGCGCACCAGGCATCGCTGGCAGCGCGATCGCATCCACCGTGGGGAAACCCGGCTCGTCGAAGGTGACGATCGGCCTGCGCCGCAGCTCGGTGTCCGGTAGTTGCCACCCGAGATCGAGCCCGCGGACGAGTGGCCACATGATGCTGCTGGTGCTCGCCGTTGCAAGGAATGTCCGTCGAGTGATGTCGGTCACGTCAGCCGTCAGCTCCCGCCCGCGTATCTTAGCGCCGCGGCGGGGGAGCTCACATGGCGATCTTGCTGTTGCTGAAGTAGCGGAGGCGCGAGGTGACTGCCGCTGAGCGCGGGAATGTTCGGATGCTGGCTAATGAACGCGCCGTATGCGCTCGTGTCGTCGGCGTATCAGAAGACTGCGGTGGAGGAGTGCCTGGGCCCGCGACACCACCGCTCGAATTTGCTGCGGCGTACGGCGGTTGCTCCGAATTGCCGCGAGCGTGCGCGTCAATTCGATGCGTTGTCGCCGGACCTGCTCGCAGAGCTTGGCAACATACTCTGCGTCAGGTTCGAGTTCGTCGTCTTCATCCATGAGAACCACGTTACTGCGCGCATTGCTATGCAAGTGGGACAACGTGAGCATCTGCAGATCGCCGGCGGTCCCAAACACTCCACCCCCCACGCAGAGCTGCGCCGGCTTCTCAGTCGTAAGTGGTGGCGATTGATGGCCAGCGCCTTGTATTCCCATGGCTACCGTTCTCGTCATCGAAGACGATCCAGATATTCGAGAGATCGAAAGGGCTGTGCTCGGCTGCGCAGGGCACGAGGTGATCACCGCCCCCAACGGCCTGGCAGGGCTCGAGCTTCTCGAGCGACAACAGCCGTGCCTGATTCTCCTCGATCTGATGATGCCCGTGATGGACGGTCTCACGTTCCTTGTCGAAAGAGCAAAGCGCGCCATGGCTCGTGAGGTGCCGGTGCTGTGTGTCTCGGCGGGGGGTGATCACATGATCCAACGCGCGCTCGAGCTCGGCGCAAGTGATTGCCTGGTCAAGCCCGCGGATTTCGAGGAACTGTGCGGAAGAGTCGCGCAATTCTGTCCGGGCTGCCCGTAGACACGACACAACAGCGTGTCGATCCGGACCGGGTGACCCAACCTTCGCCCGGGCCTGCCATAAACCCGCCGCCTCATCCGGCCGATAAACACAAACATATGGACACAAGGACTGTGTACGCTCTGCTGGCTGTGGCTTTCGTAATGGCGACGCTGTACATCATGCGGCGCCGCGTCCGTCAGGGTAAGCGCGTCGGGAAGTTCTGACGCCATAGCGACCGACGGAGAGCGCGCACGTAATCAGCGGCTCTTCCCGGTGAGTCGCGCGAGGCCTGCCGTCGCGTGCGCGCGCAGCGTCAGATCCTGATCTCCACCCTTCCACAGATCCAGCAGGTCTTGATACTGCTGCCGCGCGTCATCGGGACGCTCGAGTCGCTCGAAGACTTCGCCCAGCCCGACGTGGGCCGCGAGCCAATCCTCCTGTGCTTCGAGGCCCAGCGGCTTTCGATCGAGCAAGCGTTGATAGGCCTGCGCCGCCTGATCGAGGCGTCCGGCGGACTGGAGTGCTGATGCGAGGCTGTAGAGAGCGTCGTTACCGCGGCCGGCGGCAACGGTCTCGAGCAGCGTGATGGCTTCAGGATACTTTTGCTCGGCGCGCGCGATTTCTCCCTTGAGCCCCATCACCTGCACCGGATCCTGCTGAAGGTTCCGATTCACTGACGAATCCGTCAGTGTGTTTCCGGCTGCCCGTTCGGTGAGTCCCAGCATGGCTCGCGCTTCGCCGACGCGACCGAACCGCGCATCGAGACGGCCAAGGCCCGACAGCCATTCCGGGCCGAGTGTCAACCGTGCCGCGAGCGCACGCGCGGCATCCATTTCCGTGCGCGACGCGGCCATCTGGCCCTTCGCCGCGAGCGCGCGGGCGAGAAACATTCGGTCGCGGAATTCGCTCGTCCCGAAGCCGTAGGTCTTGTGCAGCAGCACCGCCTCGCGCAGCTCACTGATGGCGCTCGAGTAGCGGCCACGATACATCTCGAGCAGTGCCAGCGATCGCATGCCGCGCATCTTCCGGTCGCGAGGTTCGCTGACCTCCTTCATCTTGCGGAACGCAGCTGCGGCGCCGTCGAGATCGCCGGCACGCACCAGCGTGAACCCGTATTCATGGTTCACGAACGTATCGGTCAACATCGCCGGATTCAGGTCGAACGCTTTCTGATACGCCTCGCGCGACGCCTGGTGCTGCTGCTGGCCTGACAACGTGGACGCCAGGTTGACGTATGCGCTCGCATCTCTCGGGTTGATCGCGATTACGCGCCGGAACGCCTCTTCTGCCTGTTTGTATTGCCCCAGGCCCGCCATGAGCGTCCACCCGAACCTGAACCATCCGCGAGCATCGTCCTGGTAGCGCTCCAGGTAATTGCGGTACGCATCGGCGGCGCGCTCGCGATTGCCCCGCGAGTCCTCCGCCAGCGCGGTGATCCACAGCCGCTCCCGTGGCGTCAGCCGATCGACCAGAGAGAGCGCCTTGACGAAATGCTCCTCGCCGGTGACTCGTTGCGCGCGCGCCCCGGTCAGGTAGTAACGGTGGCCGAGCTCCGCGTGCGCGAGCGCGAACCCGTCGTCGAGATCGAGTGCCTGCCGCAGCAGGCCGGTGCCTTCGTCGCGACCGGTCGCTCGAAAGCTGTCGGTGTACAGCCGCAACGCCTCGAGCGACGGTGTCGTCGCCTGCGGCATCGGAACGCTGGTCGTGGACAGCGCGCTCAGCGATTCTCCGAGACGACGGCGGATGCGGGTAGCGAGCTTGTCCAGCGCTCCAAGCACCTGGTCGGCACCGTTCGCCCGCTCGGAGTCGGTCAGGGCGACGCTCTTGGACGCTGGATCGATGAGCTGTGCCGTGAGCATGTACTGAGTGCCAACCTTGGCGATGCTGCATGCGAGCACGCCGCGCACTCCCTCGCGCTGGGCCACCTCCGAAGCAAGAGAGACATCGAGGCGGTCGGATTTTGTCTGCATGCGCTGCAGCGCCTCGGTCACCCTCGATGGCGGGAAGACGTTCACGAACTGCGATTGCGCGATCCCGACTTCCATCGCGAGCTTCAGCGACCGGTCGAAGACGGTCTCCTGTGTCAGATTCTCGAAATCCGCGAGCAGGATCCAGTCCCTCGATTGAAACGCCAGCGCGTTCTGCGAGAACGACATCGAATCGGGCCAGCGCCAGAGAACAAGACCTGCCCCCGCGAGCGCGAGCACCAGACCAGCCGCGGCAATCCAGCGGCGCTCGTGCGATGGTGCCCTGGGCGTGACAGAGGTCGTCGTGCTCCGAGTCACGGCCTCGAGCTCAGTACGGACGTCAGCGAGGGACTGATAGCGTTTCGATGGATCCTTCGAGAGACATCGTCCGACGACATGGGCGAGCAGCGGGGGAGCGGTGGCGAGACGTTCCGTCAGCACGGGCGGCGGCTCGTTGAGGATGGCGCTCGCCGTATCGATCACCGTGGGTCGACGATACGGATGCGTGCAGGTCAGCATCTCGTACAGCACCAGCCCGAACGCGAACACGTCGGAACGTGCGTCCACCGGCTCACAACGCAGCTGTTCCGGTGACATGTACGCAGGCGTCCCTACGATCTCACCGGTCGAGGTCATGCCGGCGACGGTCGAAAGATCCGAGTCGTTCGAACTCAGACGTTTGGCGACGCCGAAGTCCATCACCTTCACGTGACCATCGCGGGTGAGCATGATGTTGGCGGGCTTCAGATCGCGATGGACGATCCCCCGCACGTGGCCGAAATGAACGGCCTCGGCAATCTCCGACGCGATCCGCACGGCCTCTTCAAAAGGAAGCGGCCCCCCAGCCAGACGGTCCTTCAGCGTGGTGCCTTCGACGTACTCCATCGCGATGAACGGCTGTTCATCGGTCCGGCCGACTTCGTAGACCTTGCAGACGAAAGGATGATCGAGACTCGCCGCCGACTGCGCCTCCTGGAACAGTCGCTGTCGCGCGCTGTCATCGCCGGTACGCGCGGCGGGCAGGAGTTTCAAGGCCACCTTGCGGGACAGCGACAGGTCCTCGGCCAGATAAACCTCGGCCATTCCACCTTCGCCGATAGGGGAGACGACGCGGTATCGTGAAAACTGTCGGCCGATCATCAATCGCCCGCCGGTCCGCGGCTTCGAGAACGAGAACGCGTGCTGATTGTCCCTCAGACGGCCCGCTTGTCAACCCGGCATCTCGTCGCGCGCGAGGGTGGGCAAGACGGTCTATATCTTCCAGATATAGAAAACTCTGCCGATTTGCCGATGGTGCCGCATACCCGTTGCGCCTATGCTTCTAGATGAGGCGTGGAAGGAATATGGATCAACAAGAGGAAGCGCAGGACCCTCGCTCCGATGATCCATGCTTCGTCTGTCCGCGCTGTGGGAAGGTTGATGTTCGACCCGCGGTGCGCACAGGGGCCGGCGCTTACTGCCAGTGCGACGCGTGCGGCTACGTCTGGCACATCGAAAGCGCGCCTGCGGCCCTCAAGTCTTCCTTACGGCGGCGGAAATCCGATCCACCCGCCTGATCGAATACATTTGCGGCCAATGGCGGCCAACGCGTTGCACAGTGGACTTAGTTCCGTCGCCAGCCACCGGTATTTAGGCGAGAAGTCGCTCTCAGCAGCGACTTTTGTTGCATGGATGGCGTGATTCGTCGAAAATGCATCCTCCGATGAACAATCGTTCTCCATTCGCGTTGATCTTTGTCGCCTTGATCTGTGCCTCGGTAGCCACCGGCATGGCGCAAGGTCAGCGCTTCATGGGCGTGATCGGCGACAGCGCGCCCGTCACCATCGTACCTGAACGCGGGCGGACGCCGCTCGCCACGCTGCCAGAGGGCACGCAGGTCCAGATACTCGGCGCTGAAGAGGGCGGTTGGTACAAGATCGCCTTCCAGGACAACTATCTCTTCGGCGAACGGGTCGGCTACGTGCGAGTCGAGCATCTGCGCCTTGCATCTCCCTCCTCCTCGACGCCGCGCTCGCCAGGCTCCAAATCGCCCGCACCGGCGCCGCTAAAACAGCCGATTACACGGCCAGGCAACGGATCTGCCATGTCGGGATCTGTCGGAACGAACGGCCGCGGATCGCGCGGCAGCCTGAGCGACAGCGGCATCGCCGAGGCGATCGTCACGGGACGAATGTCAAAGAGTCCGCAGGGGTTGCGTCTGCTCGAGAATGGCCAGGCGTGGACGCGCTTGACTGGCACGAGCACGGCCCATTTCCGCCTCCAGATTCACACGCCGCTTGCGTGGATCAGTCAGATCGCCAGGGATGCGGCACTCGAGTCACGAGCCTTCAAGCTCGAAGACGTCACTGACGAGATGACGCAGCCTGTCCTGCGCGTCACCGCCTACTCGGGAGCCATCGCGCCGTCAGGCGACCGCACATGCTGGGTTCGTCACGTGGTGCTGCGCGGCGCGGCACAGGACGCTGTCGTGCAGCCGCTGACGAAGGTCGCGTTCTCGGAGCACGTGGTCAGCGCCGCCGGCGGGAGCACAGTGTTCGAAGGTCTTCGTCTCACGTTTCCGATGGACGCCGTCCGCCGGCTCCGTGATTCTCGCGCTGACGGAGAGTTCGTCATCGGTGTCATCGGCGTCAACGGCGAAGAGAAGACGCTGAAGATCACGTCGGCGTACCTGCAACAGCTTCCGATGTGAGCGCAGCCGCTCACATCACTCAGTCGTTTCGAATCTCGCCCCAGCCTTCCGCATCTGTTCGTCGGCCAGCTCCGAGCCCTCCCGCGTGACCGGCATCGTCGCGTCGGCAATCACGATGGTGTCGAACCCTTCCCGCCGTGCGTCGAGCACGGTCGCGCAGACGCACACGTCTTGTGCGAGACCGCCGACCCAGAGACGCGTGACGTTGTTGCGGCGCAGCTCCGTCGCCAGCCCGGTGCCGTCGAATGCCGAGTTCTGATCGCGGTCGAAGCGCACGCCCTTGGTCACGACAATGGTTGTCGCGGGCAACTCCAGGTCGTCGTGAAATAGCGCGCCCTCGGTATCCTGAAGGCAGTGCGGCGGCCACTTGCCGCCGAACGCCTTGAAGCTCGGGTGTCGCAGCGGATGCCAGTCGCGAGAGGCGTACACCGGGATCCCGGCGGTCTGAGCGGCCGTGATCCACCGGTTCAGCACCGGCACGACGTCATCTCCCTTTTCGATCGCGAGTGCGCCGCCTTCACAGAAGTCACGCTGCACGTCGACGATGACGAGTGCGTCGCCTGCGCGAAGCTTCTTCAGCGACTCTGCCATGTCGCCCCCGTCATTAAATGGTAGAGCAATCGTGACCTTTGAGCACTGCGTTTGCACCCGCGAGTGCGATGGCCGTATATGCGCACGGCAGTGACAGAGGGACGGACGTGCGAGACCAGGTGATCGTGATCACGGGTGCGTCGAGTGGCGTCGGGCGCGCGCTGGCGCGCGAGTGCGGCCGGCGCGGCGCTCGAGTCGGGCTCATCGCGCGCAACACCGAAGCGCTCGAGCAGGCGGCGCGTGAGATCCGCGATGCAGGCGGCGATGCGCTGGTCTGCCCGGCGGACGTTGCAGACGCCGACGCGGTCGAGCGCGCGGCACAGGCCGTCGAAGATCGTTGGGGCAGGGTCGATATCTGGGTCAACGCCGCGATGGCGACAGTATTCGCGCCCATCACCAGGATGACGCCCGTAGAGTACAAGCGGGTCACCGACGTCACGTACCTCGGATACGTGCATGGCACACTAGCGGCCCTCCGCCGGATGCGTGCGCGCGACGATGGCACGATCGTGCAGATCGGCTCCGCGCTCGCATACCGCTCGATCCCCCTGCAGAGTGCCTATTGCGCAGCGAAAGCCGCGATCCGCGGGTTCACCGATTCGCTTCGCAGCGAGTTGATCCACGATGGAAGCCGCGTCCGCGTCACGCACGTGCTCCTGCCCGCCGTCAACACACGGCAGTCGAGACGGCAGCGGAACAAGATGGCGAAGCAACAGCAGCCGGTGCCGCCGCTGTTCACGCCGGAGTCGGTCGCCGATGCCATCCTCTGGGCCGCCGCGCACGCACCACGCGAGATGCTCGTCGGCTCGCCGACACTGGAAGCTGTGTGGGGGCAGAAGGTGATGCCCGGCGTGCTCGACACGTATCTCGCCAGCGCGGCATGGGAGGCCCAATTCGTCGACGAGCCGAATGAACAGCGCGGAGACATCCTCTTCGAGACGCTGCCGGATGACCCGGGCGCGCACGGTCCGTATCGCGATCGCGAACGGGGTGCGGACCTGCAAATGCGACTGCGAATGCGTCCGGGCGCCGTCGTCTCGACGCTGGTGGTGCTCGGCGTTGGCCTCGCGCTCGGAATCAGCCGTGTAACTGCTGCTGCGAATGTGCAATTATCTGACGGCGGTCTGCGCGCTGCGAAAATGTAAGTACTTGAACGGTGCCATGTTAGGTAGCGCACCGGCCGGGGTATGCACGTTGCTGAACTGTCAAGCCATGACTGCACGATTCAAACTGGCTACGGTTTGTGTACTTGCGATCGCAACGGCCTGCGGAGGCTCCTCTCCGACGTCACCGGCTGACACGGGTTCGACAACTGGCGCATCGATCACCGGCAGCATCCTCTCCGGCGGTCCCAGTGCGCGCACCTCGGCTAGCACCGGTCAGGCGATCACAGGCCTGACCGTCACCATAGTCGGAACGTCCATCAGCTCCGGCCTCGACGCGAGCGGTAGGTTTAATCTGAAGAACGTGCCGGCGGGCGATCTGCAGCTCCAGTTCAGCGGACCGGTGTCAGGCACGCTGTCGGTCAACGGCGTCCAGACAACAGAGACGATCACGCTGGTAATTTCCGTATCCGGAACGACTGTGACGCTCGAATCCGAGGCGCGAAGCGGCGGGAGCGAAGAACAGCTCGAAGGCAAAATCCAGTCGTTGCCTCCGTCGATGCCGGCAGGGTCACTCAAGGTTGCCGGCCGGACGGTCATGACCGACAGCTCCACCGTCATCCGCAAGGGAGAGACGAGCGTCACGCTCGCGGAGCTGAAGGTGGACTATCGCGTCCACGTCAAAGGGCACACAAGCGGGTCGAGTCTGCTGGCAACGCAGATCATCGTCCAGAACACCAACTCCGACACGTCAGACGACGAGGACGAAGATGAGCAGGACAGCTCGGCGTCCATTCACGGCGTGCTGAACTCGATTGGCGGGAGCATCCCGGCGCTGACGCTGAACGTCGGAGGTACGACGGTTCGCACGTCCGCCGACACCGACGTGAAGCGCAAGGGAGACGTCCAGACGCTCTCGCAATTGAAGACGGGTCAGGATCTGCACGTCATCGGCACCCGCCAGCCCGACGGATCCATCGACGCGCGTCACATCGAGATCAACGACGACGCAACCGGCGGAGAAGTGGAAATTCAGGGCTCCGCGGGCGGCGTCTCTGGCGCCTGCCCGACACTGAGCTTCGGCGTGAACGGCTACAAGGTGAGCACGACCGCCACAACTGCGTTCGAAGGCATCGCGTGCACGGCCTTGAAGAGCGGCACGAAAGTCACGGTCAAGGGGATCTCGCAGGCGGACAACTCCATCATCGCAACAAATGTGAAGGCGAACTGAGGCGTTCGCAGTTGCCAGTTGACGCGAGTGAGGTAATCCACTAGAAAAAGCCTCCATGCGTGGAGGCTTTTTCCTTCTCATCCTCTGTCTGTCTCTCGAACAGGCACAGCCGCCGCGGGATGTCCCGCGTGCGCAGGCTGCGACCGCCACAATACGCGGGCACACCACGTCCGCTGCATCCGGACAGCCGCTGCACCGTGTGCGCATAACGCTGAACGGCGCCGCGCAGAATCCGCCGGCGGACGTGACCGACACGCGCGGCGGGTTCGAGATCACGGACGTGCCGCCGGGTTCGTACACACTCACAGCCACCAGAGCCGGTTACCTGACGGTGCAGTACGGCCAGAGACGTCCAAGGGAACTGGGGCGAACCATCGATGTGCACCCGGGGGACGTGATCGACGACATCGACATCGCGCTGACACGTAGCAGCGTTCTCGCCGGGCGGATCACCGACGAAGCCGGCGATCCCGCACCGGGGGTGCGCGTCGAGGCGCTCGAGTACCGCTACATCCGCGGACGCCGGGTCCTCGTGCCCGCCCGGCTCACGTCGACCAACGACATCGGCGAGTACCGCCTCAGCGGGCTGGAACCTGGCGGCTTCCGGCTGCGCGCGTCGAGCACCGACGTGTGGGAAAGCGATGACGGGAAAGCCACGTACGTCTTCGCGGTGACGTACTTTCCAGGCGTGACCGGCAGCGATGCTCCGCAAAGCATCAATCTCGAACTGGGACAGGAAATCGGCGGCCTCGACTTCCGGCTCGTGCCCGGACGTGCAGCCCGGGTCACTGGTGTGGTGGAGGATGTCGCCGGACAGCCGGTCCGCGACCAGGTCGTGTTTCTGTCCGACATCACGCGCGGCATCGGCGGACGGCTGGTGTCGAGCGGACAGGGATCACCCCCCGTGAAGACCGACAGCCGCGGCGCATTCGAATTCTCGAAGCTCGCGCCGGGTGAATATCTCGTCGGCACCGGCAACGAGCAGGAGCGCGTCACCACCACTGTTCTCCTCGGCGAGGGTGACGTTCAGCACGTCAACCTGACACCGCGTCGCCGGGCGGAAGTGACGGGCGTCGTGAAAACCGACGAGGACACGCCGCCCCCATTCCTCGCGTCGCGAGTGCGGCTCACCCCGATTCCGGCGGATCCGCAACGCGTGCTGCCTCGCTGGGGTGAGAGCTCCGGTGTCGTCGTGCGGCCAGACTGGACCTTCAGGATCACCGATATCGAGGACCCGCAGCTGTTCCGCGTCACGGGTCTGCCAGACGACTGGATGCTGAAGGCTGTCCGCATCGGCGAGCGCGACGTCACGGATGTTCCCGTCGCCGTGCCGCGCGGAGGAGCGGACGTGAAGGGAATGGAGATCATCCTCTCGAGGAAGGGCGCGCTGATCACGGGCGAGGCGATCGCGCCCGACGGTGCACCGGCGCATGATGCCACCGTCATCGTCTTCGCCGAGAACAGCGCGCTGTGGGGGCCGGGGTCGCGCTTCGTGCGCGCAACGCGCCCGGACGGTCAGGGACGGTTCTCGGTGCCGGCCTTACCGCCTGGACGCTACCGGATTGCCGCCGTTCCGCTCGTCATGGAAGGGCAGTGGGAAGACCCCGCGTATCTCCAGTCCCAGGAACGCGGAAGCACCCGAATCGAGCTGAGCGAAGGAATCGTCGAGACAGTGAAGCTCACAGCAGGAGGCGCGCGATGAAGATGAAAACGACGCTCATCGCTGCGTTCCTCCTGTTCACCAGCCTCGCACTGAACGGCGACGCCCTCCACGTCAAGGCAGTAACGGGTTTCCAGGGGGCAAAGACAGGATCGATCCGCGGCCGAATCACCGAAGTGGATACGGGGAAGCCGCTGCGACGGGCACGAGTGCGCGTGCTTGCCGACAGGCAGGACTCGTTCGCTCGCGCGGTGATGGCGAGTACGAACTCGCGCGGAGAGTTCGAGGTGACCGGCCTCGCCGCAGGGTCGTACTTCGTGACCGGCACGAGAGCCGGCTTCGTTTCCGTTCAATATGGACAACGCCGCGCCACGGAACGGGGATTGGCGGTTGACGTCCGCGCCGGCGAGGTGTCGGACCGCATCGACATCGCTCTGCCTCGCGGAGCCGTCATCTCTGGACGTGTCGCCGATGACATCGGTGCTCCCTACCCCGGCGTGCGGGTGGATGCCCTCGTGCTGCGCTACCGAAACGGGAAGCGGGTGCCCACGATCAGCGGCGGATCCACGACCGATGATCTCGGAAACTTCAGGATCAGCGGCCTCGAGCCGGGCAGCTACTATCTCGCCGCGACATCGACGGAGACGTGGCGGAACGACAAGAAGGAAACGATCGGGTACCCATCCACTTACTACCCGGCCGGTGGCGTCGATCAGGCGCAGGTCATCTCGCTCGCAGCATCAGAGCAAAAGAGCGAGATCCAGATGAACCTGCAATCCAGCCCGACGTCGCGGATCTCCGGCCGCGTCGTGCGCACGAGTGGTGAAGCAGTGCCCGGCGCCGGCGTCACGATCGCCTACAGCTACCCCGGGGTGATCATGACCGCCGGTATGCGCTCGGTGCGCACCGGGCCCGACGGATCGTTTCAGATCAAGGACGTGTCGGGCGGCGTCTACAGCGTCTCATCCGGCGGCGACGACGTGATCCTCACCGTCACCGGCACGGATATCGATGACGTCGTTCTGACACAGAAGACGGGGAGCACAGTCATCGGTTCGGTCGTCACCGAGGAAGGAACGTCGCCTGCCTTCCCCGTATCCGGTGTGCGCGTTGTGATCGAGTCGTTCAGCGACAAGGTACTTCCAACGGTGCGTGTCGTTCAGGTGAACGACGACTGGTCCTTCAGGATGCAGGGGCTCGGCGGGCCGTTCATGTTCCGTTTGACGGGCCTGCCCGACGACTGGACGATGGCGACCGCAACGCTGAATGACCGGAACATCGCCGACGAGCCCTTCGATGTACCAACCGGCGGCAAGGAGATCACCGGCGCGAAGATCATCGTCACGCGCAGAATCCCACGAGTCACCGGAACGGTGCTCGACGACAAGGGACAGCCGACGGCCGCGGCATCGGTCCTGATCTTTGCGGACGACCCCTCGCAGTGGATTCCGTATTCCCGGTTCGTCAGGGCCACGCGTCCCGGCGCAGACGGCCGGTTTATGT